>DASUMX010000067.1:0-51395 GCA_036277455.1 Thermoleophilia bacterium
CTGGTCGAGGATGATGCGGGAGTCGGTCTGCGAGGCCACGGCGAAGGCGATGCGCGAGGGGATGTTGGTCTTGATCATGCCGGTGACCACGTCGACCGACGGGCGCTGCGTGGCCACCACGAGGTGGATGCCGCAGCTGCGCCCGAGCTGCCCGAGGCGGATCACGGAATCCTCGACCTCCGAGGGGGCGACCATCATGAGGTCGGCCAGCTCGTCGATGATCACCATCGTGTACGGCATGGGGTCCTCACCCGCGCGCACCAGCTTCTTGTTCAGCGCGCGGATGTCCTGGCAGCCGTTGCGCGAGAGCACGTCGTAGCGCCGGTCCATCTCGCGGCAGATGTTGTCGAGCACGTAGGTGGCCTGCTTCATGTTGGTGACCACCGGCGCCAGCAGGTGCGGCACGCCGTTGAAGTTGCTCAGCTCGACCTTCTTGGGGTCGATCATGATCATGCGCACCTCGTCGGGCGTGGCGCGCAGCAGGATCGAGGTGATGAGCGCGTTCAGGCAGCCGCTCTTGCCCGAGCCCGTGGTCCCGGCGATGAGCAGGTGCACCATGCGCACCAGGTCGGCCAGCACCGCGCTGCCGGTGACGTCCTTGCCCAGCCAGAAGGCCATGGGCGAGGCGTGCTGCGGGAACAGGCCGTGGATGTCGCCCAGCGAGACGTAGTTCGCCTGCTGGTTCGGCACCTCGACGCCGACGGCCGTCTTGCCCGGGATCGGCGCCAGGACGCGCACGTCGGTAGCCGCCAGCGCGTACTTGAGGTCGTCCTTGAGCCCGGCCACCTTGCTCACCTTGATGCCGGGCTCCAGCTGCAGCTCGTAGCGGGTGACGCGCGGTCCCGAGACCGTGCCGATCACCTGGGCGGGGATGTTGAAGCTGCCCAGCGTCGCCACCAGCCGCTCGGAGACGCGGGCGACGGCGTCCGGGGACTCACCGTGCCCCTGCGCCAGACGGCGCAGGAGGGCGGGGTCGGGGAGCGTCCACTGACGGCGCTCCGCCTCCGCGAAGGCCAGCGCCACGTCGGCCTCTCCGGCCGCACCCTTCTCCGCCTGCGCGGAGGCGGCCGCGGCGAGCGAGAGCTGCACGCCGTCCTCCGCCGCCACGACCGGCTCCGGCTCGTGCTCGCCGGGCAGCGGCGTGGGCTCGCCGAAGATCTCCGGCGCCTCCGCGGCGCCGTCGATGAGGTGCGGCCCCGCCGCGGGGACGGGGCGCGAGAAGTCGAGCTCCGGAGACACCGCCGGCCGGACGGACGTGCGCATGAGGTCGCCGGCGTCGATGGTCTGCGCCTCGTCGAGCTCCACCACGCGCGTGTCGGACGCCTCCTTGCGGCGCGCGCCCAGGGCCTCGGCCTGGCTGCGCGCCGCCCTCCCGGCCTTGGCGACGCCCTGCCTGGAGTGCGTCGCCCACTGCCGCAGGGACGAGCCGGTGACCAGCAGCACGCCGGCCAGGATGAGGGCGATCACGAGGACGTCGACGCCCAGGCGCCCGATGAACGGGCTGAGGACAGCCCACTGGACCTCGCCGAGGACGCCGCCGTGGGCGCTCATGTAGGCGTCGCGGAAGAGCGCGTCCCCGCGCTCGCCGCCGAAGATGCCGAAGGCGTCGGCCGCGGCGGCGAGCGCCACCCCGGTGACGATCAGGGCGACGCCCCAGCTGAGCCCACGCCGGGGGCGGCTCTCCTCCTTGACCACGAGAAGGTAGGCGACGAACCCGAGGAGGAACGGCAGCGCGAAGGCGAGGATGCCGACCAGCCAGCGGGCGGCGTCGCCCAGCCAGCGGCCGAGCGAGCCCCCGTCCCATCCCAGGTAGAGCACGAAGGCGAGGAACACGGCGACGGCGAGGCAGGCGATGGCGCCCAGCTCCCGGCGGTGCCGGGAAGCCGGGGGCTTGGTCTTGGCTCGAGAGGCCGCCGCGGCGCCGCGCGGCGCCGTCCGCGCCGCGGCGGCCGCGCGCCGCCGTGCCTGTTTCGGGCGTGCAGTCGCCATGGGGCTGTGTTCGACGCGCGGCGGGGAAACCCTAGCTTGCCGCCCGCCCCTCCCCGCCGTCAGACCTCGACGACGATGGGCATGATGAGCGGCCGGCTCTTGGTGCGCCGGAAGACGAGCTCGGACAGGCGCTGGCTGATGTCCTCGCGGATGAGGTGCTGGCCGGTGACGTGTTCAGCGCCGAGCTCGTCCAGGAGCGTGTCCAGGGCCGCCCCACACTCGTCGAGGACGTCCTGGAGACGCGCGTCGTCGTGGAGGAACCCCCGCGCCACGAGCTCGGGCGGGGCGACCGAGTCGCCGGTCTGGCCGTCCACCGTGACCACGGCGATGAGGATGCCGTCGCCGGCCAGCTGCTGGCGGTCGCGCAGCACGAGACCTTCGGGATCGCCGATCTCGGAGCCGTCGACGAACACCATGCCCGTCGCGACCTTGTCGACGATCTCGCCGTTGTCGGCTTCCAGCTCGAGCACGTCGCCGTTCTCGAGGATGAAGATGTCCTCGTCGGGCATGCCCGACTGGCGGGCCAGCTCGGCGTGGAGGTGCTGCATGCGGTACTCGCCGTGGACGGGGACGAGGAACCGGGGTCGCGTCAGGTTCAGCATCATCTTGAGGTCTTCCTGGGCGGCGTGGCCGCTCACGTGGATGCCGCTGCGCTCGCCGTAGACCACGGTGGCGCCGACCTTGAGCAGGCGGTCGATCGTGGCCGTCACGCTGCGCTCGTTCCCGGGGATGGCCTTGGCGGAGATGACGACGGTGTCTCCTTCGTGCAGCTCCACCTGCGGGTGGTCGTTGAACGCCATGCGCGTGAGCGCCGAGAGCGGCTCGCCCTGGCTGCCGGTCGAGAGGATCAGGACCTCCTCGGGCCGGTACTCGTCGATCTGCGTGAGCTTGATCATCGCGCCCTCGGGCACCTTGAGGTAGCCGAGGTTGCGGGCGATGTTTGCGTTCTTGACCATCGAACGCCCGGAGAGGGCGAACTTGCGGCCGTGCAGGTGGGCGATGGTGATCGCCTGCTGGATGCGGTGGATGTGGGACGCGAAGCTGGCCACGATCACGCGGCCCTCGGCCTCGGCGAAGATCTGGTGGAAGGCGTTGCTGACGGTGCTCTCCGAGGCGGTCGATCCCGGGGCCTCGGCGTTGGTCGAGTCGCCGAGCAACGCCAGCACTCCCCGTTCACCGAGCCGGGCGAAGGCGTCCACGTCGGTGACGCGGCCGTCGATCGGCGTGTGGTCGAAGCGGTAGTCGCCGGTGAGCACCACCGCGCCGAGGTCGGTGCCGAGCACGATCGAGAGCGAGTCGGGGATGCTGTGGCTGGTGGCGATGAAGGAGAGGTCGAACGGCCCAAGCTCCAGGCGCGACTTGTCGCTGACCTCGGTCAGCTCGACGCTCTTGAGCAGGCCGTGTTCCTCGAGCTTGGACTTGATGAGCGCGAGCGTGAAGCGGCTGCCGTAGACCGGCCGGTTCAACCGCCGGAGCACGAACGGCAGCGCCCCCTGGTGGTCCTCGTGGCCGTGCGTGATCACGAAGGCGAGCACGTCGGCCTCGCGCTCGACCAGCCAGCGGATGTCGGGGAGCACGAGGTCGATGCCGAGCATGTCCTCGCTGGGGAACTCGACGCCGCAGTCGAGCACCACGATCTTGCCGCGGTACTCGACCGCGGTCATGTTCTTGCCGATCTCGCCGAGGCCCCCAAGGGGGACGATACGTACGGCGTCTTCACTCATGGTGATGCCTTCTCTCTGTGTTCGTGTCGCGGGGTGGCCGCGGGGCTCAGGCGTCGGTGAGACCGAGCCGCCGGAGCTCTGCGGCCACCACGGCTTCTTCTTCGGGTGTGGCGGGCACGAGCGGGAGGCGCAAGCCTCCGACCTCGTGCCCGAGCAGGTTGAGCGCCGCCTTGACCGGGATGGGGTTGGCGGTGATGAACAGCGCCTTGTAGAGCTCGTGCAGGGCGGCGTCCTCGGCCGCGGCGGCCTCGAGGTCGCCCTCCCGGCAGAGCCGGGCGACCTCGGCCATCCGCGGCCCGGCCACGTGGCTGGCCACGCAGATGCCGCCGGCGCCGCCGCGCGCCATGACGTCGTAGAGCATGTCGTCGTTGCCGGCGTACACCGCCAGGTCGCTGAGCTCCATGAGCCGGTCGGTCTCCGCCAGGTCGGGGTTCGCCTGCTTGACGGCGGCGATGTTGTCGACCTCGCCGAGCTCGGCCAGCGCCTCCGGCGCCACGTTGATGACGCAGCGCCCGGGGATGTTGTAGACGATCACCGGCAGGCTCGTCGCCGCGGCGACGGCGCGGAAGTGCGCGATCACGCCGCGCTCCGGCGGCTTGTTGTAGTAGGGGACCACCGCCAGCACGGCGTCCACGCCGCAGGCCTCGGCGGCGCGCGTGAGCTCCGCGCTGTGCCGCGTGTCGTTGGAGCCGGTGCCGGCGACGACGGGCGCGCGCCCGTCCACGGCGGCGACGACGGTGCGGAACATCGCCAGCTTCTCCCGGTCGTCGAGCGTCGGCGACTCGCCGGTGGTGCCGGCGACCACCAGCCCGTCCGAGCCGTGGGCGAGCAGGAACTCGGCGAGCGCGGCCAGCTTGTCGTGGTCGACCGTCCCGGCGGCGTCGAACGGCGTGACCATGGCGGTCAGGATGGTCCCGAGACGGTGGTCCTTCACGCGTCCTCCTTCGGGGCCCGCCCGGGCGCGTCCGGGGAGTCCAGCAGGTGCTCGAGCCCGATGACGGTGCCGCGCACCGTCCCCACGCGCCGCAGCGCCAGCAGCACCCCGGCCATGAACGAGCGCCGGGAGAGAGAGTCGTGGCGCAGGGTGAGGAGCTCGTCCTCGCCGCCGAACACGACCTCCTGGTGCGCCACCGCGCCGGGCAGGCGCACGCTGTGGATGGTCACGCGGCCGTCGGCAACGAGCCCGCGCGAGGCCGGCCCGGCGCCGGGCGGGGCCGCGAGGGCGGACCCCGGCGCCTCCGCCATGAGGCGGGCCGTGCGCAGGGACGTGCCCGACGGCGCGTCCGCTTTGGCTTTGTCGTGTGTCTCGATGATCTCGGCGTGCTCGTAGTGCCGCGCCGCCTCGGCGGCGAACTTCATCAGCAGCACCGCTCCGAGGGCGAAGTTGGGCACGATGACGAGCCCGGCGCCGGACGCCTCCGCCCTGGCCGAGAGGCCGGCGACCTGGTCGTCGTCCAGCCCGGTGGCCCCGACGACGGTGGGCACCCCGGCCTCGAGCAGGGCGGCGCTGTTCTCGAAGACGGCGCCGGGGACGCTGAACTCGAGCGCCGCCGCCGGCGTCGTGAGGGCCAGGGCCGCCTCGACGTCCTCGAACCACGGCGTCTCTCCCCCGCGGCCCTTCTTCGGGTCCACGAGCGCGACCAGGCGCAGGTCGTCCTGCGCGGCGATGGTGGCCGCGCTCAGCGCGCCCATCTTGCCGGCCGCCCCGGTCACCAGCACGTCGATCATGACGTCCCTTCTTCCGGCCTGCACGAGCGGGGCGCTACAGACAGACCGCTCATCGTTCCTCCTGGACGAACCCCTGGGTGACGGCCCGGAACGGCTCCGGCTGAGGCCCGATGCAGGCCGTCGACCACGTCTCCGGGTCATAGTACCGCCCCACGGCGGCGACGGTGGCGTCCCTGTCGACCGCGTCGATGCGCGCGAGCACCTCGTCCACGGTGAGGACGGGCTGCTCCAGAAGGACGGCCCGTCCCAGCGTCTGCATGCGCGCTCCCGGGCTCTCCATGCTGAGCACCAGCTGCCCCTTGAGGTGGTTCTTGGCCCGGCTGATGGCGGCGTCGGTCATCTGCGCCTCGAGGCCGGCGAGGGTCTCGAGGATGACCTGCATGGCCTCCTCCACCGCCTCCTGGCGGGAGCCGAAGTAGACCGCGGCGAGCCCGGCGTCCGCGTAGAGCGACGTGTACGAGTAGACGGAGTAGGCGAGGCCACGCTTCTCGCGCACCTCCTGGAAGAGGTGCGAGCTCCAGGAGCCGCCGAGGATGGTGTCGACCACGAAGGCGGCGTAGCGGTCCGGGTCGCCGCGACGCGGCCCCGGACCGCCGAGGCACACGTGGTACTGCTCGGTGTCCTTCTGCGTGAAGCGGGCGAGGTGCCGTGTCTCCGGCGCGCTCAGCTCGGCGCGCACGACCTCGGCGCCGGGCTCGGGCCGGAAGTGCGTGGCGGCGAGTGCGGCGACGCGCTCGTGGTCGACGTGGCCGCTGGCCGCGATGACGACGCCCGGATTCACGTAGTGGGCGTCGTGGTAGCCGCGCACGGTGTCGAGGTCGAGCGCGGCCAGCGTCTCGTAGTGGCCGATGATGGGCCGCCCGAGCGGGTGCTCGCCGAAGACGACCTCGCAGAGGTCGTCGTGGATGAGCTCGGGCGGCGAGTCCTCGTACATCGCGACCTCTTCGAGCACGACCTCGCGCTCCTGGTCCAGGTCCGCGAACGAGGGTCGCGCGACCATCTCCGCGATGACCTCGAACGCCTTGTCGAGGTCCTCGTCCAGGAGCCGCGCGTTGACCAGCGTGTACTCCTTGGAGGTCGACGCGTTGGGCTCCGCACCCATGTCGTCGAAGATGTGGGCGATCTGGGACGCCGAGAACTTGTCCGAGCCCTTGAAGATCAGGTGCTCGATGAAGTGCGAGATGCCGCCGAGCTCGACCGGCTCGAGCCGGGAGCCCGCGGCGATCCAGACCCCGAGGGCCACCGAGCGCACGGAATCCAGGCGCTCGGTGGCCACTCGCAGGCCGTTGTCCAGCGTTGACAGGCGGTAGGCCTTCGTGGCCCGCTCCCTGCTCCGCTTTCTCTCTCTTATTCCGCCTCGGGCGGCTTGAGCAGCGTGAGCCCGATGCGGTTGCGCGCCTTGTCGATCTCGACGACCTCGACGGTCACGGAGTCGCCGCGCTTGACGACGTCCTCGACGTTCTTCACGCGCTCGCCCTTGGGCGCGAGGCGCGAGATGTGGAGCAGGCCGTCGGTGCCCTTCTTGAGCTCGACGAAGGCGCCGAAGTCGGTGGTCTTGACGACGCGTCCGGTGAACACGTCGCCGACCTCGACCTCCTTGGTCATCGACTGGATGCGGTTCTTGACGCCCTCCGCGGCCTCCTCGTCGGGGGCGCAGATGAAGATCGTCCCGTCGTCCTGGATGTCGATGTCGGCGCTGAACTCCTCGGTCATGCCGCGGATGGTCTCGCCGCCCTTGCCGATCACGAGCCCGATCTGGTCGGGGTTGATCTGGATGCTGAAGATGCGCGGCGCCCACTGGCTGAGCTCGCTGCGCGGCTCGGCGATGACCTCGGCCATCTTGGCGAGGATGTGCAGGCGTGCCTTGCGCGCCTGCTCGAGCGCCTCCGTGAGGATCTCGAAGGTGACGCCGGTGATCTTGATGTCCATCTGCAGGGCGGTGATGCCCTCCGCGGTGCCGGCGACCTTGAAGTCCATGTCGCCGAGGTGGTCTTCCACGCCGGCGATGTCGGTGAGCACGACGTAGTCGTCGCCCTCCTTGATGAGACCCATCGCGGTGCCGGCCACCGGGGCGGTGATCTGCACGCCGGCGTCCATGAGCGAGAGCGTGGAGCCGCAGACGCTGGCCATCGAGGACGAGCCGTTGCTCTCGAGGATCTCGGACACGATGCGCACGGTGTACGGGAAGTCGAGCTCGCTCGGCAGGACCGGCAGCAGGGCGCGCTCGGCGAGGGCGCCGTGGCCGATGTCGCGGCGCTTGGGGCCGCGCATGAAGCCGGTCTCACCCACCGAGTACGGCGGGAAGTTGTAGTGGTGGATGTAGCGCTTCTTGTCCTCGATGCCGAGGCCGTCGATGCGCTGGAACTCGCCGGTGCCGCCGAGCGTGAGCAGGCTCATCGCCTGCGTCTCGCCGCGGGTGAAGAGGGCGCTGCCGTGGGTGCGCGGGATGACCCCGACCTCACAGCTGATCGGCCGCACCTCATCCGTCGCGCGACCGTCTGGCCGGACCTTCTTGACGGCGATGCGGTCGCGGATGATGTCCTTCTCGACCTTGGCGAGTGCGCGCTTGACCTGCAGGACGCGCTCCGGGTCGGAGTCCTCGCTCAGGAGCTGCGCGACGGCGGCCTTCTTGACGTCGGCCGTCGCGTCCATGCGCTCCTTCTTGCCGGGCACCTGGGTGGCCGTGTCGAGCGCTGCGGCGAAGCCCGTGCGGACCTCCTCGAGCACGCCCTCGTCGATGGTCGTCACGGGGACGTCCCACTTGGCCTTGCCGACCTGCTTCTGCAGCTCGAGCTGCACGGCGACGAGCTTCTTGATCTCCTCGTGCGCCAGCTTGAGAGCCTCGACGATGACGGCCTCGGAGACCTCCTGGGCGCCCGCCTCGACCATGACGATGGCGTCGGCGGTGCCGGTGACGACGAGGTCCATGTCCGACTCGTCCTGGAGCTCCTCGAGCGTCGGGTTGACGACCAGCTGGCCGTCGATGCGGCCCACGTGCACGGAGCCGATGGGACCGCCGAACGGGATGTTGCTGATGGTGAGCGCGGCGGAGGCGCCGAGCGTCGCGAGGATGTCGTAGGACACCTCGAAGTCGACGGACAGCGTGGTGGCCACGACGTGGATCTCGTTCATGAAGCCCTTGGGGAACAGGGGCCGGATCGGGCGGTCGATCTGGCGCGCGGCCAGGATCGCCTTCTCGCTCGGGCGCGATTCGCGCTTGATGAAGCCGCCGGGGATCTTGCCGGCGGCGTAGTGCCGCTCTTCCACGTCGACGGTCAGGGGGAAGAAGTCCTGCCCTTCGCGCACGTCTTCGCGCATGACGGCGCTGACGAGGACCACCGTGTCGCCGCAGCGCACCAGCACGGCGCCGTTGGCCTGCTTTGCGAGGCGACCGGTCTCGAGGGTGATCGTCTGACCCCCGACTTCTACTTCAATCGTGTTCATCTCTTCCTTCGTCTCTCTGACCCGGCGCCCCATTGCGCTCGGGTACTCTGTCGTCTGCGTGGGATTGGCACGGGGACGATGTCGCGGGCGCGTCTGGCGCCGGCGGGGTGTTACTTGCGGAGTTCGAGCTCCTTGACGAGCGCGCGGTAGCGCTCGAGGTCACGCGCCTGCAGGTAGTTGAGCAGGCGGCGACGCTGACCGACCATCTTGAGCAGGCCGCGCCTGCTGTGGTGGTCCTTCTTGTGGGTCTTGAGGTGCTCGGTGAGGGTGGTGATGCGCTCGGTGAGGAGTGCGATCTGTACCTCGGGGGAGCCAGTGTCGCCATCGTGCTTGGCGTGCTTGGCGATAATCGTCTCTTTGGCGTCTTTGGTCATTGCCATTCGTTTTCACCTCCCTCGTGGGAGCATCCGGGAACCCAGTCGCGGGTTGGCTGCCCGTGACCGAGAAAGCGGTCGCGCTAGGGTAGCACAGCGGGCGGGCGGCGAGAAACCGAGCCCGCGGAGCTGGCGCGGTCAGGCGCCGCCCGCGTCCGGCGCGAGGCCGACGGCGTCGAGCTCGGGGTCGGCCAGCGAGCCGGCGGCGGCGATGTCGAGGCGCATCTGCGCGACGAGCGCCTCCGCGCTCCCGAAGCGTCGCTCGTCGCGGATCTTGTGGAGGAAGTCGAGGCGGATCTCACGATCGTAGATGTCCCCGCTGAAGCCGAGGAGGAACGCCTCGACGGTCACGTGGGTGGTGGGCTCGTCCCGGCGCTGGAAGGTAGGGTTGTGCCCGATGTTGACGGCGGTCCGGTACCAGCGCCCGTCGACGAAGGCTCGCGCGGCGTAGACGCCGCGGCCCGGGAAGATGGTGCCGGCCTCCACGTCGACGTTGGCCGTGGGCACGCCCAGGGCGCGCCCGCGCTTGTCCCCGTGGACCACCACTCCGCCCGCCGACGGCGGGCGGCCGAGGATCTCGCGCACCTCCTCGAGCTCCCCGTCGTGCAGCAGCCGCCGGATGCGGGTGGAGCTGATGGGCTCGCCGTGCTCGGTGACCAGCGCGCAGACCTCCACCTCGTAGCCGTTCGCGGCGCCGCAGGCGCGCAGCTGCGCCGTGTCGCCGGCGCCGCGCGCGCCGAAGTTGAAGTTCTCGCCGACCACGACGGCGCGCGCCCGCAACGCGCCGGCCAGCAGGCCGTCGCAGAACTCGGCCGGGGTGAGCGCGGCGAGCTCTTCGTCGAACGGCAGCATGACCAGCTCGTCCGGACCGAGCTCGGCGATCAGCCGCGCCTTCTCCTCGTTGGACGTGAGCAGACGCGGCACGCGCGCGGGATCGATGACCGCCAGCGGGTGCCGGTCGAAGGTGACGACCGCGCTGGTGAGGCCGCGCTCGCGCGCGAGCCGCACGGCGCGGCAGATCACCGCGCGGTGACCCGCGTGCACGCCGTCGAACGTGCCGAGTGCGAGCGCCCGCGGCCGCGGCGCCAGCGACGCGATGTCGGCGACGACCTCCATCAAAGCTTGACGAGCAGCTTGAGGGCGTTGCCCTCCTCGGCCGGCCCGTAGATGGCGATGAGCTCGCCGCGGAACGTGAGCCGCACCGGCTCCTGAGGACCGCCGGGCAGACGCGCGCCGTTGCGCACGGCGGTGACCTGGGCCGCGGAGAGCTCGATGCCGGGCATGAACTGCAGCGCCACGGCCGGCGGCACGAGGCCGGGGATGTGGTCGTCGCCGGCCTCCCTCTCCCCGATCGCCGCTTCGAACTCGGCCAGGGTCTGGGCCTCGTCCAGGCGCAGATCGCCGACGGCGGTGCGAGAGAGCTGCTCGAGGTGGGCGCCGGCGCCCACGGCCTCGCCGAGGTCGATGGCCAGCTGGCGCACGTACGTGCCCTTGGAGCAGGCGATGCGACAGCGCATCGTCTGCGCGGCCTCGTCGAACTCGAGCACGTCGATCGCCTCGATCTCGACCTCCTTGACCGGCGTCTCGACCACCTCGCCGCGGTGAGCCTTCTTGTAGAGCCGCTCGCCGTCCACCTTCACGGCCGAGGTCATGGGCACGCTCTGCATGATGTGCCCCAGAAAGCCGGGGATGGCCGCGTCGACCGCGGCGCGCGTCGTCGTCGCGCCGGTCTCCGCGAGCTGACCCGTGAGGTCGCCCGTGTCCGAGCGCACGCCGAAGCGGACGGTGCACTCGTATTCCTTGGGCAGGTCGACGAAGAACCGCGCCAGCTTGGTCGCCCTGCCGGCGAGCACCACCAGCAGCCCGGTGGCGAACGGGTCGAGGGTCCCGGCGTGGCCCACCTTCTTGACGCTCGGGCGCAGGTTCCGCCGCACCCGGGCCACGACGTCGTGCGACGTGAAGCCCTCGGGCTTGTCGATCAGGAGGACGCCGTCGAGAGGCGCCTTGCGAGTTCGGAACTGAGCCACGCGATCACCTCCTCGGGACCGTCGTCGCTGGAGAACCCGGCCGCCAGCTTGTGGCCGCCGCCGCCTTGCAGGGCGGCGACGGCGCTGACGTCGATGGTCTCGGAGCGGAGGCTGACGCGCACGCGCGCGCCGCCCGTCTGTTCTTTGACGAGGGCGGCGACCTCCACCCCGCCGACGCCGCGCAGGCTGTCGACGACGCCCTCGGTCTCCTCCGGCCCCGCGCCGGTGGCCGCGTAGTCCGCCCGCGTGACCGCGGCCAGCAGGGCGCGGCCGCCGGCTACCGCGCGCGCGCCGGCGACGGCCCGGGCCCAGAGGCGCAGCGACGCCTCCGAGCGGCGCTCGTAGAGCAGCGCGTACATGCCTGTGACGTCGACGCCCAGCTCGACCAGCCACGCGGCGGTGCGGAAGGTGGACGGCGAGGTGCTGTCGTGGTGGAAGTGACCGGTGTCGAACGAGATGCCCGCATACAGGGCCGCGGCGGCCGCCGGGGATGGCCGCAGCTCGAGGGCGCGGGCGATGTCGCAGACGAGCTCGCTGGTGCTGCTCGCCTCGCCGCGCACGAAGGCGAGCTCGCCGTAGCGGGGGTTGTCGTGGTGGTGGTCGATATTGACCGCGACCTCGCCCCAGTCCGGCAGGGCCAGGCGGTCCGGGTTGCCGGAGTCGAGCGCGTAGAGCGCGGCGCCGGAGGGCGGCGCGCCGCGCCTGACGCGCTCCGCGGGGAGCAGCACGTCGCCGAGCGGGAGCAGCTCGTCCTCCGACACGTACAGGTGGGCCTCGGCGCCCAGCTGCGCGAACAGGTCGAGCATGCCGGCCGCCGCGCCGAGCGCGTCGGAATCGGGCTTCTCGTGGACGGCGAGCGCGACCCGGCTCTCGCCGCGCATGCGCCGGCAGACCGCATCGAGGTCGGCGGCGAGCGGCTTCACGCGTCGTCCTCGCCGGCCGGAGGGGTCTCGCCGCCGTCCGCCGCGTCGGCGGCGCCCTCGTCACCCTCGGCCTCCGGCTCGGCGCCCGGCACCGGGATCTCGTGCGGCTCCTCGCCGAGCACCTCGGCCTCGCGCTTGAGCGCGCGCTCGATGCGCAGGGCGTTGTCCAGGGTCTCGTCGTAGAAGAACTGCAACTGCGGCGTGTGCCTCATGTGCAGTGAAGCGTTGATCTTGGCCTGCAGAAAGCCGCGCGACTTCTCCAGCGCCTTCATGGTGAGCTCGCGCTCGGTCTGGCCGCCGAGCACGCTCACGAACACCTTGGCGTGCCGCAGGTCGCGGCTGGTCTCGACCCCCGTCACGGTCACGAACCCGATGCGCGGGTCTTTGAGCCCCGCGGAGGTGATGACCGAGGAGAGCGTCTCCTTGATGCTTTCGTTGACCTTTAAGAGTCGAAGTCCCATACCGTGTCCACTGTGTCGGATGTCTTGAGCAGCACGCGCGCGACCTCGAAGTCGCGCCCGTGCAGGTAGCGGTCGATGTCGTCGAGGCGCTCGCGGGTCTGCTGCAGCGACGAGGCGGCGATCACCACGAGCACCCTCGCCCGCTGCCACGCGTCCTGCTGTCCTACCTCGCTGAACGAGGCGCGAAACCGCGACTGCAGGACGTCACGCAGCGAAGCCAGCGGCGCGCGCTTCTCCTTGAGCGTCCGGGCCTCCGGGAAGTGCAGTTCCGCGAGATAGACGCCGAGGCAGGCGTCAGGCCTCACGGGCGACTTCTCGGGTCTCGTACGCCTCCAGCACGTCCCCTTCCTTGAGGTCGTTGAAGCCGTCGAGCAGGATGCCGCATTCGAAGCCTTCCAGGACCTCGCGCGCGTCTTCGGCGAAGCGCTTGAGGGAGGTCATCTTGCCGTCGTGGACCACCACGTCGTTGCGCAGCACGCGCACGCCTGCGTTGCGCACGATCTTGCCGTGCGTGACCATGCAGCCGGCGATGGTGCCGAGCTTGGAGGCCTTGAACGTGGTGCGCACCTCGGCCTGACCGAGCACGATCTCCTCGATGGTCGGCTTGAGCATGCCGACCAGGGCCGCGGTGATGTCCTCGGTGACCTTGTAGATCACGCGGTAGGTGCGGATGTCCACGCCTTCGGTCTCGGCCAGCGCGGTGGCCGGCGGGCTCGGGCGCACGTTGAAGCCGATGATGATGGCCGCGGAGGCGCTCGCCAGCATGACGTCTGACTCGTTCACGCCGCCGACGCCGGAGTGGATGATGCGCACCTTGACCTCGGGGTGCTGGATCTTGAGCAACGCGTCGCTGAGCGCCTCGAGGCTGCCCTGCACGTCGGCCTTGACCACCAGGTTGAGATCGAGCACCTTACCGGCGGCGATGCGCGCGAAGACGTCGTCGAGCGTGAGCGCGTGCTGCTTGGCGAGCGCCTCGGTCTTCAGGCGGTTGGCGCGCTTCTGCCCGAGGGCGCGCGCGGCGCGCTCGTCCTTGACCACACGACAGAACTCGCCGGCCACCGGGAGGTCGTCGAAGCCGATGATCTCGACGGGAGTCGAGGGCCCGCCGCTCTTGAGCGGCTCGCCGCGGAAGTCGCGCATGGCGCGCACCTTGCCGCTGGCCTCGCCGGCGACGATCGCGTCGCCGACGTGGATCGTGCCGCGGTTGATGAGCATCGTGGCGACGACGCCGCGGCCGGGATCGACCCGAGACTCGATGATGAACCCGCTCGCGGGCGCCTCCGGGTTGGCCTTGAGGTCGCCGACCTCGGCCACCAGCAGGAGCATGTCGAGGAAGTTCTCGAGGCCGATGCGCTTCTTGGCGCTGGCTTCGACGAACACGTTGTCCCCGCCCCACTCCTCGGGCACGATGCCGTGCTCGGCCAACTGCTGCTTGATGCGCTCGATGTTGGCGTCGGGCTTGTCGATCTTGTTGATGACGATCACGATCGGCACGCCGGCGGCCTTGGCGTGGGCGATGGCCTCCACGGTCTGCGGCATGACGCCGTCGTCCGCGGCCACCACGATGGCGGCGATGTCGGTGACCTTGGCGCCGCGGGCCCGCATGGCGGTGAAGGCGGCGTGGCCCGGCGTGTCGATGAAGGTGATGAGCTGGTCGCTGTGCCTGACCTGGTAGGCGCCGATGTGCTGCGTGATGCCGCCGGCCTCGCCGGCCGCCACGGCGGTGTCGCGGATGGCGTCCAGGAGGCTGGTCTTGCCGTGGTCGACGTGACCCATGACGGTGATCACGGACGGCCGCGGCTTGAGGTCCTTGGGGTCGTCGACCGCTTCCTTCTCGAGCTCGGCCTCTTCGTCCGCCGCGTGGGTGATCTCCACCTCGCGGCCGAAGTCGGTGGCCAGCACCTCGATGGCCTCGTCGCTCAGCGTCTGCGTGATCGTGACCATCTCGCCGTAGCCCATGAGGGCCTTGATGATGTCGGGCGTGGTGATGCCGAGCAGCTGGGAGATGTCCTTGACCGTGGACCCGGAGGGGACCTTGACCAGGCCAGTCGGCACGACCGGCGCGGTCTGCTGCTCCTCGCGGTCACGGCCGCGACCGCGACCGCGTCCGCGGCGCCGGTCGCCCGGGCCGCCGCCGCGCCGGGAGGCGCCGGCGTCGAGGATGACGCGGCGCTTCTTGCCGGCCGGCCCGCCGCCGGAACGCCGGCGTACAGCGCCGCCCGCAGGCGCCGCGTAGGCCTTCTCGATAGCTTCGTCGTCGACGCTGACCTCACCGTCGACGACCTCGATGCCCGCCTTCTTGAGGTGGGCGAGCACATCGTCGACACTCGTCTTTCGCTGAGTCGCGATGTCCGAGACTTTACGTTTCGCCATTCACCTCACCGCCTTTCGTCGTCCTGGGGCCGCGCGAAGACCGCACGGACCCCGGGATCGAGTGTCACCGGGCCGCGGAAGGCGCGCGCGAACGCGCGCTTCTTCTCCGCGGCCTCGAGACAATTCTGTTCCGGACACAAATAGGCGCTCCTCCCGGGTGCTCCCGGTCGCGCCTCCACCACACGCCCCTGCTCGGCCACGAGCCGCACGAGCTCGTCCTGGCCGCGCTTGCGGCGACAGCCGACGCACGTCCTCTCCGGCGTCGCCACGGCGATCACTCCTCGTTCGTCTCCGCCTCGGCAGGCGCCGCCGCAGCCTCTTCCGTCGCCGGCGGGGCCGCCGGCTCGGCGGGGACGTAGTCGGCGTGGATGCTGCAGTACCGCGAGCCCGGCTCGGCCTGGTTGGGACAGCGCTTGCCGGTGCGCATGATCGCCATGCACTGCCCGTCGACGCCGTCCTCTTCGCCGAACTCGAGGCTGTTCTCGGCCTCGGCCATCTGCTGCTGGCTCTTGATGTCGATACGCCAGCCGGTGAGCTTGCTCGCCAGCCGGGCGTTCTGGCCTTCTTTGCCGATCGCCAGCGAGAGCTGGTCGTCGGGGACGATGATGGTCGCGGTCTTCTCCTCGTCGTCGACGATCACCTCGCGCACGCGCGCCGGCGACAGAGACTTGGCCACGAAGCGCGCCGCATCCTCGTTGTACGGGATGATGTCGATGCGCTCACCGCGCAGCTCGCTGACCACCATGCGCACCCGCGAGCCACGCGGGCCCACGCAGGCGCCGACCGGGTCGACGCCGTCGGCGTGCGAGATCACGGCGATCTTGCAGCGCCCGGGGACGGGCTTGCCGTCGCGCCCGCGGTAACCGGTCTCGCGCGCCACCTGGCGGATCTCCACGAGACCGTCGGCGATCTCCGGCACCTCGAGCTCGAACAGCTTGCGCACGAGCTCCTCGCTGCGCCGCGAGAGCTTGACCTGCGGCCCCTTGGCGGACTCCTCCACGCGGATGATCACGGCCTTGATGCGCGCGCCGTGCTCGTAGTGCTCCGTCTCGATCTGCTCGCCGCGCGGCAGCTCGGCCTCGACGCGGCCGAGCTCCACCAGCGTGTTGTGACGCGGGTCGCTCTGCTGGACGATGCCGGTGACCAGCTCGCCCACGCGGTCGATGTACTCCTCGTACATGAGGTCGCGCTCGGCCTCGCGGATGCGCTGCAGGATGACCTGCTTGGCGGTCATCGCCGCGATGCGGCCGAAGTCGTCGGGCGTGACCTCGATGCGCTCGACCTCGCTCATGTCGACGCCGCTGAGGTCGAGGCGCCAGTTCTCGTGGGTGTCGCCCGCCGGCTGTCCCTCGCCGTGCTCCTCGTATACCTTGAGGGCCTCCGTGTCGACGTGCTCCGGGAAGATGAGCTCGTACACGCGCATGTCGCCGGTCTCGGTGTCGATCTCGACCGCGGCGTACTCGGCCGCGTCCGGGGACTTCTTGTACGCAGAAAGCAGCGCGTCCTCGAGGGCCGCGACAAGAGCCTCGAAGGCGATGCCCTTCTCGCTCTCGATCTGGCGCAGAGCCTCGATGATCTCTCTACTCACGATGGCCTCCGTCGGTTTCATGGTTGTAGACCACGTGCGCCTTGCCGAGGGACTCGAGGGGCAGCGTGGCGCTGCTCCCTCCCTCGAGGGTGAGGGTGATCGACTGGTCGTCGGCGGCCGCCAGGCGGCCGCGGAAGTTGCGCCGGCCCTCGATGGGCCGCGCCGTGGTGACCGCCACCTCGCTGCCGAGCGCGGCGGCGAAGTGCGCCGGCTTGCGCAGACGCCGGTCCAGCCCCGGAGAAGAGACCTCGAGCGCATACCGCTCGCGCAGCTCCTCCAGCGACTGGCTCACCGCCGCGCACAGGTCGAGGTCGACCCCGCCCGGCCGGTCGATGAACAGCGTCAGCGTCGAAGCCGGCCGGCCCCGCACCTCCACGTCGACCAGGTCGACGTCGGGGAACCGCTCGGCGAGCGCAGCTTCGATGGTGGCTTCCAGTTCCTCTCTCGTCTCCCTCATACCGACCCCTAACACGAGAAAAGTCGGTTGCCACCGACTTTCACGCAGAGAGCCCGCTCGTGGTGTGTTGTCCTGCCCGATGAGTATAGCACCCGCTTCTCGTGCCGTTCAAGGACGCCGCCGGAGCCGTCCGCAGGCTCAGGCCGGTGGGGATTCTGCCGATAGTGGAAGGGACCAGTCACACACCGGCGAGAGGCAGGCGATGGGAGAGTACACGACGTTCGAGTGCCGCCAGTGCGGCTACCAGGCCGAGCGCATCCGCTGGGGCGTGAGCGTCTACGACCCGCGCCAGCGCTTCATGCCCGGCTACTGCGTCGAGTGCGGCACCATCGTCGAGGTCGACATGACCGGCGCCGACATCCACGTGGACGAGTTCCGCTGCGTGGTCTGCGGCAGCGAGCTGTTCTTCCTCGAGAAGGCCGCCTCGTACACCTGCCCCAAGTGCAAGGCGCACGACATGGCGCTGCACCAGGGCGAGTACTGGTAAGAGACGCCTACTTCGTGATGACGACCGGGCTGCCGGCCGGCACGTACCTGCTGACCGCCAGCACGTCCTTGTCGTGCATGCGCACGCAGCCGTGGCTGACGGCCTTGCCGATGAGCTCGTCCTGATTGGTGCCGTGGATCGCCACCGGTCCTCCCTGCGGCCAGTCCGGCAGCTTGGGCTGGAACGCGCTGATCCCGATCGCGAGCACCCCGTAGGCGCCGCCCGGCGCCGGCGGCTTGAGCTTCTGGTTCACGAAGAAGGACCCGGTCGGCGTGCTGAGCCCGGGCTTGCCCACGGCTACGGGGTACGTGCCGATGAGTTCGCCGCGACGGTACACGCTGAGCGTGCGCTCGGAGAGGTCGATGGTGATCCTGGACGAGGTCGTGTAGAAGGCCAGCTTGCCCTCAGGCACCCAGCCGCGGCTCCCGTTGGGACGCATGGCGAGCCACACGCGGTACCAGACCCTGCCCCCCGTCTCTTTGGTCGAGTCGACCAGGACCAGCGTGGGGTAGCCGTTCTGATTCACCTTGCCGAGCTTCGTCTTGACCGGCGCCGACGTGCTCGGACGCGTGTAGACCGTGACGGGGCCGACGGCTTTGCCGACCGTCCAGCGCTGGTACTGCGGCGCGGGATCGGCCTCGGCGGATGCGGAGGGCGCCGGCGTGGGCTGCGCCACCGGCGCCAGCACCTGGCCCGCGCCCGACCCCTGTGCTCGGGCGCGCACCGCGGCGTACCCGCCCAGCGCCGCCGCGAGCAGCACGGCCAGGCCGGCGACGACGATCACGATGTCACGTGTGCGGGAGTTCATCGACCCCAAGGATAGACAACCGGCCCAGACAGGTACAAACGAGCATGTGGTCGATTCCCCCCGCAGGCGTAGACTAGTCGGCTGCAAGGGGCACCCAACGAAAGGAGCGTCGCTTGATCGCCGTCATCGTCCTCATCGTCATCGTGGTCGTGATCGTCGCCGTGCTGGCGGGCATGTACAACAGCCTGGTGAAGCGCCGTAATCAGGTGGACAACTCGTGGAGCCAGATCGACGTGCAGCTCAAGCGCCGCCACGACCTCATCCCCAACCTGGTCGAGGCGGTCAAGGACTACATGTCCTACGAGCAGGAGACGCTCACCAACGTCACCCAGGCGCGTGCCGCCGCCATCGACGCCGGCAATCAGGGACCCGCGGCGGTGGCCGAGGCGGAGAACATGCTCACCGGCACCCTCAAGACCCTGTTCGCGGTCGCGGAGAACTACCCGGACCTCAAGGCCAACCAGAACGTCATGCAGCTCCAGGAGGAGCTCACGTCGACGGAGAACAAGATCGCCTTCGCGCGGCAGTTCTACAACGACAGCGTGCTCACGTTCAACAACAAGGTGCAGACCTTCCCGTCGAACCTCATCGCCGGCATGTTCAACTTCACCACGCGGCAGTTCTTCGAGGTCCCCGAGGCCGAGAAGGCCGTTCCCACCGTCGACCTGAGGTAGAGGCGCGGCCTCGCGGCCGCACACCGGCATGTACGAACAGATCAGCCGCAACCGCCGGGCCTCCTGGCTGCTGGCCGGGACCGTCGTCGCCATCCTCGCGATGCTGGGCTTCGCCATCGGCTACGCCACCATCGGCGGCACGCAGGGCGGCATCGGGCTGCTGGGCGTGTTCGGCGTCGTCGCCATCGCCTGGAGCATCATCGGCTACTACACCGGCGACAAGATGGTGCTGGCCGTGAGCGGCGCCCGCCGCGTCACCCACGCCGAGGAGCCGAGGCTCTTCAACGTCGTCGAGGAGATGACCATCGCCGCCGGCCTGCCGCAGCCGCCGGCGGTGTACGTGCTCGACGAGGCCACGCCCAACGCCCTTGCCACCGGCAGGGATCCGCAGCACGCGTCGATCGCCGTCACGCGCGGGCTGCTCGACCGCCTCGACCGCGAGCAACTCCAGGGCGTGATCGCGCACGAGATGGCGCACATCCGCAACTACGACATCCGCTTCGAGACGCTGGTCGGCATCCTCGTCGGCATGATCGCCCTCATCGCCGATTTCTTCCTGCGCTGGAGCTTCTGGGGCGGGATGAGCGGGCGCCGCCGCGGCAGCGACTCGGGCGGCGACCAGGCGAGCGCGATCTTCGCCATCGTCGCGCTCGTGCTCGCCATCATCGCGCCGTTGGCCGCGTACGCGGTGCAGTTCGCCGTCTCGCGCCGCCGCGAGTACCTGGCCGACGCGTCGGCGGTCGAGCTCACGCGCAACCCGCTCGGGCTGGCGCGGGCGCTCAACGACATCGCCGCGGACCCCAGGCCCTTGCGCCACGCCAACCGGGCCACCGCCCACCTCTACATCGAGAACCCGATGAAGAAGACCAAGGACGTCACGGGCGTCTTCGACACCCACCCTCCGGTCCGGCAGCGCATCAGGATCCTGCTCGAGATGGCGCACGTCGGGCCCGAGGCGCTGGTGGAGGCGCCGCCCCGGGCGGGCGCAACCCCGCCCGGACCCGTGACGCCGGCGCCCCCCGCGGCCGGTGGGCCTTGGGTGCCTCCCCCTGGACCGGGAACGCCCGGCTGAGTCGGCGGCGACGCTCGCCGAGGCTCAGTCGACGCCGTCGAGCCGCCGGCGGTAGGTCGCGCAGGTCGGGTGGAGGGCGCGGGCCAGCCGCAGGTGAGCCCGCGCCTCTTCCCCGCGCCCCAGTGCCCGCAGCGAGCGCGCGAGGGCGTAGTGGGCGTAGTCGCAGTCGGGGACGTCCGCCACCACCTCGCGGAACAGCGCCGCCGCGCGCTCGTAGCGGCCGAGCGCGAACTCGGCGCGGCCCAGCGTCTCGCGGATGGAGTTGCGCCCGGGCTCCAGATCGAGCGCCCGGGAGAGGTACATCGCCGCCTGCGCGGGGTGCCCGCCCTCGAGAAAGCCGGCGCCGCGGCGGAAGAGGCTGTAGGCCTCGCTCTCCGCGCAGAAGTCGGGGGTGCGCCGCTCGGGTGGCTCCACGGCGGGCGTCCTCAGAGGCCGAGCCGCGGGGCGATGCCCTGCATCGCCTCGAGCCCGAGGGCGAAGAACTCGTCGGGCTCGAGGCCCAGCTCCTCGCAGCGCGCGATCGCCTCCCGGTCGACCCCGCGCGCGAACGCGCCCTCGCGGTAGCGCTTGCGCACCGACTTGACCTTCACCCCGGCGAGGTCCTTGTCCGGGCGGACCAGGGCCGCGGCCGTGATCAGCCCGCTCAGCTGATCGGATGCGACGAGCGCGACGTCGACGCGCTCCGTCGCCGCGACGCCGGTGTCCGGGTTGTGCGCGAGGACGGCGTGGACGGCGTCCTCGGGAAGGCCCAGGCCGCGGAGCGTCTCGGCGGCGACCGCCCCGTGGCGGGTGAAGTCGTCCTCGGTCTCCTCCGCGTCCAGGTCGTGTCCGAGGCCGGCGAGGCCCCACGCGTCCGGGTCCTCACCCAGCCGTGCGGCGAGGGCGCGCATGATCGCCTCGGTGGCCAGCATGTGGCGGCGCAGGTTCTCGTTCGCCACGTGTGCCTCGACCTCGGCCAGCACCAGGGCGCGTTCGGGTGTCATCGCGTCAGTCCTCCCTCGATCTGGTCGGCGATCGCCCGCGCGCAGGCCGTCTTCGTGGTGCGGGGGACGTGGACCTCGCCCCCGGGCGTGAGGATCGTGATCTCGTTCTCGTCCGAGCCGATCCCGACCCCCTCGGCGAGGATGTCGTTGAACACGAGGAGGTCGACGCCCTTGGCCGCCTTCTTCGCCCGCGCGCGGTCGAGCCGGGGGCCGGCCTCGGCGGCGAAGCCGACGCGGTAGAGGCCCGGGCGCGCGCTGGAGGCGAGGACGTCGACAGTGCGCACGAGCTCGAGCGTGAGCGATTCACGCTCGCCACGCTCGATCTTGCCGCCCTCCGCGTCCTTCGGACGGAAGTCGGCCACCGCCGCGGCCATGACCAGCACGTCCGCGTCGCGCACCTGCTCGGCGACCGCCGCGGCCATCTCGGCGGCGCTCTCGACACGCAGCACGTCGTAGGGCGCGCCGTCGGCGGGCTGCGTTGTCACGAGCGCGACCCGGGCGCCGCGCAGGTAGGCCTCGTCGGCGACGGCGCGGCCCATCTTGCCGCTCGAGCGGTTGCCGATGAAGCGCACCGCGTCGATGCGCTCGCGCGTCCCGCCGGAGGTGACCACGACCTTCTTGCCCGCGAGCGGCCCCGTGGCCGCGCCGGCGAGCGCCCGGCGCACGGCGAGCCGGATGGCGTCCGGCGAGGCCATGCGCCCGGAGCCCTCCTCGCCGCAGGCGAGCTCGCCCTCCTCGGTGGGCAGCACCTCCACCCCGCGCTCCGCGAGCACGCGGAGGTTCTCGCGCGTGGCCGCGTGCTCGTTCATCGCCCAGTTCATGGTCGGCGCGACGATCACGGGGCCGCGGAAGGCGAGGTAGATGGCGGTGAGCAGGTTGTCGGCCATGCCGCCGGCCATCTTCGCCAGGGTGTTGGCGGTGGCCGGAGCGACGACCATCAGGCTGGCCGTCCTGGCCGCCTCGATGTGCTGGAACCAGCCGCCGCTCGCCTGCCAGGCGCTCTGGTCGTCGAGGACCGGGGCCTGCGAGACGGCGGCGAAGGTGAGCGGCATGACGAACCGCTGCGCCGCCTCCGTGGTCACGACCAGCGGCCGGAAGCCATCTTTGACGAGGCCGCGCACCAGCTCGACGGCCTTGTAGATGGCGATGCCGCCCGTGACACCGACGAGCACGGTGCGGGCGGCATGCATGGTAGGAGCCTCGCTCACGGCCTTGGTCTTACTCGCTCGTCTCGTGGTCGATCTTGTTGTCGACGATCTCCTCGAAGGCGATCGTGAGCAGGTTGGTGCTGCGCGTGCTGATGAGCGGCGGCGTGAGCTCCTCGAGCCCGAGCGTGTTCTCGCCGAGGCTGTGGTAGTAGTTGTTGATCTGCCGCGCGCGCTTGGCGGCGATCATGACGAGCTCGTAGCGCGAGCCGTCCGCGTGGGGCAGCAGCTCGTCGATGCGGGGCTTGTCCACTCAGTCTTCCTTCCGTTGTGCTTCGATGATGGCGGCCACCTCGCCGGCGGCGCGCCCGGCATCGTCGTTCACCACGACGTGGTCGAACTCCTCCGCGGCGGCGACCTCGGCCTCCGCCCTGTGCAGCCGCTTGGCGATGGCGGCGGCGGACTCCGTGCCGCGGCCTCGCAGCCTCTCCGCGAGCTCGGCCATGCTGGGCGGGGCGATGAACACCGTGATCGCCTCAGGCATGGCCGCGCGCACCGCACGGGCGCCGATCAGCTCGATCTCGAGGATCACGTCGTCGCCGGCCGCGAGCTTGGCCTCGACCTCGCTGCGCAGCGTGCCGTACAGGTTCCCACTGTACTCTACCCATTCGAGGAAGTCGCCCGCCGTGACGGCGGCGCGGAACGCCGCTTCGTCCATGAAGTGGTACTCGCGGCCGTCGGACTCGCCCGGCCGGGCCGCGCGCGTCGTCGCCGAGACGGAGGTCACCACGCGCTCGAGTCGCGTGCGGACGAGGGCGATGACGGTCCCCTTCCCGGCGCCCGAGGGCCCCGAGATGACGAAGACGGACGGGATCGTTCAGCCTCCGAAGTAGGCGAGCAACTCGTGCCGCTGGCGCTCCGAGAGACCGCCCACGGTCTTGCTCGGGCTGATACGGCACTGCTCCATGATGCGCGCCGACTTGACGCGGCCGCACTTGGGCGCGGCCATGAGGAGGTCGGCGACCTTGGCGGTGAGCAGGAACTCCGGCGGATCGGCGAGGACCTCGTTGATGCTCACGCTGCCGTGCTTGAGCTCGGCCTTGAGAGCGGCGCGCCGGCTGCGGACCTCGTTGGCCCTGCCCAGGGCGTCCATGCGCTGGTCGAGCGACCGCTCCGGGGCTGTGTTGAATTGCTTCGACGAGGGGGACATCGCGCGAGAGTATATGTCGGGACGGACCGCGCCTGCAAGGCCGCTCCAGCCTCCACACGGTCACGCAAAGTCCCTCCATCTCCACCACTTTTCGCGGTCGTGCCGGGAGATGCGCCGGCGGATCGGTCAGCACCGCTGAGGTGGTGCCGCCTCCGAGCACCGTGTGTGCCCGGGCCAACGGCGCGGGTCGCGGCTCCGGTCCCTCGGGGAACATACCCCACAAAGCTGACCACGCCGACAGACCGGCAGCGCCGACACACGATCGCTGGAGGAATGGTCATGTCTCCCGAATGCGCCTGTCGCAGCGACCAGCTGAGCGGGTCACGCGCGCTGGTCACCGCCAGCGGCGAACTGGATGTCAACACCTGCCCGCAGTTCCAGAAGGCCATCGCCGCCGCTGCGCGCAGAGACGCCGAGCACCTCCTGGTCGACCTTTCGGACGTCACCTTCATGGACTCGACCGCCCTCGGCGTGCTGGCCGCGGAGCAGCGTCGCCGGTCGGAGCCGCTGCATCTCATCGTGAAGGAGCGACAGTTGCAGCGGCTTCTCGAGGTGACGGGGTTCGTCTTCGTCTTCGCCGTCCACTCCTCGCTGGAGGAGGCTCTGCTCAGGACCGGGCGTCTTCAAGCGGAGCGAGCACGCCCGGTCGATCTCGCACCCGCGCGGGATCGTCCGTGAGGCTTCGAGGCGCGGGGCGCGGCGTCAGGCGCGGAGCGCCGCGCCCCGCGCCTCGGCGACCGACGCGAACCCGTGCTCCCGCAGCTCCTCGCGGAGCTCCGCGAGGATGCGCTGCGGCGCCTCGAAGGCGGTGAAGTTGGCGGCGCCGACCGCCACCGCCGTGGCGCCGCAGGCGATGAACTCGAGCGCGTCGCGCCCGGTCATGACGCCTCCCATGCCGACGAGCGGCGTGTCCGGGAAGGCCTCCGCGACCTCCGCGACCATGCGGAGCGCGATGGGCTTGATCGCCGGGCCGCAGAGCCCGCCGGTGCGGTTGCCGAGGAACGGGCGCAGGGTGTGGCGGTCGAGCACCAGCGCCTTGAAGGTGTTGACGAGCGACAGCCCGTCGGCGCCGGCGCCCAGCGCGGCAGCCCCTATCTCGGTGACGTCGCGGACGTTGGGCGTGAGCTTGGCCAGGAGGAAGCGGCCGGTGGCCGCGCGGCAGGCGCCGACGACCTCCTCCGTGGCGGCAGGGTCGGCGCCGATCTGCAGCCCGCTCGAGACGTTGGGGCAGGAGATGTTCAGCTCGTAGCCCTCGATACGCGGCGCCGCCGCCGGCGGCGCCGCAGCGAGGTGCGCCTCGAGGGCGCCGATCACGGCCGCGTACTGCGCGGGATCGTTGCCGCCGACGCTGACGACGACCGGCTGCCGGAGCGCCGCCCACTCGGCGAGTCCGCCGATCCAGGCGTGGATGCCCGGGTTCTCCAGGCCGATGGCGTTGATCATGCCGGCCGCGGTCTCGGTGACGCGCGGCGGCGGATTGCCGGTCCGCGCGTCGGCCGTGACCGTCTTGGGCACGTACGCCGCGAACGGGAAATCGGCGAAGTAGTCGCCGTCGTAGCGCCGCGCGTACTCGAGGAGGTCGAACGTGCCCGAGGCGTCGACCAGCGGGTGCTCGAGCTCGATGGGCCCGAGCCGGACGGAGAGCTCGGGTGACGCCGCGGTCACGGCGTGACCTCGTCCAGGCGGAACACGGGACCCTCGCTGCACACGCGGACCTTGCCGCGCGTCGTGTCGACCACGCAGCCGTGGCACGAGCCGGTGCCGCAGGCCATGTGCGCCTCCAGTGAAACGTAGCCACGGAGCCCCTCGGCGAAGGTCCACTGCTGCACCGCGGCGATCATGGGCGTGGGGCCGCAGGCGTACACCGTGGTGCCGGGGGCGACGTCGAGCGCGGCGAGCAGGTGCAGCGCCGTACCCGCCTTGCCCACGCTGCCGTCCTCGGTGGCCACCCAGAGCCGGTCGATGCGGAAGGCGCCGGCGGCGCGGGCGGCGCGGAAGTCGCGGAAGCCGAAGGCGGCGGTGACGTGCGCCCCCGCCGCCGTCAGCTCATCGGCCAGATACTGGAGCGGGGCGCAGCCGATGCCGCCGCCGACGAGCAGCGCGTTGGTGACGCCCTCCGTGGGGAACGCGCTGCCGAGCGGCCCGGCGACGTCCACGCCGTCGCCGACGTCGAGCTGGGTGAGACGCTCGCTGCCGTCGCCTCTGGCCTCGACGAGGAGGCTGATGCGGTCGCCGTGCACGGCGAAGAGCGAGAGCGGCCGGCGCAGCAGGAACCCGCCCCCGGGCACGGCGACCATGACGAACTGTCCGGGGGCGGCGCGCCGCGCGACGCGCGGCGCGATGAGCTCCACGGCCGCGAACGCCCCGAAGTGGCGTACGCCGGCGACCCGGCAGTGGGTGGTCTCCGCCCACTGGGAGTGGTCGCCGTGCATCTGTGCCGGTGCGCCGTCCATGGTCAGTCCGTCGCCGCGTGCAGGTCCTGCAGACAGTGTACCTGCACCCGTGGCCGCTGGAGCGCCTCGATCGCCGACACCGCCGCGGAGGCGCCGGCGAGGGTGGTGATGGAAGCGATGCCCTTGCGCAGGGCGGTCGTGCGGATCTCGTACCCGTCGGCGCGCGCCCCCCGGCCGAACGGCGTGTTGATGACGAGGCCGATCTGGCCGCTCTCGATGAGGTTGACCACGTTGGGCTCGCCCTGGAACACCTTGTTCACCACATTGACGGGGATGCCGAGGCTGGTGAGCGCAGTGGCCGTACCTCTGGTGGCGTAGATCGCGAACCCGAGCATGTGGAGCCGCTGCGCGAGGATCGTGGCCGCCGACTTGTCGCTGTCGCAGACCGAGAGGAACACGTCGCCCTCGGTCGGCAACGGCATGCCCGCGGCGGCAACGGCCTTGCCGAAGGCCGCCGGGAACGCCTCGGCGATGCCCATCACCTCGCCCGTCGACTTCATCTCCGGGCCCAACTGCGTGTCCGTGCCGGGGAAGCGGTTGAACGGGAGCACGGCCTCCTTGACGCTCACGTACTCGGGCACGCGCCGCTCGAGGCCCATAGCCTTGAGCTTCTCGCCGAGGATGACGCGTGTGGCGATCTGGGCCATGGGCACCCCCGTCGCTTTGCTGACGAACGGCACCGTGCGCGAGCCGCGAGGGTTCACCTCCAGCACGTACAGCTGGTAGCTCTGGTAGGCGAACTGGACGTTGATGAGGCCCTTGACCCCGAGGCCCAGCGCAAGGGCCTTGGTCTGCTTGCGCACCTGCTCGAGCGTGCCCTCGCCGAGGGAGATGGACGGGATGACGCAGGCGGAGTCGCCCGAGTGCACGCCGGCCTCCTCCACGTGCTGCATGACGGCGCCGATGTAGACGTCCTCGCCGTCGCAGATCGCGTCCACGTCGACCTCGATGGCGTCCTCGAGGAACTTGTCGATGAGGACGGGGTGCTCGGGGCTCACGCTGACGGCCGTCTGCATGTAGTGCTCGAGCTCCTTGGGGCCGTAGACGATCTGCATGGCGCGGCCGCCGAGCACGTACGACGGCCGCACGAGCAGCGGGTAGCCGACGCGCGCCGCCACCTCCGCGGCCTCGGCGGCCGTGGTCGCGAGGCCGTACTCGGGGCAGCGCACGCCGAGCTGCTCGAGCAGGCCGCCGAAGCGCCCGCGGTCCTCGGCGAGGTCGATGGACTCCTGGGGCGTGCCCAGGATCGGGATGCCGGCCTCGGCGAGCGCGCGGGCGATCTTGAGCGGCGTCTGGCCGCCGAACTGCACGATGACGCCGCGGGGCCGCTCGTTGGCGACGATGCCGGCGACGTCCTCGAAGGTGAGCGGCTCGAAGTAGAGGCGGTCGGAGATGTCGTAGTCCGTGCTGACGGTCTCCGGGTTGCAGTTGACCATGACCGCCTCGAACCCCTGCTCCCGGGCGGTGAGCGCCGCGTGCACGCAGCAGTAGTCGAACTCGATGCCCTGGCCGATGCGGTTGGGTCCGGAGCCGAGGATGACGACGCGCTCCCTCTCCCCCGGCTCCGCCTCGTTCTCCTCCTCGTAGGACGAGTAGAAGTACGGGGTCTCGGCCTCGAACTCGGCGGCGCACGTGTCGACCGCCTTGTAGACCGGCAGGACGTCGTGCTCGAGGCGCAGCGCGCGGACCTCGCGCTCGCCGCGGCCGGTGAGCTCGCCGAGGCGCTTGTCGCTGAAGCCGTAGCGCTTCATGCGCCGCAGCAGCTCGGGGGTGAGGCGCGGCGCCTCGCGCACCTCGCGCTCGAGCTCGACGATGTCGGCCAGCTCGCTGAGGAAGAACGGGGAGATGCCGGTGAGCTCGTGGACCTCGTCCACGCCGAGCTTCTGGCGGAACGCGTGCAGGACCAGCTCGTAGCGTTCGGCCGTCGGGATGGCCAGGGCCTTGCGGATCTCCGGCGCCGACCCCGGAAGATCGGTCGGCGCGTCCAGCTCGCGCGAGCGCACGGCCTTCTGGAACGCCTCCTTGAAGGTGCGGCCGATGGCCATCGCCTCGCCCACGCTCTTCATGTGCGTGGTGAGCTCGCGGTCCGCGAGCGGGAACTTCTCGAACGCCCAGCGCGGCATCTTGACGACCACGTAGTCGAGCGTGGGCTCGAAGCAGGCGGGCGTCTTGCGGGTGATGTCGTTGTCGATCTCGTCGAGCGTGTAGCCCACCGCCAGGCGGGCGGCGATCTTGGCGATCGGGAAGCCGGTGGCCTTGGAGGCCAGCGCCGAGCTGCGCGAGACGCGCGGGTTCATCTCGATGACCACGACCTCGCCCGTCTCCGGATTCACCGCGAACTGGCAGTTGCTGCCGCCGGTGTCGACGCCGATCTTGCGGATGATCGCCTTGGAGGCGTCGCGCAGCTCCTGGTACTGGGCGTCGGTGAGCGTGAGCGCCGGCGCGACGGTGACGCTGTCGCCGGTGTGGACGCCCATGGGGTCGATGTTCTCGATGGAGCAGATGATCACGACGTTGTCGGCGCGGTCGCGCATGACCTCGAGCTCGAACTCGTGCCAGCCGACGACGGACTCCTCGAGCAGGACCTGCGAGATCGGGCTGAGAGCGAGCCCCTGCTCGCAGATACGCGTGAAGCTGTCGTGGTCGTAGGCGATGCCGCCGCCGCTGCCGCCGAGCGTGTACGCGGGGCGGACGACGAGCGGGAGGCCGAGCTCGGCGCAGGCGGTCTCGGCCTCGTCCATGGTCTCGGCGAGCATGCTGCGCGGCACGCGCAGGCCGATCTCCTCCATGGCGGTGCGGAACTCGAGGCGGTCCTCGGCGCGGTGGATGGCCTTCTCGTCGGCGCCGATCATCTCGACCTCCCAGAGGTCGAGCACCCCGGCGGCCTTGAGCTCCATGGCCAGGTTGAGCGCCGTCTGCCCGCCGAGCGTCGGCAGCAGGGCGTCCGGGCGCTCGACCTCGATGATGCGCGTGAGCGTGGCGAGGTCGAGCGGCTCGATGTAGGTGCGCGTCGCGAAGGCGGGGTCGGTCATGATCGTCGCCGGGTTGCTGTTGACGAGCACGACCTCGTACCCCTCGTCGAGGAGGACCTTGCAGGCCTGCGTGCCGGAGTAGTCGAACTCGCAGGCCTGCCCGATGACGATGGGCCCGGAGCCGATGATGAGGATCTTGTGGAGGTCGTCGCGGCGCGGCATCAGGCCTCCCCTCCCCGCTTGAACCTGTCGATCTCGTCGCGGAAGCGGTCGAACAGGTAGAGCGAGTCGTGCGGCCCGGGGGTCGACTCGGGGTGGTACTGCACCGAGAACGCGTACCGCTCCGGCGCGGCCACGCCCTCCACCGTGCCGTCGTTGAGATTGACGTGGGTGATCTCCGCCCCGGGGACCTGCTCGTCCTTGACCGCGAACCCGTGGTTCTGGGTGGTGATCTCGATGACGCCGGTGCGCAGGTCCTTGACCGGATGGTTGGCGCCGCGGTGGCCGAACTTGAGCTTGAAGGTCTTCATGCCGAGCGCCTGCGCCAGGAGCTGGTGCCCGAGGCAGATGCCGAACACCGGCACCTTGCCGAGCAGGCGCTCGACGGCCTTGACCGCGTAGGTGACGGCGGCCGGGTCGCCGGGCCCGTTGCTCAGGAACACGCCGTCCGGCTCCATCTTGAGGACCTTCTGGGCGCTGGTCTGCGCCGGCACCACCGTGACGCGGAAGCCGCGCCGCGCCAGGTAGCCGAGCATCGAGCGCTTGATGCCGTAGTCGTAGGCCACCACGTGGAGGTCGGGCGCCGGGGCCCCTTCGGGCGCCGGCGCCTCGTACGCCGTCTCACAGGTGACGACCTTGGCGAGGTCGAGCCCGCCCATCGCCGGCAACCCCTGCGCCGACTTGCGCAGGTGCTTGACGTCGGCGACGTCGGTGCTCACGACCGCCCGCAGCGCGCCCTTCTCCCGGATGTGCCGGGTGAGGGCGCGCGTGTCCACCCCGGTCACGGCGAGGACGCCGTGCTCGGCCAGCCAGTCCAGCCACGTCTGGCGCGAGGCGCGGTTGAAGCGGTAGTTGGTGAGCTCGCGGGCGATGATCGCCCGGGCGTGAGCCTTGCCGGACTCGTCCCGCTCGGCGTCGGCCCCGTAGTTGCCGTTCATCGGGAACGTGTACGTGATGAGCTGACCGCAGTACGAGGGGTCGGTGGCGATCTCCTGGTAGCCGCACATGCTGGTGTTGAAGACGATCTCGCCGCCCACCGAGCCCGAGCCGGCGAGAGCCTCGCCGGCGAAGGTGGCGCCGTCCTCCAGGACGATGACGGCCGGACTAGGCAAGGTCGTCCCAGGCGACGCGCCCGGCGGCCACCGTGAGGCGGACCTTGCCGGTGAGCTCCCGCCCCAGCCAGGGGGAGTTCCAGGAGCGCGACTGCAGCGCCTCCGGCGTGACCGTCCAGACGGCCGCCGGGTCGACCACGCAGAGGTCGGCGGTCGCGCCGGCGGTGAGCGACGGCGCCTCCAGACCGGCGATGCGCGCCGGCGCGGAGCTCATCCGGGTGACCAGCGTCGCGAGGTCGAGCTCGCCGCTCGCGACGAGCTCCGCGTGCAGGACGCTGAAGGCGGTCTCCAGCCCGATGCAGCCGAACGGCGCCTCCTCGTAGGGCACGTCCTTCTCCTCGGAGACGTGCGGCGCGTGGTCGGTGGCGACGCAGTCGACCAGGCCGCTCCTGAGCGCCTCCACGAGCGCCTTGCGGTCGCTCTCGGCGCGCAGCGGCGGGTTCATCTTGAGGTTGGGGTCGAGCGCAGCGACGCGCTCGTCGTTCAGGGTGAGGTGGTGCGGGGTGGCCTCGGCGGTGACCCGCACGCCCGCCTCCTTGGCGCGGGCGATGGCCTCGAGCGACGCCGCGGTGCTCACGTGGCACACGTGCAGGTCCGCGTCCTCGTAGGCGGCGATGTCCAGCGAGCGGGAGACGTCGAGGCTCTCGCAGAGCGAGGGGATGCCGGTGAGGCCGAGGCGCGCCGACGCCGGGCCCTCGTGCATCTGTCCGCCCTTGAAGAGCGAGTCGTCCTGCGCGTGGATGGCCACGAAGCGCTTGCTCACCTTGACGTACTGGAGCGCCCGCCGGGTGATGGCCGCCGTGGGCAGCGGGCGCCCGTCGTCGCTGAAACCGACGGCGCCGGCGGCGCCGAGCTCGCCCATCTCGGTGAGCTCCTGCCCCTCGAGACCCTTGGTGACGGCGGCGAAGAAGCCGACCGGGACGACCGCGTCCGCCCCGGCCTGCAGGGCCAGGCCTTTGAGCAGGCCGGCGTTGTCGACGACCGGGTCGGTGTTGGCCATGCCGAAGGCGGCGACGTACCCGCCCGCCGCGGCCGCCGCCGAGGCGGTCGCGAGATCCTCTTCGTCCTCGCGCCCCGGCGTGCGGAAGTGCGCGTGCAGGTCGACGAAGCCCGGGAGGACCAGCATGCCGGCGGCGTCGACCACGCGCGTGTTCTTACCGGCCTTGAGGCCCTTGCCGACCTCGGCCACCTTGCCCTTCTTGACGAGCACGTCCTGGACCGCGTCGACGCCCGCCTCGGGGTCGACGACACGCCCGCCGGTGATCAGCAGCTCGGCGGCCGGGAGAGGCTTGCACCACGTCCGTTCCATCAGAGCACCTCCCCACTCGCAGCCCCGTCGCTGTAGCCGACGATGGTCCGGTACAGGATCGCCATGCGCACCGCGAGGCCGCTGAAGACCTGGTGGGCGATCAGGTTCTCGTCGTCGTCGGCGATGTCCGAGGCGATCTCCACGCCGCGATTGATCGGGCCGGGATGCATGACCCGCTGCTTCGGCCCCAGCCTCGCCTGCGAGATGCCCCAGAGCTGCGCGTACTCGCGCAGCGAAGGCAGGTAGGCCGAGCCCGGCTTGATCCGTTCCTTCTGGATGCGGAGCAGGTAGATGACGTCCGCCTCCTCGAGGTCGGAGAGGTCGTAGGCGACGTTGACGCCCATCTCCTCGATGCCGCGCGGCATCATCGTCGGCGGACCCGCCAGGGTGACGTCCATGCCGAGCATCTGGAAGCCCATGATGTCGCTGCGCGCGACGCGGCTGTGCAGGATGTCGCCGACGATGAAGACCCGGAGCCCGTCCAGCTCGCGGCCCAGGTTCTGGCGCATGCTGAAGAGGTCGAGCAGGCACTGTGTGGGATGCTGGTGCTTGCCGTCGCCGGCGTTGATGACGCTCGCCTCGGTGTTGGCCGAGAGCGTCTGGCAGGCGCCGGCGCTCGGGTGCCGCATCACGATGATGTCGGGCGAGTAGGCGCTCAGCGTGATCGCCGTGTCCTTGAGCGTCTCGCCCTTCTCGACGGCCGAGCCGCTGGACTTGAGGGCCAGCGTGTCGGCCGAGAGGCGCTTGGCGGCGAGGTCGAAGCTGGAGGACGTGCGCGTCGACGCCTCCCAGAAGAGGTTGATGATGGTGCGCCCGCGCAGCGTCGGGACCTTCTTGATGTCGCGCTCGAGCACCGGGAGAAAGCTCTCCGCGGTGTCGAGCAGCAGTTCGACGTCCGCCCTCGAGAGGTCCTCGATGCTGATCAGGTCTCGCTTGGGCATTGGTCACGCCTCCTTGCGCACGAGGACGACCTCGTCGACGCCGTCGATCTCTTCGACCCGCACGCTGATGCGCTCGCGTGCGGCCGTGGGCAGGTTCTTGCCGACGTAGTCCGGCCGGATGGGCAGCTCGCGGTGGCCGCGGTCCACGAGGACCGCGAGCTGCACGGTCGCCGGCCGCCCGTAGTCGAACAGGGCGTCGATGGCGGCGCGGATGGTGCGCCCCGTGTAGAGGACGTCGTCGACGAGGACGATCCGCGCCCCGTCGATGGTGAACGGCAGGTCGGTGTCCTTGACGACCGGCTGCGGCGTGCTCGGGATGACGCCGACCGCGCCGCGCGCGCTGACGTCGTCGCGATAGAACGAGATGTCGAGGTTGCCGGTGGCGTACTCGCGCCCGCCGACCTCGCAGAGCAGCTTGTGGATGCGCGCGCCGAGGAAGGCGCCGCGCGTGTGGATGCCCACCACGGCGAGCTTCTCCTCGCCGGGGTTCTTCTCCAGGATCTCGTGGGCGATGCGCGTGATGGTGCGCGACATCTGCTCGCCCGTCAGGACGACGGTCTCACTTGCGGGTCTGGGCTGAGGCATAAAAAGAGCGCCGCCGGCACCTGATGGCGTACGGCAACGCTGCACCCCCTTTCCGTCTCTCGGGACGTGGATTAAAGGTCGAGGCGTACTCTAGCAGCCGCCGCGGGGCGGCGGCAAGGCGAGCCGCGGCGGCGTTCAGGCCTCGGGCTGCCCGGGCAGGCCCAGGGCCTCGAGGAAGGCGGCGAGGTCGGGCGGGAGCGGGCTGCAGCAGCGGATCTCCCGCCCGTCCTCGGGGTGCGGGAAGGCGAGCCTCGCGGCGTGGAGGAACTGCCGCCCGAGGCCGTCCGGGCGCGGCGCCCGGCCGTACTGCACGTCGCCGGCCACCGGGTACCCGAGCGCCTGGAAGTGCACCCTGATCTGGTGCGTCCTGCCCGTCTCCAGGCGGACGCGCACCAGCGTGTACCCCGGCGCCCGGCCCAGCACCTCGAAGTGCGTCACAGCCGGGCGTCCCGCGGCCGTGTGCAGCGACATGCGTTTGCGGTCGCGCAGGTGCCGGCCGATCGGCGCGTCGATGGTCCCCCGGGCCTGCGGCAGGTCGCCGCTGAGGAGCGCGAGGTAGGTCCGGTGGATGTCGCGCCTCTCCATGGCGGCGACGAGACGCCTGTAGGCCTCGTCACGACGCGCGACGATCAGCAGGCCGGAGGTGTCCTTGTCGAGGCGGTGGACGATGCCCGGGCGGAGCTCGTGGCCGCCCCGCGCCCCCTCCGCCACGAGGCCCTGCGCGAGCGTCCCGTGCTCGTGACCGGGCGCCGGGTGCACCACCACGCCCGCCGGCTTGTCGACCACCAGCAGCCAGCCGTCCTGGTAGACGACGGTGAAGGGCACCGGCTCGGCCGCCAGGGTGACCGCGGGCGGCGGCGGAGCCTGCCACACCACCTCTTCCCCGGCGCGGAGGACGTGGTTCTTGCGCGCAGGGGCGCCGTCCACCGCGACGAGGCCGCCGGCGATGAGGCGCTGGGCCGCGGCGCGGCTCACGCCGGCGTGCGCGGCGAGCGCGACGTCGAGACGCTCGCCCGCGTCCCCGGCCGCCGCGCGGAACGCGCGCGCTTCACTCCTGCCGGCCAACGACCACCTGCAGCGCGAGGAGGACCGTCCCCACGACGATCGCCGCGTCGGCGACGTTGAAGGACGGCCAGCCGTAGAAGCCGATGAAGTCGACCACGGCGCCGTCGAACCTGAGCCTGTCGATCAGGTTGCCGGCGGCCCCGCCGAGGATGATGCCGAGCGCGGGGCGGTACCTGGGCGGGCTGAGGACCAGCGCGACGGCCACGCCGGCGGCGACGGCGGCGACCAGCACCACCACGACGTCGCCGGCTCCGGCGAACCGGCTGAACGAGATGCCGGAGTTGTAGGTCAGGTCGATCCGCAGGCCGCCGGCCAGCTGCCGGGGCAGGTGCTCGGCCTGGGCCCGCACCACCCACTTGGTCGCCTGGTCGGCGACCACGACGGCCGCGGCCAGGATCAGCGCGAGGACGTACCCCCGGTTACTTCTTGCCACGCGGCTTGGGCACGGCGTCGAGCTGCTTGATGTCGACGTGGCCCATCGGGCACGTCGGCTCCTTTGCCTTGCCGCTGCGTCCACCGTCGTTGACGACGATGTTCAGAGGATAGGTCGCCTTGCACTGCTTGCAGTAGGCAAGCTTGGCCATCGGGTACTCCTTTGCTCGGTCAGAGGGCGAGTCTACGCCTCGCCTCGTCGAGGGTCACTCCGGTCAGGCGCAGCAGCTTTCTGCGTGAGCGCCCCCCGGCGACCACCGTGACGTCCTGGCGCCGCACGCCCAGCTCCCGCGAGAGGCACCGTATCAGCTCGTCGTTGGCGCGTCCCTCGGACGCCGGGGCGGCGAGACGGACGCGGAGGCGCCCGTCGGCGACCCCCGCCAACTCGCTGCGCCGCGCGCCGGGCGTCACCCAGACGGAGAGGCTCAGGCCGCCGCGCGCCTCGGCGAGCGGCCCGTTGTCACCACTTGAACTCGTCCTCGTTCACCCCGGTGTCCACGTCGGCGAGCAGATCGTCGCTCTCGCCGAAGAGGATGCGGCTGCGCCGCTTCTGCCGACCTTCGTCATCCGGCGCGCCTTCGGGGGCCGGGTGCGCGGCGGTCACCTCGGGATCGTCCTCCCGGGGGCGGTCCGGCCGGCCCTCGCCGTCCGAGGGAGCCGGCTCTGTATGCACGCCCGCCTGCACGCCACTCCGTCCGCGCTGCGGTACGACTGCCGGTTCTCCCGGAATGACGTACCGCCGCTCCGGCTCGGGCTCGGGATCAGGCTCATGCTCATCCTCCGTCGCCGCAGGCGGATCGGGCGCGGCGACGGGCTCTTCGGCCGGCACGGGCGCGTCGGCGACCCCCTCGGCCGGCTCCGGCGTCACGGCGCTCGGCGCCGGGGTGGGCTCGGGCCGCGCCGGCGCCGCCTCCCGGGCGATGGCTTCCTTGATCGCCGCCGTGTGCCGCGAGAAGTCCGACGCCGGCGGCGCCTCGGCTACCTCCGGCGCGTCCTGCAGTTGCCGCAGGTACCCATCCAGCAGCTGCCGGAACTTGAAGCGGAAGTCCTCCTCGGCGCTGCGCAGCTTGGCCATGGACTGCTCGATCGCCTGGCGCTCCGAGTACGCCTCGTTGACGAGCTGGCGCGCCTTGAGCTCGGCGTCCTGCAGGACGAGCTGCGCCTGCTTGTTGGCGTTCTGCTTCTGCTCCTCGGCGCTCGCCTGCGCGTTGACCAGGGTCTTCTGCAGGGTCTCCTCGATGCGCCTGTAGCCGGCGACCTTCTCCTCCAGCGACTCCACGCGGTCCTGCAGGTCGATGTTCTCCTTGAACAGACGCTCGTACTCGTCGGCGATCTGGTCGAGGAACTCGTCGACCTCCACGTCGGCGTAGCCGCGCATGCCGCGCTTGAACTCCTTGTGGCGGATGTCGAGCGGTGTGAGCTTCATCGTCTCCCCTCTCGGTCGCGCGGCCTTGCCCGCGCGTCGTCTCTGCTCTCCCTAGTGTGCGACGCGGCTACGCGAGTTCCTTGGCGCGCTCGGCCGCCGCCTGCACGGCGAGCGCGACCGCCTCCGCGACGTCCCTCTCCTCGAGGGCGGCGATCGCGGCCGCCGTCATCCCCCCGGGCGTCGCCGCCGAGGCGATCACCGCGTCGGGATCGCCGTCGTGGGAGATGACCGCGGCGGCGCCGTGGACGCCGGCGATCGCGAGCCGGCGAGCTACGTCCGGCGCGAGGCCGCGCCGCTCCGCGGCGCGGCCGAAGTCGCGCACGAGCAGGGCGAGCATCCCGGGCATGCACCCGGCGACGGCGGTCGCCACGTCGAAGTCCCGCTCGTCCAGCTCGATCACGTCCCCGGCCAGGGCGAAGAGCTCCCCCACCTCGGCCGTGCGCTCCGCCAGGGTGCCCGGCACGAACAGGAAGACCCCCAGGCCGAGCGCCGCGGCGACGTTGGGCATCACGCGTGCCACGCGGGCGTCGCCGGGCAGCGCCGCGCGCAGCTCCGCGAGCGGGACGCCGGCGGCGACGGACACGAGCGGGCGGTCGCCGAGCAGCGGGCCCGCCTCGGCGAGCACGCCGGCGACGTGCTGCGGGCGCACCGCCACGACCACGACGTCGGATGTCGCGATGAGGTCCGGCAGTGACGCGGCGAGCGACGCCCCGGTGTCCGCGGCGGCGTGCGCCGCGGCCTCGGCGGAGACGTCGAGATACGTGAGCCGCGGTGGCTGGGAGACCTCGGGGCGGGCCCATCCCCGCCCGAGGGCCCGGGCGATGTGCCCGGCGCCGACGCACCCGACCCTCACGGCGTCACGCGGGCGCACGCCGGCCGGGTCACGCGGCCGGGACGGCCGCGCCGCACCTCAGAACTGATTGAAGAAGCCCTTCTCAATGAGCCTCGCCCGCTCCTCTGCGGAGACCTCGACGTTGCGCGGGGTGAGCAGGAAGATCTTCTCGCCGACACGCTGCATGCCCCCGTCGAGGGCGTAGGTGAGGCCGCTGCAGAAGTCGATGAGCCGCTTGGCCAGCTCCGTGTCCGACCCCTGCAGGTTGATGATCACCGGGACGTCGACCTTGAACTTGTCGGCGATCTGCTGGGCGTCGTTGAAGTTCTTGGGGATGACGAGGTGGACCTCGACGCGCGCCGGGCGCGCCGGCTCGAGGGCGCGCACCGCCGGCTGCGACGAGGCGGGCGCGCGACGACGCGGCTCGTCGGCGAAGATGTCGTCGTAGTCGTTGCGACCCTTGGCGCTGTTGAGCTTGCGGACGTTCGGGCGCTCCTGGTACGAGCGTTCGAGCTCCTCGTGCGGGGCGAGGGTCTCGTCCTCGTCGTAGTCGTCCTCGTCATCGGCGATGCCGAAGTAGACCGCTGTCTTGTGCCACCAGTCGCCTAGGCCCATCAGGTCCCTCCCTACAGGGTCAGAAGAGCACGCTCCCGACGCGGACGATGGTCGCCCCTTCCTGGACGGCCACTTCGTAGTCGGCGCTGGTGCCCATCGATAGCTGCTCGAAAGTATACGTTCCGCTCCACCTCGCCGAAAGCCGTTGGGCGAGCTCGCGCGCGCGCACGAAGAAGGGGCGCGCCTCCTCCGCGTCGTCGAAGAGCGGCGGCATGCACATGAGGCCCGTGAAGCGGACCTTCGGAGAAGCGGCGGCGGTCTCGAGGAAGGCGTCGACCTCCCCGAGCGCCACGCCGCTCTTGCTCTGCTCTCCACCGATGTTGACTTCCAGCAGCACGTCGGTGGCGTTCGCGGCGCGCGCCTCGATCTCCTGCACCACGCTCGTGCTCCCGACAGAGTGGATGAGACTGACGATCGGCAGCACCAGCCGTGTCTTGCGGCTCTGCAGGTGGCCGATGAAGTGGTAGTCGAAGGCATCGCCGTACAGCTCGTGCTTGGCGACGAGGTCCTGGGCGCGGTTCTCGCCGATGAGGCGGATGCCGGCGTCGCGCAGCGCGCCCAGGTGCTCGGCGGCCACGTACTTGGTGGCGACGAGCACGCGCACCTCTGCCGGGTCGCGCCCGGCGGCCCCGGCCGCCTCCGCGACCCGGCTCTCGACCTCCGCGTAGCGCTCGCGCACCGTCTCCACATCTGGGACGAACTGTCGTACCACTGCTGCCTCCTCGGCGGCCTACTTCTCGAACAGGCCTACGCTTCCTGCCGCCATGCTACCGCCAGATGCCGTCCGGTGACCCCGCGGTCGCGGCGGTGCGAGAAGAAGCGCGCGTCCGACGCGGTGCAGAGACCGGCGACGGCGACGCTCCGCGCGGGCACGCCCGCCGCCTCGAGCTCGAGGCGGGCGCAGCGCCAGAGATCCACGGTGGCGGCGCCGGCGGAGCCCGGGAACCGGGCCTCGAACCGGCGCCGCAGGCTCTCGTCCACGGTGAAGCAGCACGGGCCGATGCTCGGGCCCACCGCCGCCGCGACGGGGCGGCGGCCGCTCCGGGCGAGCTCCGCGGCCGCCTCGCCGACGATCCCGGCGAGCATGCCGCGCCAGCCGGCGTGCACGGTCGCGTAGGCGGTCCCTTCCTCCCCCTCGGCGACGATCACCACGGGGACGCAGTCGGCGTAGCTGATGGCGAGGCCGAGCCCCTTCGCTCGGGTGAGAAGCCCGTCGTGCTCCCCGATCACGGTCTCGACGTCGAACGCCCCGCGCCCGGCCTCGTCCTCGCCGACCCAGCGGAGATCGGTGCCGTGCACCTGTCCGGGGACGACGAGGCGCCCCGGCGACAGGCCCACGGCTGCGCACAGGCGCCGCCGGTTCTCCAGCACGTCCTCGGCACGGTCCTCCGTGGACAGGCCGAGGTTCAGGCTGTCGAAGGGCGGCGCCGAGACGCCGCCGGTCCGCGCCGGGAACGCGGCCGTCACGCCGCCCGCCTCCCACGCGAGCCAGCTGACGCCGTCGCGCTCCCGCCAGGCGAAGCCTGCGGACGTCACCAGAACCACCCCCCGGGCAGGAGGAGGTTCCGGAACACGTCGAGCACGGTGCCGAAGGTCGCCTCGAAGAACCCGGGTACAGCGATCATGACCAGGAACAAGCCGATGAAGACGAAGTTGCCGAAGCGATCGAGCTCTGCCCACTTCCGGTAGGTCGCCCGCGGAAGGAACCCTCCGAGGACACGCGACCCGTCCAGCGGCGGGATCGGGATCAGGTTGAGCGTCATCAGGATGACGTTGAGCACGAAGAGCATCCAGAACATCTCGAGCAGGAACAGGCTCCACGTGTACGTCAGCCAGATGAGGCCAGTAGCGACGAGGACCAGCGCGAAGTTGGTGAGCGGTCCTGCCGCCCCGACCCAGGCCATGCCGCGCTGCCCGTCCTTGAAGAAGCGCGGGTCCACCGGTACGGGCTTCGCCCAGCCGAAGAAGAAGCTGCCGCCGGAGCCGAGGAACGTGACGGCGAGCATGACGGTCCCCCACAGGTCCAGGTGCCTGATGGGATTGAGGGTGAGGCGGCCGTGTGCCTTGGCCGTGGGATCGCCGAGCCGGTACGCGACCCAGCCGTGCGCCAGCTCGTGCAGCACCAGGCTCACGAGGAGAAGAGGCGAGACGACGAGGAACTGGAGGAAGAGGCCCGAGTCGTTCACGCGCTCTCACGCATCCTGGCGGCGGCCGTCAGTTCCTCTTCCCTGCCGCCGACCACGCCGTTGAGCTTGAGGTGCAGGACGCTGCGGAGCACCTCGCCCAGTCGTGGTCCGGAGCTGAACCCCAGCGCGAGGAGGTCGGCGCCGCCGATGTCCAGGCGCACGTGCCGGGAGACGTCGAGGAAGTGCGCCAGCCGGTCGGCGGCGATGCCCGACTCGTCGAGCGTCATCGCCGCCAGGACCGCCTCCAGGGGCTCGCCGGCGGCCAGGTCGTAGAGCTCGGCCTCTCCGGGCTGCCGCGCGATCCGGTCGAGGAGCCGGCCGGCGACCACGAGCGCACGCTCCAGGACGGAGGCGTCCTGGGCGCGGACGCGCATGCGCACCGCCCAGGCGGCGATCTCCTCCGGGTCGAGGTCGCGCAGCAGCCACACCAGGCGGAGCCGCCAGCGCGGCGTCTCCCGCTCGAGCGCGTGCGCCGCGCGCAGCTCGTCGGCGCGGCGCACGAGCCGGCGCGTGGCCCCGTCCACACGCAGCCGCCCGTGGATCGCCGGCCACACGCCGAGCTCCTCGGCGCGGCGCAGGGCGAAGTCGACCTTCTGCTCGTCCAGGAGGCTCACCAGCTCGTCGCGGAGCCGCGCCGACGAGAGGTCGCCGACGAGGTCCATGGCGCAGCAGGCGCGCGCGAGGTTCAGCGTGTGCCCGTCCATGCGCAGCTCGTAGCGGCTCTCGTAGCGGATGGCGCGCAGGATCCGCGTGGGATCCTCGATGAAGCTGAGGTTGTGCAGCACGACGATGCGGCCGGCCAGCAGGTCCTCGCGGCCGCCGAAGTAGTCGAAGAGGTCGCCGAAGGTCTCCGGCTTGAGCGACACCGCCATGGCGTTGATGGTGAAGTCGCGCCGGGCGAGGTCGCTGCGGATGCCGGCGTGCTCCACCTTGGGCAGCGCGCCGGGGTAGGCGTAGGACTCCGCCCGCGTGGAGGCGACGTCCACGCGCAGCCTGTCCGTCCCGTCGTCGGCGACGACGACCGCGGTGCCGAACTTCTGGTGCGGCCGCACGTGCCCCTTGAGCCTCGCCGCCAGCTCGGTCGCGAACGCGATCCCGTCGCCCTCGACCGCCAGGTCGACGTCGAACCCGGGCTCGCCCAGCAGCAGGTCGCGGACGGCGCCGCCGACGAGGTAGCAGCCGCGCACGCCGGCGGCCACGGCCTGGACGTGACGGAACAGCTCGTCCAGGCCCAGGTCTCCCAGGGGTCCGGCGAGGTTCGCCGTCACCGGCGCCGCCGGCTCGCGCGGCGGCGCCCCGGCGACCGAGCGGCGCGTGACCACGCCGAGGAGGTCGCCGAGCGCGACGCCCTCGTCCTCCGACCGCGCGGACTCGCCGGCCACGACGGGCAGCCAGCCGACCTCGTCCTGCGCGAGCCTCAGCGCGACCCGCTCGAGCGGCGTCTGCGCCCCGACCAGCGGCACGCTGGTCGTCATGACCGCCTTGACCGGCGCGTGCCCGAGCCCGTGCGCCGACGCGCGCTCCAGGTCGGCGAGGGCGACGCGCCCGGCCAGCAGCCCGTCGCGGACGACGCCGACGCCGCCGAGGCCGTCTCGCCGGCAGAGGAGGGCGGCGTCATCGACGGCGGCGACGTCGGCGAGGACGACCGGGCCGGGCTCCAGGGCGTCGAGGGCGACGCGCGTGGGAGCCACCGCCCCCGGCGCCGCGGCCGCCACGGCCGCCGCCACCTCGTCGAGCGAGCGGTCCTTGACGACGGCCGAGGCGGCGGCGGTGTGCCCGCCGCCGCCCACGGCGCGGAGCGCCTCGGCCACGTCGACCCTGCCGCCGCGGCTGCGCGCCGTCACGAACACGCGGCCCTCCATCTCCACGAGCAGGAAGTACGCGTCGCAGCCGGTCAGGTCCATGACCCGGTGGGCGACGACGCTCACGCCTTCCACGTAGAGGTCCTGGCGCAACGACGAGAGCAGCACCGACGCCTCGGCGATGGGCAGCTCGTGCGCCGTCTGCAGCGCCGCCGCCAGGGTGAGCCGCTGCGCCGGCGTCAGCGCGTTGGTCAGCCACTTCTCGAGCAGTTCCGTGTCCGCGCCGGCGCGCATGCAGTAGGCCAGCGCCTCGGCGTCGCGCGTCGTGGTGGTCGCGAAGGTGAGAGACCCCGTGTCCTCGTGGATGCCCAGGGCGAACACGGTCGCCTCGAACGGCGTCACCGGGATCCCCCGCTCGGCGATGATGCGCACGAGCAGCGTGACCAGCGAGCCGTCGCCGGAACTGACCAGGGCGTCCGGGTCGAGGTAGCCGGGCAGGTCGTCGGGGTGGGCGTGGTGGTCGAAGGCGACCACCTGCACGCCCGCGCGGCCGCAGAGGTCGCCGAGGTCGCCGAGCCGGTTGGCGTGCACGGTGTCGACGAGGATCAAGCGGCGGACGCTGTCCCGATCCACGTCCGCAGGGTCGACCACGGGGATGGCGTCGGCGTACAGCGCCTGGAACTCGCGCACGTTGCGGTTGACCGCGCCGCCGAGGCTGATCTGCGCCTCCGGGTACAGCTTGTGCGCGGCGACCATGGCGGCGAACGCGTCGAAGTCGGTGTTGCTGTGGGTGGCGATGAGTTCGGGCGTACGCATGGGCTGAGTATACGCGGGCGCCGGCGAGCGCCCCTTCAGGCCTTGAGCAGCCAGCCGAGCTCGTGACCGAACGCCGCCTCCATCGCATCCCTGAGGGGAGCGTTGACAGGGCTCGCGAGGCCGGGATCGGCGGCGAGGATCCCGGCCGCCAGCTCGCGCGCCCGGAGCAGCGCGGAGCGGTCGCGGGCGAGGCGGGCGAGCTTGAGGTCGGGCACGCCCGCCTGGCGCGCGCCCAGCACCTGCCCCTCCCCGCGGATCTCGAGGTCCCTGTCGGCCAGCTCGAAACCGTCGTTCGTCTCCAGCAGCGCCTCGAGCCGCTGCTGGGAGCTGCCCGTCTCCGCCTCGGCGAACAGCAGGCAGTACGACTTCTCGCTGCCGCGCCCGACGCGTCCGCGCAGCTGGTGCAGCTGGGCGAGGCCGAAGCGCTCCGCGCCCTCCACGATCATCACCGTGGCGTTGGGCACGTCGATGCCCACCTCGATCAGGCTCGTGGCCACCAGCACGTCCAGATCGCCGGTCTTGAACGCGCGCATGACCTCGTCGCGGTCGGCGGACCTCAGCTGGCCGTGCGCCACCGCGACGCGCGCGTCGCGGAACGGCCCGGCCTGCAGCCGCTCCGCCTCCGCCACGGCGGTGGCGGCGGAGATGGACTCCGACTCGTCGATGGCCGGGCAGACGACGTAGACCTGCCTGCCCCGGGCGATCTGCTTGCGCACGAACTCGTAGCCGGTCTCGCGCTGCGTCTCGTCGACGAGCCGCGTGACCACCGGCTGCCGGCCCGAGGGGACGCCGGCGATGGTGGTCACGTCCAGGTCGCCGAACACGGTCAGGGCGAGCGTCCGCGGGATGGGCGTCGCCGTCATGTGCAGCACGTGCGGGGCGACGCCGTCCCGCTCGGCTCGGCGGGCGAGCGCGTCGCGCTGCTCCACGCCGAAGCGGTGCTGCTCGTCGACGACCAGCAGCGCGAGCCCGGCGAAGCGCACGTCCTCCTGCAGGAGGGCGTGCGTGCCGATCGCGATGCGGGCCTCGCCCGCGGCGAGGCGGGCGAGCGCCGCCCGCCGCTCCGCCGCGGGCAGCGACGCCGTCACCAGCTCCGCCGGCGCGAGGGCGCCGGCCAGCCGCGCCGCGGTCTCCGCGTGCTGCGCGGCGAGCGTCTCCGTCGGGGCGAGGAGCACGCCCTGGAGGCCGGCCTCCGCGGCGCGCAGCAGGCAGTAGAGGGCGACGACCGTCTTGCCCGAGCCCACGTCGCCCTGCAGGAGGCGCCGCATCGGGACGTCCCGGCGCAGGTCGCCCTCCAGCTCGTCCAGCGCCCCGAGCTGGTGCGCGGTGAGCTCGAACGGCAGCCCCTCGAGGAACGTCCGGCTGAGCTCACCGGGCTCGGGGAGCGCCGGCGCGTGGACGCGCTGCTGCTGCTCCGCCTTGTGCCGCAGCAGCCCGACCTGCATCAGCAGCAGCTCCTCGAGCACGAGACGCTCGCGTGCGGCGCCGGCCTCCGCGAGCGAGCGCGGAAGGTGCACGGCCGTGACCGCGTCGGCGCGGCCGGGCAGACCCTCGCGCACGAGCAGCTCCGCCGGCAGGGGGTCGGGCAGGCGGCGCATGACCGGGGCCACGGCGTGGACCAGCGCGCGCAGCAGCTTGGCCGACACCTGCTCGCTGGCCGGGTACACCGGCACCACGCCCTCGGTGTGCACGCCCTCCCCCACTTCCTCGTCGAGGATCTCGTGCCCCTTGACCACGAACGACTGGCGCCCGCCCTGCGGCCGGAAGGTCCCGCGCAGGCTCAGCCGCATGCCCTCCTGCAGGATCCGCGTCAGGTACTTCTGGTTGAACCAGACCGCGTCCACGGCGCCGGTGTCGTCGCGCAGCAGGACCCTGACGATGTCGACCCGCCGGCGCGCCGTGCGCTCGGCGCGCACGCGCACGACCTCGCCGCGGATGGTCGCCTCTTCCCCTACCCTGAGGTCGCGGATGGCCTTGCGGTCGCGGAAGTCCTCGTAGCGCCGCGGGAAGTGGACGAGCAGGTCGCCGACGGTGTGCAGGCCGAACCCGGCGAGGCGGCGCGCCACGGCCGGCGTGACCTGGTCGAGGCCGGCCAGCGGGAGCGAGAGGCTTGAGGGGTCGAAGGAGAGGCGGGTGAGCGGCGGCCGTTCGTCGTACCGACCGCCGCCGAAGCGGAGCGGAAGTGGCTGCCCGGTCACTCCACGATCATGGCGAACGCGGCCGTGCCCGGCCCGATGTGCGTGCCCACGACGGCTCCGACGTGGCCCAGGAAGGTGAAGTGCGCGTTCGGCCGCACGCGCTCGATCATCTCCCGGATGAGCGGCGGCTCCTCGTCGTTGACCGCGTCGATGAGACAGAAGTAGAGCTCGTCCTCCGGCCGGCTGCGCTCCTCGACGAAGCGCTGCATCGCCGCCAGCGCCTTCTTCTGCCCGCGTACCTTGGCGTAGCCGGTGAGCGTGCCGTCGACGGCGGCGATGAGGGGCTTGATGTCCAGCACGCCGCCGACCAGCGAGGCGGCGCGGCCGATGCGGCCGCCGCGACGCAGGTACTCGAGGGTCGCGGCGTGGACGAGCAGCTCCGAGTGGTCGCGGAAGTGGCGCACGTAAGCGTGCGCATCGTCCAGCGTGCAGCCTGCCGCCAGGCGGACGCGCAGGCGCTCGGCGCACATCGAGAGCGCAGTCGTGACCGTGCGCAGGTCGTAGACGTACACGTGGTCGACCTGCTCGGCCGCCTGCTCCGCCGCCCGCACCGTGCCGCTCATCTCGCCGGAGAGGTGCAGGGAGAACACGTGCTCGTACTGCCGCCTCGCCTCCTCGTAGACCGCGACGAACTCCCCGGCCGTGGGCTGCGACGTGGTCGGAAGGACCTCCGCCTGCTCGAGCCTGGCGAAGAACTCCTGCGAGGTCATGTCGACGCCGTCGCGGTACATCTGGTCGCCGAAGTGCACCTTCAGCGGGACCATGTACAGGCCGGGCTGCTGCAGCCAGCCGCTCGGGGCGTCGCAGGTGGAATCGAGGACGATGGCCGTGTTGTCGAGCGTGAGAAGGTCAGTCATGTGTCCCCCCTGCGGCGCGTAGTCAACGTTGCCCACTGTCGACGCCCTTGCGGCGCGTCCGACGATGGTGTGCCTGCGGCGATCACTGTCGACGCCCCTGCGGCGCGTCCGACGATGATGTGCCTGCGGCGATCATTCGGCGCTCGCCAGGATCGGGTAGAGCGGCTGCCCGCCTTCGTGGAAACTGATCTCGGCGTCCGGGGCGACGCGGGCGGCGACCTCCTCGAGCTGCTCACGCGTCGTGCCCGACCCGTTGAGCGCCGTGAGCACGGTGACGTACTCGGCGCCTCCGCGGGCGAACTCCTCGAGCACGCCGCCGAACGCACTCTCGACGTCGTCGGCGGCCGCCACCAGCGTGCCGTCGACGATGCCCATGGTCTGGCCCTTCTTGACCTGGAGGCCGTCGAGCTCGGAGTCGCGGACCGCGTGCGTGACCTCGGCGTAGCGCACGTCGGCGATCGCATCCTGCATCAAACGGGCGTTGCCGACGGCGTCCTGCGCCGGGTCGAAGGCGATCATGGCGGCGAGGCCGCTGGGGATGGACCGCGACGGGACCACGGCGATGTGGAGCGAGCTCATGCCGGCCGCCTGCTCCGCCGTGAGGATGACGTTGCCGTTGTTCGGCAGGATCACGACCTCCTGGACGCCGAGCGCCTCGACCGCCTCGAGCAGCTGGGCGGCGCTCGGGTTCATGGACTGTCCCCCGTCGACGATGGCGTGGCAGCCGAGCTCGCGGAAGAGCTGCCGGTTGCCGGCGCCGGCCACGACGGCGACGACCACGGCGCCACCCTCGCCGACCTCCGGGGCCGGGGTGGCCAGACGCTCGTCGCGTTCGCGCGTCTGCGCGTGCATGTCGTTGATCTCGACGTCCCCGATCGCGCCGTGCTTGAGCGCTTCGCTGAGCACGGCGCCGGGGTCGTTGACGTGGACGTGCACCTTGACGGTGCCCTCGTCGCCCACCACGAGCGCGCTGTCGCCGAGCGGCAGGAGGAACGCCTCGAACGCCTCACGGTCGATGCTTTCGCCGGTGACGAGAAAACTCGTGCAGTAGCGGAACTCGGAGAGCTCGCTCGGCTCCTCGACGGTGACGGCGTGCGGCCGCGCAGGCCGGACCGCACCGATGAACGCCTCGCCCGCCGCCCGCGCCGCCACGCGCACACCCGCGATCGCCTTACCGCCGCGCATGAGGTCCTCGATGCCCGCGGCCAGGCCGCGGAAGAGCACGAGCAGGCCGTAGCCGCCGGCGTCGACGACGCCGGCCTTCTGCAGGGCCGGCAGCTGCGCGGTCGTGTTCTCGACCGCGATCCTGCCGGCCTCCTCCACGGCGGCGAGCAGGTGCTCGAGCCCGAGACTGTCGGGGACCCCCTGCGCCGCGGTCGCCATCTCGCGGATGACGGTGAGCATGGTGCCCTCGACCGGCGTCTTGACGGCCCTGTAGGCGGCGTGCTGGCCCTCGACGACGGCGCGCTTGAACACGGCGGTGTCGAGCGAGTTGGCCTGGCCCCACACCTCGCAGATGCCGCGCACGATCTGGGAGAGGATGACGCCGGAGTTGCCGCGCGCGCCCATCAGCGAGCCCTTGGTCACGGCCGCGGCGACCGACGGGATGTCCCTGACGTCGCTCTGCTCGAGCTCCTCGACCACCGCGCGCACCGTGAGCGCCATGTTGGTGCCCGTGTCGCCGTCCGGCACCGGGTACACGTTGAGGTCGTTGATGAACTGGCGCTCGGCCTCGACGGCCGCGAGCGCGGATTGGATGACGCCGATGGCGGCGGTACGGACGATCAATCCTGGAGATCCTCGACGCGCACGTTGATCTCGCCCACCGGCACGCCGCCCACGTGCTCGACCTGGTAGCGCACCTGTTCCCGGAGGTTGGCGGTGACCTGGGCGATGTTCACGCCCCGCTCCATCACCACGTGCAGGCCGATGTCGACGCTGCCCTCCCCGACCGCGAGCTCGACGCCCTCGGTGACGGAGCCGCGGAAGAACCGGGCGATCTTCTTGACCGTCGGATCCTGCATCCCGACGACGCCGTAGGTGGCCCGCGCGGCCACGCCGGCGAGCTTGGCGATGACCTGGTGGGCGACGGTGACGCCGCCGACGATGCCGCCGGCCGTGAAGGGGATGCGCAGGTCAGACTGGGACATGGCCCCTCGTCACTCCCCGGCGGTGATCAGCTGGTTGAGCTCCGCCACCACGGTCTCCGGATCGACCTGGTGGAGGATGGCGCCCGCCTCGATGCTCTCGGACTGGGCGCCGATGCACAGGCAGCAGGCCATCCCGTGACTCTCGAACACCTCGCGCGCCGCGGGATCCGTCGAGAGGGCCTCGAAGATCGACATGTCCTTGGTGAACCGCATCGACGCGCCTGCCCCCGTTTGCGTTCCCCGAACGGGTGAAGGATACTAGCGCGACCGTTCAGCAAGCAAGCCGAGGAACCCATGTCCAAGATCTGCGTGACCTGCGGCAAGGCGCCCGCAGTCGGCAACAACGTGAGCCACTCGCATCGCCACACGAAGCGCCGCTTCGAGCCCAATCTCCAGCGTGTCCGCATCCTCGTCGACGGTCATCCGCAGAACGCCTACGTCTGCACCCGCTGCCTGAAGTCGGGCCGCGTCAGCAAGGCCGTTTAGGGCAGCGCCGCGCCGGCGCCGCCGCGCCCGCCGTCCCCGAGTGGAACACGATGAGCCCCGCCCCGGCGGGGCTCTTGCGTTGGGCGTCCAGGTCGGTCACGCTGCGAGCAGAACGGCGTGACCGGGCGCAGAGCCCGGTCGACCGCGGAAGGAGCAGCGTGCCCCACATCACCGCCTGGGCGTTCGTGTTCGCCGTCGGCGTGGCCATCGTGGTCGTCGCCGTCGTCGCGATCAGGGACCGGTTCCACAAGTAGGCGGGCGCCGCCGACGACCGCGGCGCGCGGCCGTCAGGGCAGCGTCTTCGCCAGGTTCGCCATCTCGAGGGCGGTGGACGCGGCGGACCAGCCCTTGTTGCCCGCCTTGGTGCCGGCGCGCTCCACGGCCTGCTCGATCGTGTCGGTGGTGAGCACGCCGAAGATCACCGGGACGCCGGTGTCGAGGCTGATCTTGGCGATGCCCTTGGCCGCCTCGCCGGCCACGTAGTCGAAGTGCGGCGTGCCGCCGCGGATCACGGCGCCGAGACAGATGACGGCGTCGTACTTGCCGCTCTCCGCCAGCCTCTTGGCCACGAGCGGCATCTCGAACGCGCCCGGGACCCAGGCGGCGTCCACGTCGGCGTCGTCCACGTCGTGGCGGCGCAGGCAGTCCAGGGCGCCCTCGTAGAGCCTCCCGGAGATCAGCTCGTTGAACCGGCCCACCACGAGCCCGAACTTCATCCCCTTGCCGTTCAGCTTGCCTTCGTAGGTCGTCATCCTGCGGCTCCTTCTCGCCGTGCTGGTCCCTAGCCTTCGAGGCCCTCGTCCTGCCCGAACAGGTCTTCGTGCTCGAGCATGTGGCCCATCTTGTCGCGCTTGGTGCGCAGGTAGCACCTGTTGTCCTCCTGCGGCGCGAACTCGATCTGCTCGCGGCCGGTGACGCGCAGGCCGTAGCCCTCCAGCGCGACGATCTTCTTGGGGTTGTTGGTCATGATGCGGATGGTGGACAGGCCGAGGTCGGCGAGGATCTGCGCCCCGGTGCCGTAGTCGCGCAGGTCCGGGGCGAACCCGAGCTCCACGTTGGCCTCGACGGTGTCGTAGCCCTGTTCCTGCAGCGCGTAGGCCTTGAGCTTGTTGATCAGGCCGATGCCCCTGCCCTCCTGGCGCATGTACAGGACCACGCCGAGCCCCTCCGCCTCGATGCGCCGCATCGCCTCGGCCAGCTGCTCCCCGCAGTCGCAGCGCAGCGAGCCGAAGGTGTCGCCGGTGAGGCACTCCGAGTGGACGCGCACCAGCACGTCCTTCTTGCCGGCCACGTCGCCCTTGACGATGGCGACGTGGTGGCTGCCGTCGAGCACGGACTCGTACCCGATGGCCTTGAAGTCGCCGTACCGGGTGGGCATGGAGACCGTCGCCGCCCGGCGCACGAGGTGCTCGTTCCTGCGCCGGTACTTGATGAGGTCGGCCACGGTGATGATCTTGAGCCCGTGCCTGCGCGCGTAGGGGATGAGGTCGGGCACCCGCGCCATGGTGCCGTCGTCGTTCATGATCTCGCAGATCACACCGGACGGGTTCAGGTGGGCGAGCCGGGCCAGGTCGACGGCCGCCTCCGTCTGCCCGGAGCGCTCGAGCACCCCGCCCGGCCGGGCCATGAGCGGGAACACGTGGCCCGGCTGCACGAGGTCGCCGGGACGGGACTCGGGGTCGATGGCGACCTGGATGGTGTGCGCCCTGTCGGCGGCCGAGATGCCGGTCGTCACGCCTTCCCGCGCCTCCACCGACACCGTGAAGGCGGTCTGGAGGCGCGCCTCGTTGTGGCTGGTCATCGGCGGCAGGTCGAGCTCGCCGCAGCGCTGCGGCGTGAGCGCGAGGCAGATGAGGCCACGGCCCTCTTTCGCCATGAAGTTGATGTTCTCCGCGGTGGCGAACTGGGCCGCCATCGTGAGGTCGCCCTCGTTCTCGCGGTCCTCGTCGTCGCAGACGATGACCATGCGGCCCTCGCGCAGGTCCTCGAGCGCCGCGTCGATGCTCGCAAACGGTGCGTCCGGCGCCTCGTCCCGCGCGGCGCCGGCCGTCTCTCCGTTGTGGTCCACCGTCATCAGAACCCCGCTTCCGCTAGCTTCTCCCAGGTGAGCCCGGCGCCGGGCTTGCGCCCGGCGACGAACGCGTGCACGTACTTGGCGATCAGGTCGGCCTCGAGGTTGACCCGAGAACCGGTCGTGAGGCGTCCCAGCGTGGTGACCGCCGCCGTGTGCGGGATCAGGGACACGCGCACGCGGTCGCCGGCGACCGCGACGACCGTGAGGCTCACGCCGTCCACGGCGATGGAGCCCTGGTCCACGGTCACGCGGGTGACCGCCTCCGGCGCCTCGAGCTCCACGACCAGGGCGTTGTCCTCAGGCGTCACCGCCGTGACCGCGCCGACACCGTCGACGTGGCCGCTCACGAGGTGACCGCCGAGGCGTGAGCGCAGGGTCATCGCGCGCTCGAGGTTGAGGCGGTCTCCCGGACGACGCTGCGCGAGCGTCGTGCGCCGGACGGTCTCGGGCATGGCGTCGGCGGTGAACCCGCCCGCGCGCAGCGACGTGACCGTGAGGCAGACGCCGTCGGTGAGGATGCTGTCGCCGACGGCGGCATCGTCCGTGACCGTCGTCGCGGCGATGTCGAGCACGACGCTGTCGGCTCCGGGCCGGATGCCCCGCAGCGTGCCGATCTCCTCGACGATGCCGGTGAACACCCTAGCCCTCCCGGCGCACGACGGTGCCGCTGAGCATGAGGTCGTCGCACAGCGGCCGCCACGTGACGTCCTGCAGGCGCCAGGCGCCGTCCACGGACTCGACGGCGGGCGCCGCGAACAGGTCGGGCGCGCCGCGCCCGACGATGAGCGGCGCGACGAACAGGAGCATGCGGTCGATGAGGCCGGCGGCCAGCAGCCCGCCCGCCAGCGTCGGACCGCCCTCGAAGAGGACGTCGAGCAGGCCGAGTGCGGCGAGACCTTCGAGCGCGGCCCGGAGCCCGCCGTCGCCCACCTCGAGCAGCTCGGCGCCGCGCGCATCGAGCAGGCGGCGCGCGGCCTCCGTGGCCTCATCCGCCACGACGACCGTGCGCGTCCGCCGCGCGGACGCCAGCAGCCTGGCGCCGGGAGGCAGCTCCCCGTCACGAGTGATCACCACGCGGACCGGGTCGCGGCCTTCCGAGAGCCGTACGGTCAGCTCGGGGTCGTCGCGGCGCACTGTGCCGACGCCGACCATGACGGCGTCGACGCGCGCGCGCAGCTCGTGCACGGCGCGACGGCTGTCCAGACAGCTGATCCACCGCGCGTCGCCGCCGGCCGCCGCCACCTTGCCGTCGAGCGTCACCGCGGCCTTGTAGGTCAGGAGCGGCAGCCCCGTGGCGTGGTACTTGTGGAAGGGCGCGTTCTGCTCGCGTGCCCGCGCCCCCCAGCGGTCCTCGGCCAGGTCGACCTCCACCCCGCCCTCCCGCAGCCTCGCCAGCCC
>DASUMX010000068.1:0-22060 GCA_036277455.1 Thermoleophilia bacterium
CTCAGGGAGATGTCCTTGAGGTTGTGCTCGCGCGCGCCGGTGATGATGAGGTCGGAGGTCATACTTCCCGTCAATCGATGAGCAGGAGACCCGTCCAGGCGGGGTGGTCCGCGGCCGGCAGCTCGACGCTGAGGCCGGCCGCCTCGGCCGTCGCGACGACGTCGATGCCCACGGCCTCCATGGACGGCCGCGCCTTGAACGGGTGCCGGCAGGGCTCGCCCGACGCCTGCCCCACGCACTCGTCGCAGAGCACGCACTCGCCGCCCGAGAAGGCGGCGGCGTAGCGGTAGCCCAGCTTGAAGGCGGCGCGCTCGAGGTCGGTCATGAGCTCCGCGAACCGGTTCTGGCTCTCGCGGAGCCCGTCGATCTGCTCGGCGTCCGACTTGGCCTCGGCGTACGTCTTGCCGCCGAGCTGCTCGTCCACGCAGTCCTGCGTGACCGGGATGTCGAGCTGGACCACCAGTGCGTCCTGGTACTTGCGCAGGACGTCGCGGGTCGCGTCCGCCGGCAGGACGGCCGGCGGGCACATGAGGTTGTGGCCGTAGCCGGAACACAGCGGCACACGGCACTTGAGGTTGACGCGGTCGTCGACGACCACGGCCGTCGCCGGCACCGGCGCCGCGCGGTCGGCGCCGAAGCCCTCCGCCGCCGTGATGAGACTCTGCAGGTGCATGGCGTCAGCCAACCGCTTCTCCTCTCCGGGCGAGCTCCTTGCCGAGCTCCCTGATCTCGTCGCGCAGCTTGGCGGCGTACTCGAACTTGAGCTGGTCCGCCGCCTCGAACATCTCGGCCTCGAGGCTCGCGAGGAGCTTCTCGAGGTCGGCGCGCGGCATCGTGACCTTCTTGGCCACGGCCTTGGCGGCGCGGCGGCCCTTGGTGGGGACCGCCGCCGCGTCGCTGAGCATCGTGGAGATGTCGCTGACGCCTTTGACCACGCTCACCGGCGTGATGCCGTGCGCCTCGTTGTAGGCCGTCTGCCGGGCGCGGCGCCGGTTGGTCTCGCCGATCGCCACCTCCATCGCCGCCGTCATCTTGTCGGCGTACATGATCACCGTGCCGTCGATGTTGCGCGCGGCGCGGCCGATGGTCTGGATGAGGCTCGTCTGCCCGCGCAGGAACCCCTCCTTGTCGGCGTCGAGGATGGCGACCAGCGTGACTTCCGGCAGGTCGAGGCCCTCGCGCAGGAGGTTGATCCCGACGAGCACGTCGAACTCCCCGAGCCGCAGGTCGCGCACGATCTGGATGCGCTCCAGCGTGTCGACCTCGCTGTGCAGGTAGCGCACCTTGAAGCCGTTCTCGACGAGGTAGTCCGTGAGGTCCTCGGCCATGCGCTTGGTCAGCGTGGTGACGAGGACGCGCTGGTCCTTCTCCACGCGCCGCCGGATCTCGTTCATGAGGTCGTCGATCTGCCCCTCGGTGGGCCGCACCTGCACCTCGGGGTCGATCAGCCCGGTAGGCCGGATGATCTGCTCCGCCACGTTGACGCTGTTGGCGAGCTCGAACGCGCCCGGGGTGGCGCTCACGAAGACGAGCTGCGGCACCTTGTCGAGGAACTCGTCGAATCGCAGCGGCCGGTTGTCCAGCGCGCTCGGCAGGCGGAAGCCGTAATCCACCAGTTGCTGCTTGCGCGACTTGTCGCCCTCGGACATGGCGCGGATCTGCGGCAGCGACATGTGGGACTCGTCGACGAAGCAGAGGAAGTCGTCGGGGAAGTAGTCGAGCAGGCAGTTGGGCGTGGCTCCCGGCTCCTTGCCCAGCAGGATGCGGGAGTAGTTCTCGATGCCGCTGCAGTAGCCCATCTCGCGCAGCATCTCCATGTCGTACTGCGTGCGCTGGCGCAGGCGGTGCGCCTCGAGGATCTTGCCGTTCTCCTCGAACCAGGCGCAGCGCTCCTCCATCTCACGACGGATCTCCACGAGCGAGCGTTCGATGGCCGGGTCGTTGGTGACGAAGTGGGTGGCCGGATAGATGGCCACGTGCTCCGGCTTCTCGATGACCTCGCCGCCGACGGGGTCGAAGCTGACGATCTGCTCCACCTCGTCGCCCCAGAGCTGCACGCGGATGGCGGTGTCCTGTGAGGCGGGCCAGATCTCGACGGAGTCGCCGCGCACGCGGAACTTGCCGCGCGCGGGCTCGAAGTCGTTGCGCGCGTACTGGATGTCGACGAGCTTGCGCAGCATCTCGTCCCGCTCCACGGTCTGGCCGACCTGCAGGAGCACCATCTTCTCGAGGTACTCCTCGGGAGAGCCCAGGCCGTAGATGCAGCTGACGCTGGCGACGATCACGACGTCGCGGCGCAGGAACAGCGACGTGGTCGCCGCGTGGCGCAGCCGGTCGATCTCGTCGTTGATGGACGAATCCTTCTCGATGTAGAGGTCCTGCGCCGCCACGTAGGCCTCGGGCTGGTAGTAGTCGTAGTAGCTGACGAAGTACTCGACCGCGTTGTCGGGCAGGAACTCGCGGAACTCGTTGCAGAGTTGCGCCGCCAGCGTCTTGTTGTGGGCGATGACCAGCGTGGGCTTCTTCACCTTCTGGATGACGTTGGCCATGGTGAAGGTCTTGCCCGAGCCGGTGACCCCGAGAAGCGTCTGGTAGCGGTCGCCGCGGAGGATACCCTCGCTGAGGGCTTCGACGGCCTCCGGCTGGTCGCCGGTGAGGTCGTAGTCGGCCTTGATCGTGAACTCCGTCATGCACCCTCGATGCTACCAATACGAACACGTGTTCGCAAGGGCGTCCCGCCTACGGCTGCAGGCGGTCTCCGTACGTCTCCCGGTATACCCGGCGCGCCTGGAGGACCTTCTTGACGTACGCCCGAGTCTCCGCGTACGGGAGGTCGCGGGGACGCAGCTCGTGCCCGTCGGCGGCCGCTTCGGCGCGCCACTGCGAGACGGCGCCCATGCCGGCGTTGTACGAGGCCACGGCGGCGCGGACGTCGCCGTCGAACGCGTCCAGCGCCTGCCGCAGGTAGTAGCACCCGTAGCGCACGTTCACCCGAGGGTCCTCGAGGTCGGCGGCCGTGAAGCTGACGCCTCCGGACTCGCGGGCGATCTGCTCGGCCGTCTCCGGGAGGATCTGCATGAGGCCCACGGCCCCCTGGGACGAGCGCGCGCGCTCGTCGAAACGGCTCTCGGCGTAGACGACGGCGGCCACGAGCGACGGCTCGAGGTCGTAGCGGCGCGCGCCGTCACGGATGGCGTCGACGTGCTCCAGCGGGTAGACCGTCTTGGTGTACCAGCTCGGCGCGCCGCTCGCGAACAGCGGCGCCACCCAGCGGGCCGCGCCGAGCACCGCCACGAGAGCGACCGCGACGAGGGTGAGCCCGATGAGGGCGCGCCTCACGAGGTGCTCTCGCCGGCGCCGTCCCCCACGGCGGGTCGCTCGCCGGCGAGGATGCTCGCCGCCGTCTGCCCCACGAACTCCCTGAGCGCCTTGCGCGGCCCGGTGTTGTCGAACACGAAGTCGCTGCGCCTGATCTTCTCCTCCTCCGGCATCTGCTGTGCCCGGCGGCGTAGGAACTCGCTGTCGGTGAGCTTGGCCGCGAGGCGCCTGCGGCGCAGGTCGTCGGGCGCCGTGATCAGCATGATGAAGTCGAAGCGCCGGTCGAAGCCGGCCTCGAACAGCAGCGGGACCTCGACCACGATCAGCGCCGGCCGCGGCCGCGCCTTCTTCCGCTCCTGGATCCAGTCGTCGACCGCTCTGCGCACGAACGGGTGGAGCAGGTCCTCCAGCCAGCGCAGCTCGGCCTCGTCCGAGAAGACGATGCCGGCGAGCGCCGGGCGGCTGATCCCGCCGGCTCCGTCCACGACGGCGTCACCGAAGTGCTCGCGGATGCGGTCGACCACGTCGCCGTTCGAGTAGAGGCCGTGCACGATGTCGTCGCTCGAGATGGTGGCCGCGCCGAGCTCGCGAAGGTACGCGAGCGCGGTCGACTTGCCCGAGCCGATGCCGCCCGTCAGGCCGAGCAGCGGGATGTGGTTTCTGGGTGTGCTCATGAGCGTCCCGCGCAGGACGGGGCGGCGGAAGCGCCTGACGCTCCCGCCGCCCCGTCCTCGCAGCGTCAGGCGTCCGCCGACTCCTCGGCCGGAGCCTCGTCGTCCGCGGCCGCGCCGGCCGGGAAGACGTCGTCGCTCAGGCCGAGCTCGGGCTCGGGCTCCTCGACCACGGTCTCCTCGGGGGCCTCGGCGACCTCTTCGGACTCTTCCGCCGCCTCGGTCTCGTCGGGAGCCTCGGCGGCCTCCGCTTCGACCTCGGCCTCGGTCTCGGCCTCCGTGTCGGCCTCGGCCTCGACGGCGTCGGCCGTCTCCTCGGCCTCCTCCTCGTCACCCGGCTCGGGGGCGAGCGGGCGCAGCGGCTTCACGTTGTCGCCGTCCACGCGCTTGATGCTGAGGCTGAGACGACGCCGCTCGGAGTCGACCTCGATGATCTTGACGCTGACCTGCTGGCCGACGGACACGACCTCGTCGGGACGCTCGACGTGGCGGTTGGCCAGCTCGCTGATGTGCACCAGACCCTCGATGCCCTCGTAGATCTCGACGAAGGCGCCGAAGGCGACGATCTTGGTGACGCGGCCGTCGACCACGTCGCCGACCTTGTGGCGGGCGACGATCTTCTGCCACGGGTCTTCCTGGGTCTGCTTGAGGCCGAGGCTGATGCGCTGGCGGTCGCGGTCGATATCGAGCACCTTGACCTTGACCTTCTGGTTGACCTGCAGCACCTCGGACGGGTGGTTGATGTGCGTCCAGCTGAGCTCGCTGATGTGGATGAGGCCGTCGATGCCGTCGAGGTCGACGAACGCGCCGAAGTCGACGATGTTGCTGATGGTGCCCTCGACGATGTCGCCCACGTTGAGCTCGTCGATGATCTGCTGGCGGACCTCCTTGCGCTCCTCCTCGAGGACGGCGCGGCGGCTGAGGACCACGTTGTTGCGGTTGCGGTTCATCTCGATGACGCGGCAGTTGAGCTCCTGGCCGACGTACTCCTGGAGATCCTGCACGCGGCGGATGTCGACCAGCGAGGCCGGCAGGAACCCGCGCACGCCGAGGTCGAGGATGAGACCGCCCTTGACGACCTCGATGACGGTGCCGGTGACCGGCTCGCCGCTCTCGAAGGCGCCCTCGATGCGCTTCCACGCCTTCTCGAACTTGGCGCGCTTCTTGCTCAGGATGAGGCGCCCGTCGGCGTCTTCCTTGGTCATCACGAGGGCGTCGATCTCTTCGTCGAGCGCGACTTCCTCGGAGGTGTTGACGTTCTTGCGGATGCTCAGCTCGTTGACCGGGATGACGCCCTCGGACTTGTAGCCGATGTCGACGAGGACCTCGTCCTTGTCGATGCGGACCACCTTGCCGGTGACGATGTCCCCCTCGCTGAAGTTGGTCAGCGTCATGTCGTAGTTGGGGACGATCTCTCCGTCGACCTCGATGAGGTAGCCTTCGCTCCCCTCGACGATCCTGGGGTCGTTCGCTGCCAGAAGCTGTGTGTCGATAGGTTTGTCTGCCATGTGGTGTCGTTGCCTCCCGGTCACGTATGCGGTCCGTCGTTTACAGATGGGAAAGGCTCGCGGACCGCAGCGAGCCGAAACCAGCGGAGTATAGCATTCCTGGAGCGGTGAATCGAACCTCGCGGGGCGCCGCGAGGGTGATGCGGACCGGCGGCGCGGCCGTCAGGCCTTCGCCGCCACCCAGTCGTCGCCGACGCCGATGTCGACCTCGAGCGCGGGGTCGAGGTCGAGGGCGCCGCACATGGCGTCGCGGAGCAGTCGCCGGCACGCGTCGATCTCGCCCTCGTCGCACTCGAGGACGAGCTCGTCGTGCACCTGCAGCACCAGCCGCGACGCGAGGCCCCGGCGCTCCAGCTCGCGGCTCACCTTGACCATGGCGACCTTGATGATGTCCGCCGCCGTCCCCTGCAGGATGGTGTTGACGGCCAGGCGCTCGCCCAGCGAGCGGTTGCGGAAGTTGGACGAGCGCAGCTCGGGCACGGCCCGGCGCCGGCCGAACAGCGTCGTGACGTAGCCGTCCTGCGTCGCCTGGGCGATCACGCGCTCCCGGAACTCCCTGACGCGCGGGTACTTGGCGAAGTAGGCGTCGATGAAGGCGCGCGCCTCCTCGACCGGTATCTCGACCTGCTCCGAGAGCCCGAACGCCGAGAGCCCGTACATGATGCCGAAGTTGGTCGCCTTGGCGCGCTCGCGCTGCCGCTTGCTGACCTCTTCGACCGGGATGCCGGCGACCGCGGCGGCGGTGACGCGGTGCACGTCCTCGCCGCGATGGTACGCCTCCAGCAGCGCCGGCTCCGCGGAGAGCGACGCCATGAGACGGAGCTCGATCTGGGAGTAGTCGGCGACCAGGAGCTTGTGCCCCTCCTCGGCCACGAAGCAGGAACGTATCTCGGAGCCCAGGTCGGTGCGCACGGGGATGTTCTGCAGGTTGGGGCTCGAGCTCGAGAGCCGGCCGGTGGCGGCCACCAGCTGGTTGAAGGTGGTGTGGAGCCGGCCGGTGACGGGATCGAGGCGGGCCGGGAGCGGCTCGAGGTAGGTGTTGAGCAGCTTGGTGAGCTCCCGCCACTCCTCGACCGCGGGCACGATGGGGTGCTGGTCGCGGAGGCCGCGCAGGACGCGCGCGTCGGTCGAGTACCCCGTCTTGCCCTTGCGCGCCGGCTCGAGGCCGAGGCGCGTGAACAGGACCTCGGCCAGCTGCTGCGGCGAGCCGATGGTGAACGGCCCGCCGGCGAGCCGGGTGATCGTGTCGCCGAGCTCGTCGATGCGGTCGCGCACGCGCGCCGTGATCTCGCCGAGCCGGTAGGGGTCCATCTTCACGCCGGCCGCCTCCATCCGGGCGAGCACGCGCACCAGCGGCAGCTCGATCTCCCGGAACAGCCGCTCGAGCCCGAGCTCGACGAGCCGCGGCCGCTGGGCCTCGGCCACGCGCCAGGTGAGCGTGGCGCGCGTGGCCGCGGCCGCCTCGGCCTCCGGCCCTTCCACCAGGCGCGCGCCGTCGTCGAAGCCGGCGAGCGCGAAGAGCGTGCGCTCCTTCTCCGGCCGCTCCGGCGCGAGCAGGTACGCGGCGACCGCGGTGTCGAAGGCCGGCGCCTGCGGCGCGTGCACGAAGCCGGGCTGCGCCTTGGCGTCGTGCACCACGGCGTGGCCCGCGAGCAGCCAGAGCGAGCCGGCGCGACCGGCGTCGGCCGGCGCCACCAGGCACGCCTCGCCGCCGGCGTGGGCGGCGACGGTGAGACCGTCCCCGTCGCCGCGCGGCTCGAAGGCGAGCGCGGCCTCCCCCTTCTCCAGCAGGGCGGCCACGGGGCCGACGTCCGGCTCCGCCGCGAGCCGCACGAGACCGCCGGCGACGCTCACGGGCGCGGCCGGCGCGGCCGCCGCCTCGCCGGAGACCTCACGCAGACGCCGGCGCAGGTTGGCGAACTCGAAGCGCTCGAAGACGGCGTCCACGGTCTCGACCGGCAGCCGGTAGCCGCAGCTGGTGACGAGCTCGACGAGGTCGTGCTCGAGCGGGACGTCCAGCACCATCGTCGCGAGCTGCAGCGAGAGACGCGCGTCGTCCTCGTGCTCCGCGAGGAGCGCGCGCCGCTTCTCGCTCTTGATCTCGTCCAGCCGCCGGTACAGCTCGTCGATGGAGCCGAACTGCTGCAGCAGCTGCGCCGCGGTCTTCTCGCCGACACCGGGCACGCCGGGGATGTTGTCCGAGCTGTCGCCCTTGAGCCCGATGTAGTCGGGGATCTGCGCCGGCGTGACGCCGAAGCGCTCCAGCACGGCGGCGGGCGTGTAGATCTTGACGTCGGTGACGCCGCGGCCGGTGCTCATCACCCAGATGTCCTCGTCGACCACCTGCATCGCGTCGCGGTCGCCGGTGACGACGATGGACCCGATGCCCTGGCGCTTGGCCTCCTCCGCCAGCGTCCCGAGGATGTCGTCGGCCTCGTACCCGGGCTTGACGAGGTTGGCGATCCCGAAGCCCTCCATCAGCTCCGGCAGGAGACTCCACTGGGCCGAGAGCGCGTCCGGCATGGAGGGACGCTGCGCCTTGTACTGGTCGTAGAGCCCGTCCCGGAAGGTCTTCTCGCGGGCGTCCCAGGCGCAGACGATGCACGAGGGCCGGTACTCGGAGACGATCTTGAGGAGCATCTGGCTGAGGCCGAAGAGCGCGTTGGTGGGCTGCCCGGCCTGGGTGGAGATGGACTCGGGCAGCGCGAAGAAGGCGCGGAACGCGAGGCTGCTGCCGTCGAGCAGGAAGAGGCGGTCGTACAGGTGAGGGTCGGCCATGAGGCGATTCTACGTCACGCCGCCGGCGCGCCGTCGGCCGGGGTCTGCGGCCCGCCGCGACTCACGAGCGCTGCTTGACCAGCAGCACGCGCGTGCCCATGGGACCGCACGTGTACTGCACGGCGTCCGCCAGCGCGCGCATGAAGTGGATGCCCCGCCCGCTCGTCGCCGCCGCCGCCGGCTCGCAGATCGGCGTGGCGGACATGCCGTCGCCGCTGTCCACCACCTCGACGGCGACCTCGTCCTCGTAGCAGAAGAAGCGCACCCGCACGTCGTCGTCGGCGCCCCGCGGCGACCCATGGACGACCGCGTTCGCCAGCGCCTCGGCGACCGCCACACTCAGCTCGAACAGGTCCGGGCCGTCGAGGCCGGCGACCTCCGCGAACGCGGCCACCCGCCGGCGCGCCGCGCGCAGCTGGCGCGTGGTCGCGGGAAAGGTGAACTCGTGTTCCCAGCGGGGGTGTTCCGGCGCCCGCAGCGGCGCCTCCGCATCCCCGCCGGGAGGGCCGGGAGCAGACGGTATCGCGCGCATCAGTCCGGCGCCGGCGAGCGCCTCGCGGGCGTCCGGCTCCTCGACCGCGACGACCAGCTCGCCCCCGGCGCTCTCGAACGCCTCGGCGGCCGCCCGCAGGGCGGAGAGGCCGAGGTCGTCGATCGGCTTCCAGGGGTCGAGGTCGACCACGACCGCCGACGCGCCCGTGTCGAGGCAGCGGTCCACCTCGTCCGGCAGGTCGGCGGCGAGCCGGCCCCCGGTCACGCCGCCGCAGTGGATGACGCAGATCTCTCCGCGCACCTCGGTACTGACGCCGCGGTCCGTCACACGGATCAGCCCTGGTCCCCGCGGGCGTCGCTCTCGTAAGGGACGGGCGGCTCGAAGCGGCAGTCCTCCTGGCCCGGCCAGCCGCCGAACGGGTAGGTGCAGTGCATGGCGTGGACCTGCTCGCCCACGTCGTCGAAGCGTGCGTGGATGCGCTCCACGATCTCGTCGGTCATGGTGAAGGAGCGCACGCCCTCGGTGAACGCCTGGCGCAGCGCGTCCATGCGCAGCTCGAGCTCGTCGAAGTCGGCGCGCCACTGCTGCACATCGCCGGGAGCGGGCTGGCGCGGGTTGCGGGTCTCGCTCATATCGATCCTCCGTGACGTGCGATCCGAACCGGGCCACATGACGGCCCGAGACCCACATACCCTGCGGTGAGGCCCCGTACACGGGGCGGCGCCCCCGGCGCCGGGCGCGGTCGTCGCGGTTGTACACTCCGGCCGGAGGGACGGCACACGGCCGGCCCCGGGGAGTCGGGAGGAAGCTGGCATGGGAGCACGAGAGTTCGCGAGAGGACGCCGCGTCGTCGCCCGGCTACCGCACGGCGGCGACCTGCTGGAGGAGATCGCCGCAGTGGCCGACGCCCACGAGATGCAGGCGGCGGAACTGCGCGCCATCGGCGCCCTCCAGACGGCCCGCCTCTCCTTCTACGACCAGGCGACGCACGAGTACGGCGAGTTCGCCGTCGACGCGCCCGTCGAGCTGGTCGGCCTGCTCGGGAACGTGTCGCGCCGCGACGGCGCCACCGCCGTGCACGCGCACGCCACGCTGGCGGGACACGACGGCGCCTGCGCCGGCGGCCACGTCGCGCCGGGCTGCGTGATCTTCGCCTGCGAGCTGATCCTGCAGGAGCTCGTCGGCGAGCCCCTGGAGCGCGTGCACGACGAGGTCACCGGGCTGCCGCTCTGGCGCGGCCTCTGAGCGCCCGCTGCGCCGGCCCCCGGCGCGGCAGAGCACGCGCGATGAGGAGGCGTGAGGCGGAGGAAGAAGGTGGTGTCGGAAGGGGGACTTGAACCCCCATGAGGTTATACCCTCACTAGGCCCTCAACCTAGCGCGTCTACCAATTCCGCCATTCCGACACTGAGGGAGTGCGAGTATAGGACCCGCGCCGGCAAAGTTCAACGCGGGCCGGCGGCGGCGCGGGCGACCTCCGGCGGTCATGACGATGGGCGGGCCCGTGTTCCGCAGCCCGCCCATCGGCGGCGCCCCCTTCATCTGCCTCCAAGAGCCCGAGGCCGTGGTCTGCAGAGACCGTGGCGCCGACTGAGCTTTCGCCCGGAGTATAGGCCGGGCGCTCCCCGTGGTACAACGTTTCTACGCCACGCAACCATCTCGACCCGGAGGAACGATGCCCGCACGCATCCTCGTCGGCAGCTGTTCCTGGACCGACCCGACGCTGATCGCCTGCGGGCGCTTCTATCCCCCGGGGGTCACCAGCGCGGAGGCGCGCCTGCGCCACTACGCCGGGCAGTTCGACATCGTCGAGGTCGACGCGACCTACTACGCGCCTCCGTCGCTGCGCAACAGCGAGCTCTGGGTCGCACGCACCGCGGACGACTTCGTCTTCAACGTCAAGGCCTTCGCGTGGCTCACCCACCACGCCGCGGCCCCCGACCGGCTGCCCGACTGGCTGCGCAACCGCTTGCCGGACGAGGTGCGCGGCAAGCGCTCGGTGTACGCCAGGGACGTCGGCGAGCGCGCGATGGAGCTCGTCTGGCAGCTGCACCGCGAGGCCCTGACGCCGCTCGCCGAGGCCGGCAAGCTCGGTGCGGTGCTGTTCCAGTTCCCGCCCTGGTTCGTCCGCTCGCGCGAGAACCGCGACTACCTGAGGTCCTTGCCCGAGCGCCTGCCCGGCTGGCCGCTGGCGGTGGAGTTCCGCGGCGGCGGCTGGCTGGAGGAGGACTCGGCCGCGAACACGCTCGCCCTGCTCGAGGAGGCCGGGCTCGTCTACGTCGCCGTCGACGAGCCGCAGGGGTTCCCCAACAGCACGCCGCCGCTGAGCGCAGCCACGGCGCCTCTCGGCATGGTCCGTCTGCACGGGCGCAACGCCGGCACCTGGGAGAGCAGGACCGGCGCCGCGTCCGACCGGTTCAAGTACCTCTACAGTGACGACGAGCTCGAGGAGTGGGTGCCGAAGGTGCGCGAGCTGGCGGCCGCAGCCGACACCGTCCACGTCCTCTTCAACAACAACTACGAGGACTGGGGCATGCAGAACGCGCGCCGCATGGCGCACCTGCTGGGAGTCGAGCGCCGGCCGCCGCAGACGCAGCTCGAGCTGGGCTGACGCTCGACCCGCGCGGCGGCGTTCAGCCCGGGGCGGCGAGCAGCTCGCGCATCTGCGCGTCGACGGTGACGCCCCAGCGCGTGAACTCGGCGACGAAGGCCTCGCCGGGGACGACCTGCTCGGGCACGAAGACGCCGGGCCCGGCGATGTCCCCGCGGGCGAGCATGCGCGCCACGATCGCCGGCGGGATGCCGGTGTCCACATCGCCGCCGCCGGCGCCGTGCTCCTTGTGCGCCGGAACGGTGGCGCGCACGCGCCACTCCACCCGGCGCCCGTCCTTGAGGCCGCGCACCACGCCGAGCAGGTAGTCGACGTCGTCGAGCACCACGTCGGCGGGCGGCGGGATCTCGCTCACCACCTTGAGGAGCACGTCGCGCGGGCGCACGCGCACGCCCTTGACCTCGACCTCGTCGGTGCGCGTCATGCCGATGGCGTTCAGGAACCGCATCTGGCCGGTGAACTCGGCGGGCAGCGAGAGCTTGAACGTCGCCGACCTGAGCCCCTGGTCCTTCCAGGCGTGCCAGAAGGTGAACGGCTCCGAGTGGATGGTGTAGTGCGCCTCGAGCGTGCCGGCCGGCACGCCGAAGTCGAGGTCCTCCACCCCCTCCCCGCCGGCGATGTCCATGACCCAGTGGCCGTCGATGAACTCGGGCGCGACCACGCTGAACTCGTCGCACAGGGTCTCGAGGGAGTAGGGCACGACCCAGCCGTCGTAGCCGCTCCAGTCGGTGTCGTCGACGTTGCCGCAGAGCGCGTGCGCCTCCTCGACGACGTCGAGCCGCTCGGCCCCGTACCGGGCGAGGATGTTGGTGACGCCGGGCGCCCCGCCCATGGCGATGACGGCGGTGACGCCCGCCTGACGGAACTCCTCGTGCAGTTCGACCTGCTGCTTGGTGACGTGGAAGAGGCCGCCCATGTCCGTGTAGTGCACGCGCGCGGCCGCGGCGGCGTGCATCACGGTGATGTTCCAGAAGTGCTGCGTGGCATTGACGAGCGCGTCGCAGCCGGCGATCGCCGCCTGCACGCTCTCCTGATCGCGCGCGTCGACGAAGCGGCCCGTGGCCTTGCCGCCGCCGTGGCTCGCGGCCACCTCTCGCGCCTGGTCCTCGTTGAAGTCCCCGACGACCACGGCGTCGACCTCGGGGGCCAGCCCGAGCTCCTTGACGGCCCAGCGACCCATGGCGCCCGCACCCACGACGGCGATCTTCATCGTCCCCTCCTGCACGCTCGGATGTCCGCTGCCCGCATCCGAGCCTACGAGACTCGCCGGGCGAAGTACAGACGGCTATCATTGCCCCTGCAGCACGTCGATCCACCCCCCGGGAGGAAGATGACCGTGGCACGGTACGGCCTGAGCGAGTCCGAGTGGCAGGCGCTCGAGGACGAGGTCCTCGAGCTGTTCACCGCGCTGCTGCGGGTCGACACGACGAACGGCAACGAGACCGAGGCGGCCCTTGTCGTGCAGGCGTACCTCGCCGAGAACGGCATCCCGGGCGAGCTCGACGGCGAGCTCCCCGACCGGAAGAGCCTCGTCGCCAGGCTGGACGGCGCCCGCCCCGGCGCCACCCTGACGATGATGGGCCACCTCGACGTCGTGCCGGCGGACGCCGGCGAGTGGAGCGTGCCGCCGTTCGCCGGCGTCGTGAAGGACGGCTACGTCTGGGGCCTCGGCGCGGTGGACATGAAGAACCAGGTGGCGGCCGAGGCCGTCGCCCTCGCCCGGCTCAAGCGCGCGGGCGCCTCCTTCTCCGGCACCGTGAAGTACGCCGCCACCGCCGACGAGGAGGTCGGCGAGCACTGCGGCGTGCGGTGGCTCTGCGAGCACAGGCCGGAGGCGCTGCGCGCCGACTACCTCGTCAACGAGGGCATGGGCGGCCTGTGGCTGCCGGTGGATGGCCACAAGGTGTTCCTGCTCGCCGTGGGCGAGAAGGCGTTCGCGCAGTTCCGCATCCGCACCCGTGGCCGCGGCGGGCACGGGTCCGTGCCCGAGAAGGAGCGCAGCGCCGTGCTCGACCTGGCGCGCGCCGTGATCGCGCTCGGCGTCGCCGACCCGCCGGCGATCGTCTCGGGCACGACGGCGCGGTTCATCGACGCGCTCGTGCCCGACCGCGAGCTCGCCGCGCGGCTCAAGGATCCGGCCACGGCGCGCGTCGCCGGAGCCGAGCTCCGCCGGCTCGACCCGGTCGTGGCGGGTCTGGTCGAGCCGCTGTTCGGCGCCACGCTCACCCCGACCGTCCTCGCCGCGGGCAAAGCCGTCAACGTCATCCCGACCCGGGCGGAGGCCTGCGTCGACTGCCGCATCCTCCCCGAGATGGCGCAGGCCGACGTCCGGGAGTACGTCACCACGGTCCTCGACCCCCTCGGCATCGAGTGGGAGTTCGAGTGGGTCGACGTGACGACCCCCAATGCGTCGCCCGCCTCCACCCCTCTGAGCGAGAGCATCGAGCGGGTGCTGCGCCGGGACGTCCCGGACGCCGTCCTCGCACCCATGACCTCGAGCAGTTTCACCGATTCGCGCTGGGTACGCGAGGCGTTCCCGGATTGCGTGGCCTACGGCTTCGCGCCCTTCCTCGCCGAGAGCTTCCACGCCATGGACGGCGGCCGCGACCACGAGCCGGACGAGCGCATCCTGGTCGAGGACGTGGTGTACCAGGCGCTCTTCTTCGAGCGGCTCGCCGGGGACCTGCTCGCATGAGCCCCGCCGGGGAAGCCGCCGTCATGCGCGACCGCTTCCGCGGTGCGCTGCTCGGCCTCGCCGCCGGCGATGCCCTGGGCGCACCGGCGGAGTTCCTCACCGCGGATCAGGTGGTCGAGAAGTACGGGGTCATCACCGGGATGATCGGCGGCGGCGTGTACGACGTCGCGCCCGGCGAGGTCACCGACGCCACGGAGATGATGCTCTGCCTCGCGGAGAGCCTCGCCGAGCACGGCGCCTTCGAGCCCGAGGACATCATGGCGCGCCTCGGGGCATGGCTGGAGACCCAGCCGAGGCACGTGAGCCTCACCGTACGCGCCGCGCTCATAAGCTACCGCTCGGGCACGCACTGGGACGTCGCCTCGCGGCGGGCCTACGAGATCCTCGGCGGGCCGACGGCCGGCAACGGGAGCCTCATCCGCTGCGCCCCCGTCGGCCTCCTCTACAGCGGCGACGCGGCGGAGCGTCACGGCGTGTCGCTGCGCGAATCCACGCTCACGCACTTCGACCGGCTCGCCGGCTGGTCGTGCGCCGCCTTCAACGACCTCATCTCGGCGGCGCTCAACGGCGAGCTCGCCGCGGACATCCCGGCCATCGCCAGCACCTTCGACGAGGACGACAAGCGCGTCGCCGCCGTCCTGCGCGACACCCCCGTGGCCGAGGCGGAGGAGATCGTCAGCTCCTCGTTCGTGCTCGACACCCTGCAGACGGCGCTCTGGACCGTGCTGCACGGGGCCGACTTCGAGCACGCCGTGACCGTCGCCGTGAACATGGGCAACGACGCCACGGCGGCCGGCGCCGTGACCGGGGCCCTCGCCGGGGCGGTGTACGGCGAGTCCGGCATCCCCGCGCGCTGGCTCGACGAGCTCACGGTGCGCGACCGCGTGACCGCCGCCGCCGACAAGCTCGCTGCGCTCGCCGGCGTCGGCTGACGCAGACCCGCTCCCCTCTCCTCCCGGACGCGGCGGCGACCCCGGTTGCGAAGCTTGCGTTCACTCTGTACTTTACATCGCTGACGTTGTCACCTTCTGTGGGGAGACATGCACCGTGGACGAGCGTGAACGACGGCGCGCCGAGCGCCTGCTGGTGGAGGAGTACGGCCTCCTCTTCGAAGAGATGGGCGGCACGCGCATGGAGGGACGCGTCCTGGCGTGGCTCCTCCTCGCCGACCCCCCAGAACAGTCCCTGACCGGGATCGCGCAGGGACTCGGCGTCAGCAAGGCCGCGGTGAGCACAGCCGCGCGCAGCCTGCTGCAGTCCCGCGCCGTGGAGCGCGTGAGCGAGCCGGGGCACCGCGGCGACTTCTACCGTTCCATCCCGGGCAAGCTGGAGAGCGTGCTCCGCCTCGACCACGTCACCGCCCTCGGGCGACTCGTCGACCGCAGCCTGGAGCTCGTGGCGGACGGCGACCAGACGCAGTCCAACTACGCCCTCCTTCGCGAGATGCGCGCGTTCATCGACTTCCTCGAGGCCGAGATCCCCGGCCTCGTCAGCCGCTGGCAGCGTCACCGTGCGGCGAACCACACCCTCGCCGACGGCGGCGACCGCGACAACGATCACACTGGAGGCGCCACGTGAGCTGGCTGACGAAGATCTCCCTGCGCAACCGCTCCATCGTCGGCCTGGCGGTGCTGGCCGTGCTGCTCGTGGGCGCGTTCGCGATCACCGGCCTCAAGCAGGAGCTGATCCCCGACCTCACCTTCCCCTACCTCACCGTCGTCACCGTCGACCAGGGCTCGTCGCCCAAGGACGTGGAGCGGAACATCACGACGCCGCTCGAGCAGGCGATCAAGACCTCGAGCGGCGTCAAGGAGTTCGACTCGTTCTCCAACGACGGGATGAGCATCATCACCATCGAGTACGAGTTCGGCACGGACATGGACGCCAGGCAGGCGGAGATCCAGCAGGCCGTGTCCGGCGTGCAGCAGATGCTGCCCGCCACCGCCATGCCTCCGGAAGTCGCCACGCTCAACTTCGGCAGCATGCCGGTCGTGCAGCTGGCGGTGACGTCCTCCCTGCCCCCCGAGCAGCTGGCGACGCTGCTCGGCACGCGCGTGGTGCCCCGCCTGCAGTCGATCGAGGGCGTGCAGGCGGTCACCCTCTCAGGCGTGCAGCAGATGCAGCTGAACATCCAGCTGAAGCCGGAGCAGGTCGCGGCCCTGGGCGTGACGCCCACGCAGATCATGACGGCGGTCACCCAGGCCAACGTCACGACGGGCGCCGGCAGCGTCACCTCGGGCAGCATCGTCTACCCCGTCACCGTGAGCGCGAAGGCCGAGACGGAGAAGGCGCTCGAGCAGCTGGTGCTCGCGCCCTCGAGCGCCGCGTCGGCCGCGGGCGCGGCTGCCGCGACCGGAGCTTCAGCCGTCCCCGCCGAGGCCGACGCGATGGCAGCCGCGGCCGCCGGCGAGGCCGCAGCCGACAAGTACCGGCAGACCGTCAGGCTCGGCGACGTCGCCGACGTCGAGATCGCGCCGGCCCCCCTCACCGCCGTCACCCGCACCAACGGCGAGACCTCCGTCGGCATCTCCGTGAGCAAGTCCAGCAGCGGCAACACCGTCGACATCGCCAACGCCGTCGCCGACGAGCTGCCGGCGCTCACCCGCGAGCTCGGCGGCGACACCGAGATCACCACCGTGGTGGACCAGTCCGTGTTCATCAAGGACAGCATCCGCTCCCTGGTGCGCGAGGGCCTCCTCGGGGCCGTGTTCGCGGTCGTCGTCATCTGGGTGTTCCTGCGCAGCTGGCGGTCCACCGTCATCGCCGGTCTCTCGATCCCGCTCAGCGTGATCGGCGCGCTCATCATCCTGTGGTCGCGCGGCGAGTCCCTCAACATGCTCACGCTGGGGGGCCTCACCATCGCCATCGGCCGCGTGATCGACGACTCCATCGTCGTCATCGAGAACATCTACCGCCACTTGCAGGAGGGCGACAGCGTCCGGCGCGCCGCCTACACCGGCACGCGCGAAGTGGCCGGGGCCATCACGGCGAGCACCCTGACCACCGTCGCCGTCTTCCTCCCGCTCGGCATGGTGGCCGGTCTCGCCTCGGAGTTCTTCCGCCCGTTCGCGCTCACGGTGACGTTCGCGCTGCTGTGCAGCCTCCTCGTCGCGCTGGTCGTCGTCCCGGTCGCCTCGACCTGGCTGCTCTCCAAGCGCCAGGTGGGGCACCGCGACGAGAGGGAGCTCACCGCGCTGCAGAACGCCTACCTGCCGGCGCTCCGCTTCGCCCTGGGCCACAAGGCGATCACGCTCATCGCCGCGGCGGCGATCTTCGTGGGCACCATGCTGTTCACGCCGCTGCTCAAGACCAACCTGTTCGACAGCTCGGAGCAGCCCACCATGAGCATCACCCAGACCATGGAGCCGGGCACGAGCCTGGACGCCACGATGGCCGCCGCGTCCAAGGTCGAGGAGGTCCTCAAGAGCACGGAGGGCGTCGAGATCTACCAGGTCACCGGCGGCAGCACCGGCAGCCTGTTCGGCGCCGGGGGTGGCACCAACGCCTCGTCCAGCCAGGCCACGTTCGCCGTCACGACCGACCCCGACGCCGACAAGAACGCCATCATGGACGAGGTGCGCGCCGGCGTGGCCGAGCTCGAGAACGCCGGCACCATCAGCGTGACCGGTGACGACTCCTCGTCGTCCATGGGCGGCATGTCGCTCATGGAGGTCCGCATCTCCGCCGGCGACCCCCAGGTGCTCAAGGAGGCCAACGACATCGTCCTCGCAGAGGTCGAGACCGTCGACGGACTCGCCGACGTCACCTCCAACCTCAGCGAAGGCCGCCCGTCCGCCACGATCGTCGTCGACCAGGCGAAGGCGGCGGCGGCCGGCGTCACCCCGGCCACCCTGAGCCAGTACACGACGCTGGTGCTCAACGGCTACCCGCTCGGCACCGTGCCCACCACGGCCGGGACACTGCCGGCGCAGCTGATGGTGGGAGAGATCGTCGTGCCGCCGCTCCCCGGCGCCGTGAGTCAGGTGCTCGCCCGGCTGCCGGTCGCCGGCACGTCCGGCATGGTCCCTCTCGGCGACATCGCCGAGGTCGTAGAGGTCAAGGCGCCCGTGCAGGTGACCCACGTCGACGGCGCGCGCACGGCGAGCATCACCGCGACCGCCGTGAACAACAACATCGGCGCGGCCTCCACGGCCGTCGAGGACGCGCTCAAGGACGTCCAGCTGCCGGAGGGCGCCACGTGGGAGCTCGCCGGCGCCACCGAGGCCACCAACGACGTCTTCCGCACGCTGGGCATCGCCATGCTCGTCGCGATCCTGCTCGTGTACATCATCATGGTGGCGACCTTCCGCAGCCTGCTGAACCCGCTGATCCTGCTGGTCAGCATCCCGTTCGCCGCAGTGGGCGCGGTACTGGCCCTCGTCATCACCGGCACCAGCCTCGGCATGCCGAGCCTCGTCGGCCTGCTCATGCTGATCGGCATCGTCGTGACCAACGCCATCGTGTTGCTCGACCTCGTGGAGCAGTTCCGGCGCAAGGGAATGGACGCCCGCACCGCCGTCATCGAGGGCGGCCGGCGACGCCTGCGGCCGATCCTCATGACCGCCATCGCCACGATCCTGGCGCTCACGCCGATGGCGCTCGGCATCGGCGGCGAGGGCGGCTTTCTCTCGACCCCGCTCGCCGTGGTCGTGATCGGCGGCCTCTTCACCTCGACGTTCCTCACGCTGATCCTGGTGCCGGTGTTGTACCTGGCGTTCGACCGGCTGCGGCCCGCCGGCGCCTACGCGCTGGACGACGAGGACTACACGACGATGGCGGCGGAGCCGGCCCCGGCCGACTGACGCCGCCGAGGCCGGCCGCAGCGCGCCGGCGGAGCACGCGGCGACGTCCGCCGGACAACACCGTCCGGCGGACGTCGCCGTTCTGCTGCAGTACTCTTCTCTCAGCGGCCGGCCCGAGACCCGGCCCGACGACGGCACGACGAGAGGAGAGCCAGTGGCGAAGCCAGCCCCAAAGAAGAGAGCCGCCAAAGCGAGCGTCGCGACGAAACCGCGCACGGCGGCCGAGATGCAGCGCCCCGTCCCGCGCGAGCTCACCCGCGCCGAGCTCATCGACGAGCTCAACCGCGACCTCGCCAAGGAGTTCCAGGCGCTGGTGCAGTACGTGCAGCACGCGGCGGCCATGACGGGCCCGCAGTACGACGCCATCAAGGCCGAGCTGGTCGTCCACTCCAACGAGGAGCACGCCCACGCGATCTCGCTGGCCGACCAGATCGACTTCCTCGGCGGCGTGCCGGGCGTGGACGTGGCCGAGGCGCTCATCTCGCCCGACGCCAAGACCATGCTCGAGCAGGACCTCGACGGCGAGCTCGACGCGATCGCCCGCTACCGCGAGCGCATCGCCCAGGCGGAGATGCTGCAGGAGTACGGCCTGCGGCGCGCGCTCGAGGACATCCTCATCGTCGAGGAGGAGCACGCCCGCGACCTGCAGGACGCGCTCGACCGCTGACGGCTGCGGCGGAGGCCCGGGCGCGACGCTACGCCGTCGCCCGGGCCTCCACCGCCTTCGCCCGGCGTCGCCGGCCCCAGCCCGGCGCCAGCGCCAGGAACCAGACGGCGCCGGCCAGCCCCACCACGAGCAGGGCGACGAACGCCTCGCGCCCGCCCACGGTGTCCATCGCCCAGCCGCCGAACGCAGGCCCGAGGGCGGCGCCCCCGTTCCACACCACGGTCCACACGCCCATGTAGCGCCCGCGCACGGCCTCGGGCGCGAGCTCGGCCACCTCCGCCGACGCCACCGGCGACAGGAGCGTCTCGCCCAGGCTCAGGATGGCGATGAAAGCCACGAGGGACCACACCGGGCCGGCGAACGCGGACCCGCCGATGCCGACGGCGAGCAGTGCGCTGGAGGCGGCGAGCAGCAGCATGCGATTGCGCCGGCGGAGCGCCGTCACCAGCGGGATCTGGACGACGACCACGATGAGGGCGTTGAGCGTGAGCAGGTACGCCCACGTTCTGCTGGGCACGCCGAGGAAGTCGGTGATGTACACGGCGTAGATGGAGCCGAAGTTGCCGATGCAGAACACGGGCAGGACGGCGGCGAGGCAGAAGACGATGAAGACCCGGTCGTGCAGCACCGCGCGGTACCCGGCCCGCCCGCGCTCGTCGACCCGCCTGACGCGCACCGTGGCGCTCGCCGGCCGGCTCTCCCGGATCCACACCGCCATCATCACCACCATCGCCAGGCACCCGGCTGCGGCGGAGAGGAAGAGCACCCGGAAGCTGACGCCGAACCCGAGCGCCTGCCCGGCCATCACGGGTCCGACGACGACGCCGAAGTTCATCGCCGCCCGCGTCACGCCGAACCCCTCCTGCCGCCGCTCCTGCGGCAGCAGGTCGGCGATCATGGCGTTGCTCGCGGTCTGGAAGAGCGGCCAGCCGAACGCGCTCTCCAGCGCGACGAGCGCGGCCACCTGCCAGAGCTCGGTGACGAAGGCGAAGCCCACGAACCAGACGACGCCGACGAGCACCGAGACCATGATGATCACGCGCCGCCCGAGCTTGTCCGTGAGCTGCCCGCCCCAGAACTGGACCGGCATCACGGCCAGCGGCACCAGGCCGAAGACGACGCCGATCATGGTCATCGACGTCCCCAGGTACTGGCGCAGGTAGATGGCCTCGAACGGGAAGGCGAGGGCGGCGGCGCCGACGTAGATGAAGATGCCCAGCGTCAGCACCCAGAACTGGCCGGGGAAGTCCAGGTACCGTCTCAGTCGGGCGAGCATGGCCCCATGCTATCCGAGGGCACGACGGGCGGCATGTACGCGCCGAAACCATCGCTGCTGCCGTCACGAACCGTCAGCGCAAGGCCCCGTGAGGCTCGCGAACCTGCGCGCCGCACTCGCCGGAACCTCCATGATTTGACGCTCCCTCCGCCAGCGGCTAGGTTCCGGCCATGTACCTGAGCGTGCAACAGGCGGCGCGGCGTCTCGGCGTCTCGCCGGTGACGATCCGCCGCTGGACGGCGACCGGCTTCCTCCCCTGCACGCGCACCGCCGGCGGGCACCGGCGCATCGACGACCACGACATCGACGACCTCGCCAAGGCCATCGGGGGCAGCAACCACCTCGCCGCCCAGCTCGCCCGCGAGCGCGAGGTCGACGTGCTCATCAACACGTCGACCGCGCTGGCCGTGAAGCTCGACCTCACCGAGCTGCTGCTCGAGATCGCCATGCGCATGACGAGCCTGTTCCAGTGCCACCTGTGCGCGATCTCGGAGTACGACCCCGAGGACGACGCGGTGCGCACGCTTGCCGAGTACGACAACGCCGGGCGGCAACTCCTCGACGCGAGCCCGTACCGGTTGCGCGAGTTCCCGCTCACGCGCCGGGTGCTCGCCGAGCAGGTCACCGCCGTGGTCAACGTCGACGACCCGCACGCCGACCCCGCTGAAGTGGCGGAGTTGCGGCGGGAGGGAGACCGCAGCCTGCTCATGGTGCCGCTCGTCGTGCAGGGCCGCAGCCTCGGGCTGCTCGAGGTGGTGGACCAGAAGGTGGCGCGCCAGTACTCCCGGCAGGAGCTCCGCCTCGCCCAGGCGATCGCCGGTCAGGCGGCGGTGGCCATCCAGAACGCCAAACTGTTCGCCGAGCGGCGGCGCAGCGACGAGGACGTCGCGTACCTGCGCGAAGCCCTGAGCACCCTCAGCGCGCACGTCCCGCGCCTGGGCGAGGGCAGCCGCCCCGGCGACGTGCTCACGACCGTGGCGGACGCCGTCTGCGAGGCGCTCGGCGCCATCTCGTGCGTGGCCAGCATGGGCGGGGAGAGCGCCGGCGCCTTCGGCGCCGGTCGGGTCGCCGCCCCCTCCGGTTCAGACGCCGCGCGCGGCGCCAACGCCAGCCTGCTCGTCGTCCGCGACCCCTCCGGCCGCACCGACCTCACGCTCGCGGTGACGCTGCCGCACCCCCCCGGCGAGGGCCAGGAGGAGCTGCTCGACTTCGTGGCGGCGGTCGCCGTCCTCGTCGCGGGCTG
>DASUMX010000069.1:0-14695 GCA_036277455.1 Thermoleophilia bacterium
GTGCCCGCGGCTCAGCGGTCCCAGTCGAAGTCCCTCGCCGTGGTCTGCTCCCACGACGCCGTCTCGTCGTCGCTGCGCTGGCCGAGCAGCGACTTGCTGAGGAACTCCGGCGGCTTCTGCGCGGCCTCGCGTGGCGTCTCCGGCTCGGCTGGGGCGGCGAGCGGCTGGGCCGCGGGCTGCGCCGGCTCCGGCGACGCCGGGGCGGGCGCGGCCTGAGCGCGCTGGGCGGCGGCGCGGCTGATCTGCGCCGGCGCGAGCTGCACCGTGCCGTCGGCGCGCACGCCGGCATTGGGCTGCAGCGTGAGCTCCTCGTACCCGCGGTCGTGCATGGTCACGTCGCCGCTGTCGATGTCGACGTGGAACCGGTACCAGCCCATCGTCCACATGAAGCTGACGGCGACGATGTCGTCGTCGAACCCGGCGTGCACGTGCGGGAGGCCGAGCTGTTCGTTGGTCTCGGCGATCTTGCGCGGCACGCCGCTCACGTTGAGCAGGTCCACGCCGCGCTGCAGGAGCGTGAGCGACGCGGCCACAGCCTCGGCCTCCGCAGCCGACGGGGCCGCGGGCTCCTGCTCCGTGGGCTCTCCCGGCAGGGCCGCGCCGGCGGCGAACGCCGCCTCGGCCTCGGCCGCGGCGATCTCACCGGTGCTTCCTTCGTCCTCGTCGAGGTCCTCGGGGACGGCCGGGATCGGCTGCGTGTCCTCGAACACCGTCGCCGAGACCGCGGCCGGTGCGCCGGCGGGCGACTCCGCGTCGGGCGCCGAGACGGCATCCTCTTCGACGGCCGCTTCGGCAGGCTCGCCTGTGGCGGAGGCGCCCTCGACGAGCTCTTCAGCGGGCGGCGCCTCGACCGCGAGGTCCTGCGCCGGCTCGTCCCACACGTCCTGGGGCCGATCGGACGCTGCGTCCGCCTCGTTCAGCGCGGCCATCTCGGCGGCGAACTCGGCAGGCGTCTCGCCCCACGTTCGCTCACCGGGCTCCGAGGAGTCGCCGGTGAGTGAGCCGGGCTCGTCCGGGGCTGCCGCCCCGGCCGCTCCGGCGGCGCCGAGGCGCGCGAACTGGCCGGCCAGCTCCTGGCGCTCGGCCTCCGCGCGCGCCAGCTCGGCCTTGAGCTCCTCGATCTGCGCGTCCTTCTCCTTGAGCGCCTGCCAGAAGGCGTCGCTCTCGGCGCGCACGGCGCGCGCCGGGGCCTCCGGCTGCGCCGGCCGCTCGTCGTAGCGCGCCTCGCTGCGCGTCTCGCGCACGCGTCCGTTGTTGGCGGGGGTGGGCGCGGCCGCGACGGGCTCGCTGCCGCCCGTGTAGGCCTGTCCGCACAAGGAGCAGATGAGCCGCTCCTCGCCGTGTTCATCGACGACGGTCTGGGTCCATTCGCCGGCGAGGAGGGTGCGGCCGCACTCGGCGCAGACGGCCTGGTCCTGGTCGTCCTTGCCGCGGCCGAAGATGCGTCCGAACATCGTCACTCCCGTGTCTGGAACGCCCCGCAGGGCCGAAAAAACGCTGCAAGAAGGCACATGATAGCAGACGGCGGGGAGCCCGGCCCGGGTCACTCGTCGTCGTCGGCGTCGTCCGGCATCGTCTCGAACTGGTCGAGCACGTCACGCGCCTTGGCGAGGTCGTCCTCGTTCACGAGGATGTGGTACGGGTGGACGGACGGCGTCGGATACACGTCGGGCGCGCCGGACCCGCCGACCACGGCCTCCACGCCGGCTTGCTGGAGCACCCCGACGACGACGTTGGCAAGGCCGGCATCGCTCACGGTGGTCACGGTCACGAGTTCCATGGCGTCACCTCGCTGTAGTCGGTGTGCACCCCGGGCAGCCGGAGTATACCCGCGGCCGGGTCGTGGCTCTCAGCGGCGCCGTCGCGTCGACGGCGCCCGCCGCCGTCAGGCCACGAGCTCGCGCAGGCGGGCCAGGTTCTCCCTGTCCGGACCCTGGCCGTCGAGGCCCGGGACCTCGAGGATGCCGGGCAGGTCGGCGAACGCCGGCTCGTTGACGAGCAGGCGGAAGGCGTCGTCTCCCAGGTCGCCGTCACCGATGTTCTCGTGCCGGTCGCGGTTGGAGCCGAGCGCCGTCTTGGAGTCGTTCAGGTGGAACATGACGAGGCGCTCGCGGCCGCAGCCCTCGTCCAGCTCGCGCAGGAGGTCGTCGACGCCTTCGCGCCCGCGCAGGTCCACGCCGGACTCGAAGATGTGGGCCGTGTCCACGCAGATGCCGAGGCGCGGATCGCCGCCGGTCGCGTCGATGATCTGGCCGAGCTCGCGGAAGTCGACCCCCATGGTGCCGCCGGCGCCGGCCGTGTTCTCGAGCAGCAGGCGGACCGGGGATCCCTCGCTCTCGGCGAGCGCCGTGCGGAGCGCCGCCTGGACGCGCTCGAGTCCGGCCGCGAAGCCGGAGCCTTGATGTGAGCCGATGTGCGTGACGATGGCATCGGCTCCGAGCTGCTCCGCGGCCGTCACTGCGCCACACAGCGACCTCACCGACTTCTCGTAGAAGTCCTCGTTCTCGCTCGCGAGGTTGATGAGGTAGATCGTGTGGATGACGGCGAAGCGGATGGGCGAAGCCGCGCGCAGCTCGCGGAACTTCGCCGAGTCGGCGTCCTTGTAGAGCGTCGGCTTCCAGGTGCGCGGGCTGCCGGCGAAGAACTGCACCGCCTCAGCGCCGATGTCCACGCCGTTCTCGATGGCGTGCCACACGCCGCCCGACGACTTCACGTGCGCGCCGAAGTACATCTCCTGCCCTCCCTGTCAGACGAAGTCGCGTGGCGCCTGGTGCCACCACGACCTCGTGAAGACCTCGCGTTCGTCGCCCTCCTCACCCTCGTGGACGGCGACCTCGTCCGCGACGTAGAACGTGTCCGCGTCGCAGGTCATCTCCCCGCGCGCGACGATGTGAAACCGGCCCTGCGCGCCGCGGAGCAGCACCGACTCGACCTCCACCGACACCCTGGCGGACAGCGGGTCGCCCTCGCGCAGGCCGTAGCTCACGGTGTTCCACTCCTCGCTCGTCCAGCCGTTGGGGAGGACGACCTCGCCGCCGTCCACGTAACGGAAGGTCCAGGTGATGTCGTCGGCGGCGAGGTCGCGCGTGTAGGACCGGCCGCCGCGGCCGCCACCGACCGTCGTCTCGCCGAGGCCCTCGGGGACGAAGGGCGGCTCGAACGGCCTGAGCCGGGCATCCTCCGGCCGCTGCGGCCGCACCGGCAGCTCCAGAGAGCTCTCGCCGGCGACCACCGTGAGCGTGACGGGCTCGGGCGAGGGCCACGCCCACGGCCAGTAGGTCGGAGAGAGCGCCAGCCGCAGGCGGTGGCCGGCGGGGAAGGCCTGGGCGATCGCGTCCAGCGCGATCGTCGCCTCGTACTCCCTGCCGGCCTCGAGACGCCCGGGGTGCTCGTGGCTCGTCAGGTGCGTCAGGTTGAAGACCTGTGTGGTGACGAGCCTGGAGACGCCGCCCGGCGCCACGTCGTCCAGCCGGGCGGCGACCAGCGCCAGCGGCCGGTCGCTCGCGAAGCGGAGCGTGAGCCGCGGGTGGCCGAGGATCTCGAGGTCCTGCGGCAGCGGCGCCGTGGTGAAGCAGAGCGACTGCCCTTCCGCCGCCCGCTGGTCGGGCGCGAAGTCGCTCGGCTGGCTCTCGGCGCACCAGGCGCCGGCGTCGGCGCCGCAGAGCTGGGCGCCGCGGATGGCGAGGCGGCCGCCGCCGGCGCCGTGCGCGGCCGCCGCCTGCTCGTCCGGCGCGGCGCCGTCCGCCGCATCGCGCAGCACCCCGTCCGCGTCCAGTCGCAGCGTCCGGGGCTCGAGGCGCGGAGACGGCCACGCGTCCTCCGCCACCCAGCGCCCCGGCACCTCGTCCATCCACGGCACGGGCGGCACGGACTCCTGCATCCACACGCGCAGCACGGGCTCGTTCATCACACCCGTCTCGATGCCCTTGAGCCAGAAGTCCCACCAGCGCAACGCCTCCTGGAGGAACCCGATCGCCGGGCCGGGCGTGACGGCGTGCGGGAGGGCGTGGGGCCACGGGCCGATGAGGCCTTTGCGCGGCCCTCCGAGACCCTCGAGCAGGCGCAGCACGCTGTTCGTGTACCCGTCGGTCCAGCCCCCTATCGCGTACACCGGGACCTCGATGGCCGCGTAGTCCTCGCACACGGAGCCGTGCCTCCAGTACGCGTCGCGCCGCTGGTGCGCGAGCCAGGTGCGGATCCAGGGCCTTGCGGACGCGAGCCGCTGTTCCCACAGCTCGCGCCAACGCGCGCCGACCGCCGCCTCGTGCGGCGGCTGGCACTGCCAGTGCAGCATGCAGGTGCTCCAGTGCAGCAGGTCCGTGGCCAGCACGCAGCCGCCTTTGTAGTGCACGTCGTCGGCGTAGCGGTCGTCGGTGCTCATCAGGGTGATGACCGCCCTGAGCGCCGGCGGGCGCCTGGCGGCGAGCTGGAGGCTGTTGAAGCCGCCCCACGAGATCCCGGTCATGCCGACGCCGCCCGAACACCACGGCTGGGCGGCGATCCAGGCGATGACCTCGAGCAGGTCGTCCTGCTCCTGGGGGTGGTACTCGTCCTCCAGCACGCCGTCCGACTCGCCGCTGCCCCGGAGGTCGACGCGGACGCAGGCGTAGCCGCGCGCGGCCCAGTACGGGTGGACGCGCGCGTCGCGCGCCGCCGTCCCGTCGCTGAGGCGATAGGGCAGGGCCTCGAGGATGGCGGGGACCGGGTCGGACTCGGCGTCCGCCGGGAGCCAGACGCGCGCCGCGAGCCGCGCCCCGTCGCGCATCGGGATCCAAACGTAGTCCAGCTGGCGGACGTCACGCAGCGGCGCGTCGCGCTCGGTCATCGTCGACCTCCAGGTCGGCTCCCGGGAACGACCCCGAGTGTACCGGGCGCCCGCGGCGGGCGGCAACGGAGCGGGTCCGCGCGCCCGCCGGCGCGGCGCGCCGGGGAGGACGCGCGCCGCGGCCGTGGAATATCTGGCAGGTCGCGTCACCCACAGGAGGTCACATGGACCAGCAGAGCATGCAGCGCTGCCGCACCTGTCCGGCGTTCGCCAAGATCCCCGGCCCGGGCGACTCCGGCACCTGCCGCGCCGCTCCGCCGGTGGTCCTGCAGGCCGAGAACTACTTCCGCGGCTCCACGCGGGAGCTTCCCTTCGGGTGTTTCCCCGTGGTCGGCGCGTTCCCGCTGGTCACGGAAGAGGACTACTGCATGTCGCATCCGGGGAACCGCTCCAGGCTCATGTGACCCGCGGGCGCCGCGCGCCCGCCCCGTCGCCGGCCGCTCGCTCGGGCCGTCTCGCCGGTGGTAAGGTTGACCGGCGCGGAGGCCGGCAGGGCGACCGCGCCGTCAGTGGTCCCAGACCCCAGGAGAGCATCCGCCCATGTGCGGCATCTTCGGCTTCGCCGGCTCGCCCGACCGGCAGCTTCTCGGGCGCATGGGCGCCGCCATCGTGCACCGCGGCCCGGACGACGCGGGCGCCTTCGAGACGCCGTCCGTCAGCCTGGGCCATCGCCGCCTCAGCATCATCGACCGCGAAGGCGGCCACCAGCCCGTGGCCAATGAGGACGAGACCGTCTGGCTGGTCTACAACGGCGAGGTCTACAACTACCGCGAGCTGCGTGCCGAGCTCGAGGCCGCAGGCCACGTGTTCCGCTCGCACTGCGACTCCGAGGTCATCGTCCACGCCTACGAGGAGTGGGGGCCGGGCTGCGCCGCGCGCTTCAACGGCATGTGGGCGTTCGCCGTCGCCGACCTGCGCGAAGCGGGTGAGGATGGGCGCGGCGGCAAGCTCGTCCTGAACCGCGACCACTTCGGTATCAAGCCGCTCTACTACGCGAGGTCGCCGCAGAGCGGCCGCCTGCTCTTCGCCAGCGAGATCAAGGCGCTGCTGCAGGATCCGGAACTGGTCGCCGAGCCGGACGAGCAGATGGTGTTCGAGTACCTGCAGCACGGGTTCCACGACCACCGCGCCGAGACGTTCTTCCGCGGCGTGTACCACGTCCCGGCCGCCACCTGGATCGAGCTGCCGCTGGGCGGGGCCGCCGGAGCGCCCGCCGGCGCCGGCGCCGGCGCCGAAGCCGCTCCGGCGCCGGGCAGGCTCGCCGCGCCGCTCGACAGCACGGCGTACTGGACACCGGTGCTGTCGCGTGACGGCGGCGACGACCCGGCCGACTTCCGCCGCCGCTTCCGCGAGAGCGTCGAGCGGCGCCTCGTCTCCGAGGTCCCCGTGGGTTCCTGCCTCTCCGGCGGCCTGGACTCGACGACGATCATCAGCTTCATGAGCGAGCTGCTCAAGGAGGACGTGCCCGACGCGGCGTCCCTGCGCGGCCAGCTCAAGACCTTCAGCGCCGTGTTCGACGGCGACCCCATCGACGAGCGCGAGTACATCGAGACCGCCGTCGAGAGCACCGGCGCCGACACCACCTACACCAACCCGACGTCGCACGAGTTCATCGGCGAGCTGCGCGACTTCGTCTGGCACCAGGAAGAACCGATCGTCAGCACCGGCCCGTACGCGCAGTGGTGTGTGATGCGCTCCGCGCGCGAGCAGGTCACCGTGCTGCTCGACGGCCAGGGCGGCGACGAGCTGATCGCGGGCTACGTGCCGTACCAGCTCGTGTACCTGCGCCAGCTGCGCAAGCAGGGCGACTACGACCTGCTGCGCAGGGAAGCGACCGCCTCGCGCGACGTGCTCATGCCGCTGGCAAAGCGGCGGCTCAAGCAGCGGCGCAAGCAGCTGCCGACGCGCAAGCTGCTGCGGCAGGAGTTCCTCGCCAGGACCACCGACCCCGGGTACGGGCGCTCCCAGTCAGACCTCAAGGAGCGCCTCCTCCAGGATCTGCTCACGTACAGCCTGCCGTGCCTGCTGCGCTACGAGGACCGCAACTCCATGGCGTTCAGCATCGAGAGCCGGGTGCCGTATCTCGACCAGGAGTTCGTGGACCACATCCTGAGCCTGCCGGAGGACGCCATCGTGCGTCACGGCTGGAGCCGGTGGATCCTGCGCGCCGCGCTCAAAGGTACGCTGCCGGAGAAGATCCGCCTGCGCCGCTGGAAGGTCGGGTTCACGACCCCGGAGATGCGCTGGATCAAGGCGCGCCGGGCGGCGTTCACGAGCCTCTACCAGTCGCCGGCGTTCCAGGCGCGGCCGTACTGGGACGGCGAGGCCGTCGTGCAGGCGTTCCGCGCCTGCTGCAAAGGCCAGGTGGAGGAGAGCATGTTCTTCTGGCGCGCCGCCAACGTCGAGCTCTGGCTGCGCGAGTTCGTCGACCGGAGCGTGGTCATCGAGGACGCCGACGTCGAGGCGGCGCTGGGCGCGCCCGTCCCCGTCGGCCCGGTTCACCGCGGCAGCATCGCCGAGGCGGGCGACGCGCTGGTGCCGGCGCTGCTGGGGGCGGCGGGCGCCTCCCCTGCGACCGCCGAGGCCGAGCGCCTCCTCGCCGGGCACGCGCCGAACGAGGAGAAGCACCTGTTCGCCGTCGCCGGCGGCACGGTCTTCGCCCGCCTCCCGCTCAGGACCAGCCTGGTCGGCCGCGGCGACGACCTCGACGAGCTGATGCGTCGTGAGATCGCCGCGCACATCAAGCCCGGCGACCTCGTGGTCATGGCCGAGAAGCCCATCGCCGCGAGCCAGGGTCGCAGCTACGCCTTGGACGAGATCCATCCGACCAAGCTGGCCAGGGTCCTCAGCAAGGCCGTGACCAAGACCCCGCACGGCATCGGCCTCGGCATCCCCGAGACCATGCAGCTCGCCATCGACGAGGCCGGCGCGCCGCGCATCGTCGCCGCCGCGGCCGTGTCCGCCGCCGGTAAGGCCGTCGGCAAGCGCGGCTTGTTCTACAAGGTCGCCGGCGCCGATGTGGAGGCCATCGACGGCCCCACCTGGAACACGCTTCCTCCGCACAACACCCACGCCAAGCTCGGGCCGGCCGACCCGGACGGCGTGGCCGCACACCTCGCGGACGTCCTGAGCGACGCCGTCGGCGGTCGCGTCGAGTTCGTCGTCATCGACGCCAACGACCTCACCGCGGCCGTGCTCGGCGCCTCCCAGGGCGCCGACCGCGCGCTCGCCAGGCGCCTCATGCGTGACAACCCCCTCGGGCAGGGCCACGAGCAGACGCCGGTCTGCGCCCTGCGCGCGCTCGGCCCGCTCACCGGCGCAGTCCAGCAGGGCTGACCTCTCCATCGCCGTCCGCGCGCGGCGGCGGACGCGCGTTCACCTCAATCGGGTGATGCCCCGGCTTCACCGGCGCGACTACCCTCCTCTGCAACACATCCATGAGCGTGCCGCCGGGCGGCGATGTGAAGGAGGGTCACGATGGCTACGGCGAGGGACGGCATCAGAGTGGCGGATCCGGGACCGCCGCCGGTCAGGCTTGCCGACGGGCCTGAGCCGGTCTGCGGCGAGTGCAGGTTCCACATCCCGCACCTCGCGAGGCCGGGCGGCTGGTGCGCCTGCGACGCGGCGGGGCTCAGGTGGAGGATGGTCGCGGCGGGACGCCCGGTGTGCCGCGACTTCGCACCGTGGCCCGGCAACGGCGCCGCGGCGTGCGTTCTTGCGCAGCCGCAGGCTGTGATCACGCCACGTCACCCGCGCGGTGGAGCCACGGTCTACTGAGACGACTCGCGGCGAGTCGGCCCGACCGGCGACCCGACGGCGACCATCTCACCTGACGGTCAGCCGCCGCGCGCCGGGCTTGCTCTGCGTGTTACCGGCCTGGTCGGTCGCGAAGACCTTCCAGGTATAGCGCCCGGGGGCGAGCCTGCAGGTCCAGGCGTGCGTTGCGTTCTGATTGGTCCTGACGACCCCCGGCTTCAGCGTCTTGACGGTCCGCGTGCCCCTGTAGATCCTGATCCGGCAGGTCGCTCGTGGCGTGACGTCGTCGATGCGATACCTGAGCGTCGCCCTCCTGCCCTGCCTCGCCGTGGCATCACCGAGCGCCAGCGGCGTGGGGCGTCCTGCGTCCACACGGACCGTGACCCGTCGCGTCGCCTCCGTGTTGCCGGCGTCGTCGACGGCGCGGAACGCCAGGGCGTGGGCCGCGTTCCCGGTCACCTCGCGCGTGGCGCCCCGGACCCAATCGCCGCCGTCCAGGCTGGACTCGACGTAGGCGACGCCGGAGCCTGCGTCGAGGGCGGAGAAGGAGACGGTGACGGCGGACGCGTGCCAGGCGCCGTCGACCCCCGTCGTCGTCGTCACCGGTGCCCCGGTGTCGACGGCGCCCAGGACGTCGAGACGCCCGCCGGTCGCGCACTTGCCGGTGAGACTCGCGACGGGGTCCGCACTCGCGAGCACCCGGGCGATCCGCTCCGCGACCGACTCTTCCGGGTAGAGTGCCGCACACAAGGCGATCGTGCCGGTCACGTGGGGCGTCGCCATCGACGTGCCGTTCCTGGAGACGTAGCCACCGGGGTCCGTCGAGGCCGGTACGGTGCTCCGGATGCCGACTCCCGGCGCGACGAGATCCACCGAGGCGGCGCCGTGATCGGAGAACTCCGCGAGCTGGTCCGCGCCGTCGGAGGCCGCCACCGCGATGATGTTCGGGCTGTCATAGGAGGCCGGATAGTACGGCACGGCGTCGTTGTCGTCGCCGATCTTGTCGCCGCCGCCGTTGCCGGCGGCCGCGACGACGACGATGCCGGCGTCGCCGGCGGTCTCGACCGCCCAGCGGAGAAAGGCGCTCGCCTCGCCGTTGCCCCAGGACGCGTTGATGGCGACGACGTTGACGCCCCGCTCCTTCATCGCGACCGCGTAGGTGATGCACGAGATGGCGTCGGAGGTGGCGCCCGAGCCGTCGGCGCCGAGGAAGCGGAGGGCCATGATGCTCGCCTTCCAGGCGACGCCGGTCACGCCCATGCCGTTGTCGCCCACCGCGGCCATCGTCCCGGCGGTGTGCGTCCCGTGATCCTGCACGTCCATAGGGTCCGACGGGTCGGCCGCGTCGGGCGCCTCGGCGATTCCGTGGACATCGTCGACGTAGCCGTTCGCGTCGTCGTCGAGCCCGTTGCCCGCTATCTCGCCCGGGTTGCGCCACATGTTGGCGGCGAGGTCGGGGTGCGTGTAGTCCACGCCGCTGTCGACACTGGCCAGCACGACCGACGAGGACCCCGTCGTCAGGTCCCAGGCGCGCGGCGCCCGTATCCGCGGCATACCCCACAGCGCCGGAAGGTCCGGGTCGTCGGGCGTCGCCTCGAGGCGCAGGAGGTAGTCCGGCTCGGCGCGGTCGACCCGGGGGTCGGCGGCCAGCTCGGCGACCAGCTCGGCCGTCGAGAGCGAGGCCGAGCGGACCACAGCGGAGCGGCCGCCGCCCGGCGCCCGCGGCAGGGACTTCGTGACGCGGGCGCCGTGCGCGAGCGCGATCCGGTCCATGACGCCGACGGAGACACCCTGGTGGAACCGGACCAGGGCCTGCCTCGGCACGAAGCGGGCGCCGGCCCTCTCGGGGCCGTGCGGAGCGGGCGTGACGGCGGTCGCCGGCGCTGCGTGAGCCGCGCCGGCGAGCAGCGGGACCGCGAGCCCCACGATGATGACGAGCAGATGGTCGCGCACCCTGCGCATGGTTCAGCCTCCCTCGCCGGGACGATACCAGACGCCGCGTGCCGACGGGCTTACCGACCAACAGCTACCGTGCGTGACCGCCGCCCGCCGTCAGGTGTATAACGAGGCTCGGCCGGAGCAGCCTACGGGGAGGTCGAGCGGTGAGCATCGTCGAGGTCAAGGAGCTGCGCAAGCAGTACGACCCGCCCAAGGGCGTGCTCGCAGTCGACGGGGTGAGCTTCGACATCGCCGAGGGCGAGATCTTCAGCCTCCTCGGCCCCAACGGCGCCGGCAAGAGCACCACCATCTCCATGCTGAGCTGTCTGCTGCGGCCGACGGGCGGCGACGCGACGGTCGCCGGCCACTCCGTGGTCAGTAACGCTCAGGCGGTCAAGGAGACCATCGGCGTCGTGCCGCAGGACATCGCCCTCTACCCGGACATGAGCGCGCGCGAGAACCTCGTCTTCTGGGGGCGTATGTACGGGCTCTCCGGTGACACCCTCAAGCAACGGGTGGATGAGGTGCTGGAGCTCATCACCCTCGTCGACCGCCAGAAGGACCGCATCGAGAAGTTCAGCGGCGGCATGAAGCGACGCGTCAACATCGGCGTCGCGCTGCTGCACAAGCCGCGGGTGCTCTACCTCGACGAGCCGACCGTGGGGATCGACCCGCAGAGCCGGCGGTCGATCCTCGACGGCATCCTCGCGCTCCGCGACCAGGGGATGACGATCCTCTACACGACGCACTACATGGCCGAGGCGCAGGAGCTCAGCGACCGCATCGGCATCGTCGACCAGGGCAAAATGATCGCCCTCGGCACGCACGAGGAGCTGGTCAAGATCGTCGGGCAGGCGGCTCGCGTGACCGCCCGGGTGGACCACTCGCTCGAGGCGATGGCGGAGCGCTGGCGGGAGGTCGCGGGCGTGGCGCAGGTCACCATCGAGGAGGACGAGGCGGTCCTGCTCACGGATGACGCGAACGAGGTGCTGCCGCGGCTGTTCGAGGCGGCGGCCGCGGCCGGCTCGCGGATCACGGAGATCGACGTCCGCGAGCCCAACCTCGAGATGGTGTTCCTGCACCTGACCGGACGCGCGCTCAGAGAGTGATCGCCGCAGGCGGATCACCGTCGGGTGCACCGCGGGTACACCCGACAATGATGTGATGATGAAGATACTCGCCATCGCCTGGAAGGACCTGCGCAGCACGGCGCGCAACGTGCCGGCGCTGGTGATGATGCTGGCCGCGCCGCTGGCGCTCGCCGCGCTGCTCGGCTTCGCCTTCGGCGGCGGCGGGGGGTTCGACATCGCCGCGACCAAGGTCGTGGTGGCGAACCTGGACGGGGGCGGCGCCGGGGCCGGCCAGACCGCCGGCGCCGCCATCCAGACCGTCCTCACCGGCGAGGGTCTCGAGGACGTGCTCGAGACGAGCACCCGGAGCTCGGCCGCCGCGGCCCGGCAGGCCGTCGACGACGGCGAGGCGGCGGTCGCGGTCATCGTGCCCGAGGACTTCAGCGCCGTCGTGTACGGCGGCGACCCGGCGGCGAGGTCCCAGGTCGAGATCTACGAGAACCCGACCCGCGAGATCGGCGGCTCCATCGTCGAGGGCGTGGTCGGGCAGGTGCTCGCCGACATCAACGGCGCGCGGGCGGCGGCCGCCGGCGCCGTCGCGCTCGCCGCGGCGGGCAGCGACCCCATCGACCCGCGGGTGCTCGCCGCACGTGCCGCCGAGCAGTTCTCCCATGACGGCGGCGTCTCCGCCGGCCTGCAGATCGGCCAGCGCGCTCCCAGGGTCGGCGCGACCGAGGAGGAGGTCAGCGTCACCGGGCTCATCCTCGCCGGCATGATGGTGTTCTTCATGTTCTTCGGCGCGGCCAACGTCGCGCGCACGATCCTCACCGAGGACCGCGACGGCACGCTCCCGCGCCTGTTCACGACGCCCACGCGGCACGGGACCATCATCGGCGGCAAGTTCGTCTCCACGTTCCTCACGGTGCTGGCGCAGGCGATCGTCCTGCTCGTCGCGGGGCGCCTCATCTTCGGCATCCAGTGGGGGCCCCTCGACGCGGTCGTGCTGCTGACGGTGGTCACGGCCGGCGTCGCCGGCGGTCTGGCGCTGCTCGTCATCGCGTTCACCAGGAACGCGGCGCAGGCGGGCGCGATCGGCGCCGGCGTCTACCTCGTCCTCGCGCTGCTGGGCGGCAACTTCACCGGCACGGCGCAGACCGGCACCACCTACGCGTTCATCCAGCGGTTCACCCCCAACGGCTGGCTCCTGCACGGGTGGGACACGGCCATGCGCGGCGGCGGCGCGGCCGACCTCCGCTGGCAGCTGCTCGTGCCGCTCGGCTTCGCGGTGGCGTTCTTCTTCTTCGCCGTGCTGCGCATGCGGAGACGGTTCGCATGAGGTGGTCGCCGTGAAGCTGGCCGCGGTCCTCGCCCGTAAAGACCTCCTGCAGACGGTGCGCGACAAGCTGTCGTTCATCTTCATCCTCGTGATGCCGCTGGCGTTCACGCTGTTCTTCGGCCTGCTCTTCGGCGCCGGAAGCAGCGTCGACCAGCTGCCGCTCGCCGTGTGGGACGCGGACGGGGGCGCCGCCGCGACGCAGCTGGTGGCGGCGCTCGAGGAGTCGCCGGTCGTGCGGGTCGTGGTCAAGGAGGGGAACGAGTTCGAGACGTGGATGGCCGACGAGCGGGCCGCGGCCGGCCTCCTGGTCCCGGAGGGCTACAGCGCCGCCATGGCCGCCGGGGAGCGCGCCGACCTGACGCTCGTCTCCATCCAGGGCTCGAGCGGCGCCGCGACGGTCGCCAGCGAGGTCCGCACCCTGGCTGGGGAACAGGTCACCGTGGAGCTCGCCTCGCGGGTCGCCGCCGAAGTCGTCTGGTCGACGCGCAGCATGCCGGCCGGGGCTCAGGAGGAGGTCGTCGCCGACGCAGCCGCCCAGGCCCGGCCCATCGTCGCGCAGGCGCTCGCGAGCCCGGCTGTGAGCACCGACGTCGTGGAGGCCGGCGTCGCCGCCGGCCAGATCCCGAGCGGGTTCGTGCTCAGCTCGCCGGGCATGCTGGTGAACTTCATCTTGTTCAGCCTGCTCACGGCCGGCATCGCTCTCATCGTCGAGCGGCAGAACGGCACGCTGCAGCGGCTCATGACCACCCGTCTCCGGCGCTGGCAGCTCATCGGCGGCAAGGCGGCCGGGATGTTCCTGCTGACGTTCGTGCAGCAGGTGCTGCTCATCGCCGTGGCCCAGATCTTCTTCGGCGTGGACTACCTGCGCGATCCGGCGGCGCTGCTCCTGATGATGGTCTCGCTGTCGCTCGTGGCGAGCACGCTCGGGCTGCTGCTCGCGTCTGTGCTGAAGAGCGAGCAGGCGCTCATCGCGACCACCGTCCTCGTCTCGATGGGCATCTCCGCCCTTTCCGGCGCCTGGTTCCCGCTCGAGGTCACGGGAGCGGCGTTCCAGTCCGTCGGGCACCTGCTGCCCACGGCCTGGATCCTCGACGGGCTGCGTGGGATCGTGGTGCGCGGGTTCGACGTCGCCGACGTGCTGCCCGCGCTCGGCGTCTCGGTGGCGTGGGCGGCCGCGTTCTTCGCCCTCGCCGTCTGGCGCTTCCGCCTGAGCGATTGACGGATCAGTCTTTGGACGGCTTGATGCTGGCGTCCTTGGGCAGGGCCAGGCCGGCCTCCACCTCGATCGCCTTGATGATCCCACTCGGCACGGGGCAGGCCGGGTGCACGAGGTGTTCCGCGGCGAGCCGGAGCGTCACCGGTCCCTCGCCGCGGTAGCTGATCTCCCGGTACGGGTCGACCTCGGTGAGCGCTTCCGCGAGCTTCTCGACGTAGCCGCACTCCGTCTCGAACTCGACACGCACGGTGCGGCCCTCACTGGTCGTCTTGACGGTGGTGCAGAAGCCGCAGATGCCGCTCTCGATCTCGGCTGAAGCCATCGGCCCTCCTCGTGACAGGTTCGTTCGGTGAGGCAATGGTACCCCATGGGGGTATTTCCTGAGCGCGGGACGCGCCAGGGACGGCACAGGCCTTCTTACGGCCAGGGCAGCACGGAGACGGCCTGCTCCACGAGCCGCAGCAGCGGCGCCGGGTACACGCCGAACACCAGCAGGAACAGCGTGAGCAGGGCCAGGACGGTCATGGCCACGACGCTTCCGTCCGCGGCCACGC
>DASUMX010000070.1:0-2106 GCA_036277455.1 Thermoleophilia bacterium
GCCCCGGCGGTGGCGCGGGCGGCCTCGACCGCGACGTGCACGACTCGGTCGAGATCGGCGTCGGCGACGACCTTGAACTCGACGGCGAGCACGTAGAGCTCGTCGCCGCGTGAGTAGTTGGTCACCACGGTGTTGCCGATCACCGAGTTCGGCACCACGGCGATGTCTCCGGTCGGCGTGCGCAGACGGGTCTCGCGCCAGGTGAGGTCGATGACCTCGCCCTCCTCGCCGCTCTGCAGGTGCACGAACTGGCCCGGCTCGTACTGGTGCGTCAGGGTGATCTGCATGCCGGTGAAGAGGTTCCTCAGGATGTCCTGCAGGCCCAGGGAGACGGCGATGCCGGTGACGCCCAGCGCCGTGAGCAAGGCGCCGATGTCGACGCCGAGGAGGTTGAGCACCACCATGAAGCCGATGACCCAGATCACGAAGCGGGCGATGTTGAGGACGATCGTGGCGCTCGGCAGGCGCGACTGGTCGGAGGCGACGAGACTCCTCGTGAGCGTGCCGGCGAGGCGCGTCAGGAAGACCGTGACCGAGAGCACTGCGACGACGATCCAGGCGCGCTCGAGCCAGACAGACCAACCCTCGGAGAGCGAGGCCGTGGGGTCGGCGATGACGACGCCGACCAGGCCGCCCCAGACCTCGAGCAGCCCGCGCAGCGAGTCCGCCGCCGCGGTCGGCCAGCGCAGGCCGCGCGCCTCGCCGTACCTGCGCAGGCGGTGCACGACGAGGACGTGGACAAGGGCCCCGGCGAGCACACCGGCGGCGAGGGCGATCGCCGCCCAACCCAAGGCGGAGGCCGAGCTGGAGGTCGCGATCACGTCAAGACAGCCGTAGTCGGCTGAACCGGTTGATGGAGCGTGCCGCTGTCCTGAACCTCTCGGTCATGTCCGTTCAGGTTCGGCGCGGAGCACCTGCCCCCTTGTGGCGGTCGGCTTCCGGGGCGCTGGGGGTCGCCGGACAGCACCAGAGACTCGCTGGTCGACCACCGGGCGACGCCTGCGGACGCGTGCGGCCGGCAGGCAAAGAAATGGCTGGCGAGGAAGGACTCGAACCTTCAATCCCCTGATCCAGAGTCAGGTGCCTTGCCAATTAGGCCACTCGCCAGCGGCGCAGAGAGTGTACCCCGGGGCGGCTCATCGCTCAACCGTCGGAGCGGCCGGAAGCACTGAGGAATGCGGCTTGAGCGGGCGCTTTGCGCCGCGCGGCGGCAGAGCTCAGGCTCTGTTCTGCCGCCCCTGCTTCTGCAGCTTGGCCCAGGTGTCCTTGAGCGTGAGCGTGCGGTTGAAGACGAGCGCGCCCGGCGCCGAGTCCGGGTCCGGGCAGAAGTAGCCGAGGCGTTCGAACTGCACGGTCTCGCCGACGGGCACCTCGGCGAGCGCCGGTTCCACGAAGCAGCCGCGGAGCACCGTCTCGGACTCGGCGCTCACGTCCTCGAAGATGTCGCGGCCGTCGGCGCCGGGGTACGGGCTGGCGAAGAGGTGGTCGTACAGGCGGACTTCGGCGGGCACGGCGTGCGCCGCCGAGAGCCAGTGAAGGGTGGCCTTGGGGCGGCGGCCGTCGGGCGCGTCGCCGCCGCGCGTCGCCGGGTCGTAGGTGCAGCGCAGCTCGATGACCCGCCCCTCGTCGTCCTTGACCACCTCGTTGCAGGTGACGAAGTAGGCTGAGCGCAGCCGTACCTCGCGCCCGGGCGCCAGGCGGAAGAACTTGCGCACCGGCTCCTCCATGAAGTCGTCGCGCTCGATCCAGAGCTCGCGGGAGAAGGTCACGCGGCGGCTGCCCGCGGACGGGTCCTCCGGGTTGTTGGGGACCTCCATCTCCTCGGTCTGGCCTTCGGGGTAGTTCTCGATGATCACGCGAAGCGGGTCGAGCACGGCGAAGCGGCGCAGCGCGGCACGGTTGAGCACGTCGCGCGCGCAGTGTTCGAGCATCTCCACCTCGACGGTGTTGTCTGCCTTGGCGACACCGACCATGGTGGCGAACTCGCGGATGCCCTCCGCGGGAAAGCCACGGCGGCGGAGGGCGGACATCGTAGGCATGCGCGGGTCGTCCCAGCCACGCACCGTGCCCTCGTTGACGAGGCGCAGAAGCACGCGCTTGGACAGC
>DASUMX010000071.1:0-4593 GCA_036277455.1 Thermoleophilia bacterium
GCCGAATCTCACCGTCGTGCGCGTGCTCTCGCAGCCGTCCGAAGCATGGACCGGCGAGCGCGGCTACATCACCGCCGACGTACTGCGGAGGCACCTCCCCGAGAAGCTGCTCGTGCACTTCCAGTACTTCATCTGCGGCCCAGGCGTGCTGATGGACGCTATGGAGGCCGCCCTGCCGGCGCTCGGCGTCCCCGTGGACCGGGTCCACACCGAGCGCTTCGAGATGGTGTGAGGTGAAGTCGTGACGCACAAGGTCGTCTCCGCCGTCGTCGGGCTGATCGTGCTGCTCTTCGTCGCTGCGGCCCTGGCCTTCGCCTGGAGCGTCGCCGCGCGAGCCCCGGAGCCGGCGCCGGCCCAAGCCGGCCCCGCCGCCGTGCCGCACGGCGTCGAGGACGGCGCCGCGGACTGCGCGCGCTGCCATCGGGTCTCCGAAGGGTCCCTGCCGCTCACCCACCGAGAGTTCCCGCAGGGCGCATGCACCAACTGCCACGCCCTGCGGAGGCCCGTCGCTATCCCTCACGGGGTGTCCATGGGCGAGGACCGCTGCGTGCTCTGCCACGGCCAGGCCGCCGCGCCGCTCGGCATGCCTAACGGTCACAGGGAGTTCGACGGCGTGTCCTGCGCGTTCTGCCACCCTCAGGACGAGCGGCGGGCCACCGTGCAGCCGCCGCCCGCCGGGGAGTCGGCCAAGCAGGCGCCGCCGGTGCGCCACGCCGTGACCGGCATCTTCAAGGACTGCCTCACCTGCCACGAGGTGGACGGCAGGCCTCCCATGCCGGACAGCCATCTCGGCTTCGGGGGCGACACCTGCCGCTTCGTCTGTCACTTCCGCGCGGGAGGGCGCTGAGACGCAACTGCCGCCACGCCTCCGCCCGCCCCAGGCATCACAAGGAGCCTCCATGTCCATCGACCAGTTGCTCGACCTGCGGGGTCAAACCGCCATCGTCACCGGAGGCGGCGCCGGCATCGGCAGAGCCATCGCCGAGCGGCTGGCTCAGGCCGGCGCGGCCGTCGTCGTCGGCGACCTGGACGCCGTGACGGCGCAGGAGGTCGCAGACGGCATCGCCGCAGCCGGCGGCAGCGCTGCTGCGGCCGCCTGCAACGTGACGCTCGAACAGGACCGGGCCGCCGTGGTCGACCTCGCGGTCGCGCGGTTCGACGGTCCCACCATCCTCGTCAACAACGCGGGTGGTGGTGGCCCGCAGCCGTTCGACATGCCCTTGGAGAAGTTCGAGTGGGCCTACGAGCTCAACGTGTTCTCCGGCTTCCGCCTCTGCCAGCTGTGCGCCCCGCTCATGGCGGAGAAGGGTCACGGGGCGATCGTCAACATCAGCTCGATGGCCGGCGAGAACACGAACGTGCACATGACCTCCTACTCCTCCTCCAAGGCGGCCGTGAACCACCTCACGCGCAACATGGCGTTCGACCTCGGCCCGCGGGGGATCCGCGTCAACGCCGTCGCTCCCGGCGCCATCAAGACGCACGCCCTCTCCACGGTCCTGACTCCCGAGATCGAGCGCCAGATGCTCAAGCACACGCCTCTGGGGCGTCTCGGGGAGGCGGAGGACATCGCCAGCGTGGTCCTGTTCCTCGTCGCGCCAATGTCGTCCTGGGTGAGCGGACAGGTCATCACCGTGAGCGGAGGCGGCACGCAGGAACTCGAGTAGGTTTGAAGGACCATGCGGTCTGGAAAGATTGCCGCCATCTGTCTGAGCGTCAGAAAGGAGACCAGTGACCCCCGAACGCACACAGGGCGGAGCGCTCACCAGCCTGCTCCCCACCACGAGGCTGGAGGCGTTCTCGGATGGCGTGTTCGCCATCGCGATCACCCTGCTCGTGCTCGAACTGCACGTCCCGACGGACCCGGCGGAGCTCCTCCACGAGCTCGCCGCGGAGTGGACCGGCTACCTTGGCTACTTCGTCAGCTTCGCGTTCATCGGCGGCGTCTGGATGGCGCACAGCACCCTGACGCGGTTCATCAAGGCTGCGGACCAGGTCATGATGGGCCTCAACCTGGTCCTCCTCCTGTTCGTCTCGTTCCTACCGTTCACGACGAGCCTGCTCGCCAACCACCTCGACGACAGCGGCGCGCACATCGCCGTCGTCGTCTTCGGCATCAACCTGACGCTGGCGTCGCTCATGGTCAACGTGATGTTCGGCTACGCGAGTCGCGCCGAGGGCGTGGCCGCGGACGACGCGGCAGACGACGAGCTCAAGGCGTTCGACAAGCAGCGACGCGCCGCCGTCATCCTGCAGGGCGTGGCGACGATGATCGGGCTTCTCGTCCCCTTCGTCGCCGTCGTCGTCTACCTCGTCATCTCGCTCCTCGTGCTCGTCGACCCGATCTGGCGCGCGGAGCGCCGGCGGCGGGCGGCGAAGAGGGGCGCGGCGTGACCGCGCTCGCGTCCGGGGGCGCCTGCGACCGGTCGAGCTTGAAGCCCTCGAGGCGCCCGGCGCACGCGCGAAGTTCCAACACGCCCGCCCACACGAAGAGGAGTGATGATGCGCCCCACAGCTGAGGAGTCCACGCAGACCGGCAGAGACGCACGGGCGATCGTGAGCCGCGGAGATCTGGGGCTCTACGAGCCCGCCGCGGCGCGGCGCGACCCTGTCGAGATCCTCGTGGAGCAGGGAGCCGGCCGGCAGGCCGACCTGCTCCCCATCCGCTACGGCCGCATGGCGGCGTCGCCGTTCGCGTTCTTGCGCGGCGCCGCCGCCGTCATGGCCGCCGACGTCGCGCCGTCCCCGGTCACCGGCCTGACCGTGCAGGCCATAGGCGACGCCCACATCAGCAACTTCGGCGTGTTCGCGACGCCGGAGCGGCGACTTGCCTTCGACGTCAACGACTTCGACGAGACCCTGCGCGCCCCATGGGAGTGGGACGTCAAGCGGCTGGTGGCCAGCGTCGTGGTCGCCGCCGCGGAGAACGGCGCCAAGCGCTCCGCCGCGGCCGCAGCCGCCGAGCGCGCGGCGACCGCCTACCGCAGGTCCATGCACGGCTTCGCCGCCCAGCCGACGCTCGAGACCTGGTACTCGCACCTGGACGTCGGCAACCTCGTGGAACGCGAGGGATCGAAGCAGAAGCGGGAGCGCGACCGCAAGTCGCTGGAGAAGATCCGCGGTCGCGGCAGCGAGCAGGTCGTGGGCAAGCTGACCGAGCGCGCCGGCGACAGTCTGCGGTTCAAGAGCATCCCGCCGCTCGTCACCCCGCTCCGCGACCTCGTCAAGGAGGAAGAGACGGAGGCCGCGCGCGAGGCCGTGCTGCGCGCCTTCGCCGAGTACCGCAAGAGCCTCGCGCCCGAGAGGCGCCAGTTGCTGGACCGCTTCCAGCTCTCCGACCTGGCGCGCAAAGTCGTCGGGGTCGGCAGCGTGGGCACGCGCTGCCTGATCGCGCTGTTCGTGGGGCACAGCGACGACGATGTGCTGGTGCTCCAGTTCAAGGAGGCCGGCGCGTCGGTGCTCGAGCCCTACGCGGGCCGCAGCCCCTACCGGCACGAGGGCGCGCGCGTGGTCAACGGCCAGCGCGCCGTGCAGGTCGCCGGTGACGTGTTCCTCGGCTGGAGCACGCTGGAGAAGGCGCGCCACTACTACTGGCGGCAGCTGCGCGACATGAAAGCCTCGGCGGAGATCGGGACGCTCGGGGAGAAGCAGTTCGACGACTACGTGGCGGCGTGCGCCTGGTGCCTCGCGCACGCGCACGCCCGCACGGGGGACCCCATCGCCATCGCCGCCTACCTCGGATCCGGCGCCGCGTTCGACAAGGCGATGGCCGCTTTCGGCGCGGCCTACGCCGAGCAGACCCGGACCGACTGGAAGGCACTGACCGCGGCCATCGCCGACGGGCGCGTCCAAGCCACGAGGGGTGTGTGAACCGGGGCGACCCGTCATCCAAGGAGGTACAGATGGAGTGGTGGTACGGCCTCATCCTGGCGATCGTCGACATCGCGTTCGCGATCTTCTGTGGCCTGTTCGCCCAGCGAAAGGGCTACAGCGTCTTCTGGTTCACCGTGCTCGGCCTGCTGTTCAACGTGATCACGTTCGTCGTCATCGCGGTGCTCCCGGACAAGTATCAGACCGGCGACTGGTGACGGCCGTGCGTTGCTGAGGGCGGTGGTCCACGACCGCTGGCCTGAGCAGGCCAAGGACACGGTCCCGCCACGGAGAGGCATGCGGGATGACGGAGTCACGTCGGTTCCCCGGGCGACGGCGTCAAGGCCCGAGTTGACGCAGAGGAGGCAGGAGCAGGGCTCTGGGGTAAAGTGAATGCGCGACGCACCGTCACCACACGGAGGGAGCGGCAGATGGGATTCATGGACGACGCCAAGAAGATGGCCGACGACGCTGCGGCGAAGGCGAAGCAGGCCGCGGCAGACGCCAAGGAGAAGTCCGGCCCGGCGCTGGACAAGGCCAAGGCGACGGCCGGCGAGTTGACCGACAAGGCCAAGGCGACGACCGCGGATCTCGGCGAGAAGGCCAAGCCCACGACCGACAAGGCCAAGTCCGAGGCGGCGGAGATCATCGACAAGGCCAAGAAGGAGGCCCTGGACCTGATCGAGCGGGCCAAGAAGGAGGGGCCGGAGCTGCTCCAGAAGG
>DASUMX010000072.1:0-8018 GCA_036277455.1 Thermoleophilia bacterium
TCTCCCATCAAGGAGACCCCACGACCATGGACGTCGCCCGCCGTGTGGACGCCTACGCCGGGCGCATGATCCATCGCGCGCCTTGGCTCCTGCTGCTGGCCGATGTGATGCTAGGTGAGGTCGCCCTCGAGCAGGGGGATCTCATCGAGGCCCGCCGCTGGTCGGCGCGGGCAACTGCGACGGTGAAGGACTACTCGGATGCCGGGATGCTCGGGCGCCGGTCACGGTCGCTGGCGGCGGCGATCGAGGAGCGGATGTACGGCGAGTCGGTGACCCCCGCCGAGCAGCGGGTGCTCGACCTGCTGCCGACGCACCTGACCGAGAAGGAGATGGCCGCCAGACTGTACCTCTCCACGGCGACGGTGAAGACGCACCGGCGCTCGATCTATCGCAAGCTCGGCGTGAACACCCGCGGCGAGGCGGTGGCGCGTGCACGCGGGCTGGGCCTGCTGCCCCGGTGACGCCCGCTTCGTTTTTGCTAGACTCGGCCGGTCAACAGCCCCCGCAAGGTGCGCGGGCGCGCAAGTCGAGAAAGGACCACCCCGCATGACCCTGCACGTCACCCTCCCCGACGGATCACCCTTGGAGCTCGACGACGGCGCCAGCGTGCGCGACGCCGCGGCGGCGATCGGCCCGCGCCTGGCGAAGGCCGCCATCGCGGGCCGCGTGACCGCCGCCGACGACCCGGACGTGACCCTCCTGGTCGACGCGGCCGCGCCGCTGCACGACGGCGACCGCCTCGACATCGTCACGCTCAAGGGCGAGGACCCCGATGCCGTCGACATCCAGCGGCACACCGCCTCGCACGTCATGGCGCAGGCGATCGTGCGCCTCTTCCCGGGCGCCAAGTACGCCATCGGCCCGACCATCGAGAACGGCTTCTACTACGACCTGCAGCTGCCGGAGCCGATCGCGGAGGCCGACCTGGCCCGCATCGAGAAGGAGATGGGCAAGGTCGTCAGCCAGAACCTGCCGGTGGAGCGGTACGAGCTGCCGGTGGACGAGGCGCTCGCGGTGTTCGGGGCCGGCGAGCCCGGCACGGGCGCCTCCGGCCTGCCCCTCGGGCTCGACCAGCCCTTCAAGATCGAGCTCATCGAGGACCTCGTGACCGCCGCCGAGGCGACCGGGGACGAGGTCCCGACCATCAGCGTCTACCGCCAGGGCGACTTCGTCGACCTCTGCCGCGGCCCGCACCTGCCGAGCACCAACAAGCTCGGCAACGGGACCTTCAAGCTCACCAGCCTCGCCGGCGCCTACTGGCGTGGCGACGAGAAGAACCCGATGCTCACCCGCGTCTACGGCACCGCCTTCCCGAGCAAGGAGGAGCTGGCGGCGCACCTCGAGGCGCTCGAGCTCGCCCGCCAGCGCGACCACCGGCGCATCGGCCGGGACCTCGACCTCTTCAGCTTCCACGAGGAGGGCCCCGGCTTCCCGTTCTTCCACCCCAAGGGCATGCGCCTGTGGAACGCGATGATCGACTACTGGCGCGCCGAGCACGTGCGCGCCGGCTACGAGGAGATCAGCACGCCGGTGATCCTGCGCCGTGAGCTCTGGGAGCGCAGCGGCCACTGGGACAACTACAAGGAGAACATGTACTTCACCGAGATCGACGAGCAGCCGTACGCGGTGAAGCCCATGAACTGCCCCGGCGGCCTGCTCATCTACAAGAGCCGCCGGCGCTCCTACCGTGACCTGCCGCTGCGCATGGCCGAGCTCGGCCGTGTGCACCGCCACGAGATGAGCGGCGTCCTGCACGGCCTCTTCCGCGTGCGCTACTTCACCCAGGACGACGCGCACATCTACTGCACCCCGGAGCAGCTCGAGGACGAGGTCCGGGGCGTGCTCCACTTCATGCTGCACATCTACGCCGCCTTCGGCTTCAGCGACGTCAAGATCGAGCTGAGCACCAAGCCGGAGAAGAGCATCGGCTCGGACGAGGTCTGGGAGCTCGCCGAGGGCGTCCTCGCGCGGGTGCTCGAGGGCGAGGGCACCGACTACGTGCTCAACCCCGGAGACGGCGCCTTCTACGGCCCCAAGATCGACTTCCACATCCGCGACGTCATGGGCCGCACCTGGCAGTGCGGCACCATCCAGGTCGACTTCGCCATGCCCGAGCGCCTGGACATCACCTACACCGGCGCCGACAACGAGGAGCACCGGCCGGTCATGATCCACCGCGCGCTGCTCGGGAGCATCGAGCGCTTCATGGGCATCCTGCTCGAGCACTACGGCGGCAACCTGCCGACCTGGCTCGCGCCGGAGCAGGCGCTGGTGCTGCCGATCGCCGACCGCCACGGCGACTACGCCCACGAGGTGCTGCGCGCGCTGCGCGCCGCCGGCGCGGGGAGCGAGGCGGAGGCGCCGGTCACGATCCACGCCGGCGTCGACGACCGCGGCGAGAGCATCGGCAAGCGCATCCGCGACGCGCAGCTGCAGAAGGTGCCCTACATCCTCGTGGTCGGCGACCGCGAGGTGGACCAGGGCGCCGTCGGCGTGCGCGAGCGCGGCGAGGACAAGGGCGCGCGGCCGCTCGCCGAGTTCGTCGACGACCTGGTCGCCGAGGTCCGCGAGCGGCGCCTGCCCGGACAGGGCTGAGCGATGGCGCGTGAGCCGCAGCAGACCGGCGACGCCTGTCTGCGCTGCGGCCGGCCGCTGTACACGTTCGGCGTGCAGGAGTTTCGCCTGGGAGGCACGACCGGGGGCTGGAAGCTGCTCTTCGGCGAGTGGGCCGAGCTCGGCGAGGACATGATAGGACTCGAGGTCCTCGCCTGCCGCGGCTGCGGCAAGGTCGAGATGCGCATCCCCGATCAGGGTTGACGAAGCTTCGCCGACATCCTGCCGTTGCCGTACCCGCGGTCGGGCGGCGACGTCACTCCACAACGTCACCGGAGGACCAGATGAGACGACACGCGGACGGCGGGCGGCAGCCGGCGGCGCCCGCGGTGGGCGCGCGCAGCTGGTGGCTGGTGGAGGCGCTGCGCGCCGACCCCGGCGCGGTGTGCCCGGCCCTGACCGGCGACACGACCGCCGACGTGTGCGTGGTCGGCGGCGGCTTCGCCGGCCTCTGGGCCGCCTACGAGCTGGGCGAGCGTGACCCAAGCCTCGACATCGCGGTTCTCGAGGCCGACATCGTCGGCGCCGGCGGCAGCGGGGCCAACGGCGGCTTCTTCTCGCCCTCCTGGGCGCAGCTGTCGAGCCTGTGTGCGTCGCTCGGCGAGGAGGGCGGGGTGGCCTACGCGGCCGCCCTCGCCGCCGTGGTCGACGAGCTCGACGGCTGGATCGCGCGTCACGGCGCTCGCGTCGACCACTGGCACGAGGGCATCCTGTACGCCCGGGCCGGAGACTGGCAGCCGGGGCCCGACGACGAGACGTTCCGGCTGCTCGAGCGGCACGGCTACGCCGACCGGCTGCGGCGCGTGGACGCCGGCGCGGCGAGGGCGGTCGCGGATTCCCCGCGCTTCGTCGGCGGCGTGATCACGCCCGACCTCACGGTGCTCCAGCCGGGCAAGCTCGCCCGCGAGCTGCGGCGCGTGCTGCTGGAGCGCGGCGTGCGCATCTTCGAGCACACGCCCATGGTGCGCGTGGAGGACGGGCGCCGGCCCCGCGTCGTCACGCCGGGCGGGGCGGTGTCGGCCGGCAGCGTGGTGCTCGCGCACGGGGCGTGGGCGGCGCGGGAGCGGCACTTCCGCCGCGCCTTCGCCGTGTGCACCGACTTCATGGTGGTGACCGAGCCGGTCCCGGACCTGATCGAGCGCATCGGCTGGACCTCGCACATGGGCGTCGCCGACCTGCGCGAGATGCTGTACTACCTGCGTCGCACCGCCGACGACCGCATCGCCATCGGCGGCGGCGCGATGGGCATCGTGTGCGGCGCGCGCATCCGCGGCCGGGCGCTCACGTCGCCGCGGCTGGCGGCAGCTGCCGCGCACGGCCTGCTCTGGCTGTTCCCCCAGCTCGAGGGCGTGCGCTTCGACGCCGCCTGGAGCGGCCCGATGGACATCACCGGCCCGGCGCTGCCCTTCTTCGAGTCGGCGCCTGGTGGCCGAGTCCACGCCGGGCTCGGCTTCTCCGGGCACGGGCTCACCGGGACGCGGCTCGGCGGCAAGATCCTCGCCTCGCTGGTGCTCGGCGCCGACGACGAGTGGAGCCGCATGGCGGTCGTCGGCCCACCGCTCGCGCAACTGCCGCCGGAGCCGCTCCGCTGGCCGCTGGTGCAGTCGGTGAGCCTGGCCTACGAGGCCAGCGACCGCGCCCACGAGCAGGGGAGCGATCCGGGCCTGTTGCCGCGCGCCGTCATCGCCGGGTACGGCCGCTACGGCGCGCTCAACAGCGCCACCGGAAGGGACTGAAGCGGTCAGGAGGAGCGCGCGTCCTTCGCTCACGGGGCGGTGAAGCCGCGGGAGTCCGGCCCGTCAGGATAGAAATCTCATCTCATGGGTATCTTCATTGTCGAGATACTTATCGACGAAAGAGACGCTCGTGAGCGACACCTACACAGCGGACCGGATCACCGAGGCGGCGCGGCGGCTGGACGTCGCCATGTCCACCCTCAATGCCGCCTTCGCGCGCGACGTGGGCGTCAGCGTCCCGGAGCTGCTCGCCCTTGAGAACCTCGAGAACGAGGGTGGCCTCGGCCCGAGCGAGCTCGCCCGCCGGCTCCAGCTCTCGACGGGGGCCGTCACGGCTCTCGTCGACCGGCTGGAGGCGAGCGGTCACGCGGCTCGCGCCGCTCATCCCAGCGACCGTCGCAGGATCGTCGTGACCCGTACGGCGAAAGCCAGCGACGCGCTGGCCAACGAAGCGGCTCCTCTGGAGTTCGAGATCCGGCGTCTTGCGGAAGGCCTGAGCGACGACGAGCGCGAGGTCGTCGCCCGGTTCCTGGACGCGTTCATCAGCATCGTCGAGCGGGCGGCGGCCGAGGCGTGTGCCTCATGACCGCCCGACCACGCGAAAGGAGCGAACGATGAGTTCCACCCCTACCACCGCCGGCAGCCCGGAGGTTTCCTCACGCGCCGTCACGCCCGAGCTGGAACGCCGCCTCGGACGCCTGCGCTTCTGGAACATCGGCGTCGGGCTCGTGCTCGCCGTGGAGGCAGTCGCCATCGCCCTCCTCACCAACGGGTTCACCCTGCCGGTGACGGCGACCTACATGAGCGGTCCACCCGGCACCCCGGCGGAGCTCACCACGCTGTTCGACGTGCCGCTCGGCTGGGGCATCTTCGCCTTCGTGGCGATCTCCGCGCTGGCGCTGTTCACCATCGCTTCACCCGGCGTCTTCAGCTGGTACAAGCGCAACCTGTTGCAGGACCGTAACTACGGGCGCTGGATCGAGTACTTCTTCAGCTCCAGCCTCATGATCGTGCTCATCAGCATGATCACCGGCGTCAGCGACATCGCCGCGCTGCTGGCGATCTTCGGTGTCAACGCGAGCATGATCCTCTTCGGCCTGCTCATGGAGAAGTACGAGACGCCGGGCAAGCCGAGCTGGCTGTCTTTCTGGTTCGGCACGTTCGCCGGCATCATCCCGTGGATCATCGTGGCCATCTACGTGCTCACCCCGGGGGTCGACGGCCCGGCGCCGCCCGGCTTCGTCTACGGGATCGTCATCAGCCTCTTCCTCTTCTTCAACGTGTTCGCCATCAACATGTGGCTGCAGTACCACAAGGTGGGCAAGTGGCGGGAGTACCTGTTCGGTGAGAAGGCCTACATCATCCTGAGCCTGACGGCCAAGTCGCTGCTGGCGTGGTGGGTGTTCTCCGCCGTGCTGGCCAGCTGAGACCCGTGTGACCGGCGGGGGCCGACGGCGCCGACGGCGCCGCCGGCCCCCGCGCCGTACGTAGTATCCTCGAGCCATGCCGGCCGTCAGCGCAGGACTGCTGCTCTACCGCCGGGTCCCGGACCCGGAGACCGGCGCGCGCCGGGTCGAGGTGCTGCTGGTGCACCCCGGCGGCCCGTACTGGGCCAGAAAGGACGCCGGGGCGTGGAGCATCCCCAAGGGGATGGCCGAGCCGGACGAGCTCGGCCCGGAGCCTGCCACCGCGACGGCGGCCAAGGCGCGCAACCGGGCGGCGGGCGCCGATCTGCTGGCCGTCGCCCGCCGCGAGACGCGTGAGGAGACGGGGCTGGAGCCGGAGGGACCCTTCCGTCCCCTGGGCGGGGTCAAGGCGCACGGTCACAAGCTCATCTTCGCCTGGGCGGTGGAGCACGACTGCGACGCCGGGGCCATCACCAGCAACACCTTCACCATGGAGTGGCCGCCGCGCTCGGGCACCCAGGCGGAGTTCCCGGAGGTCGACCGCGCCGCGTGGTTCACGCTCGACGCGGCGCGGGAGGCCATCGTGCCGGTGCAGCGCCGGTTCGTCGACGACCTCGCGGTCGTCGCGGCCGCCGGCGCCTAGGAGCGTCCCCCGGCTGCCTCGTCGTCCGGGGGGTCCGCCGGATCGGGCTGCGCGCCCACCGGCTGCAGTGACGGCAGGTGCGGCTTGCCGGCGATGAGGTCGAAGAACGCATCCCGCCAGGCGAGCGTGTGCGCCCTCAGGCGCGCCTCGCGCCTCTCGGCCCTGGACAGCTTCTTCGGCCGCGTCCGGTAGCGCCGCCGCGCCCACGGCGAGTTGAGCCGCGCCAGCCGGATCGCGCCCACGATCGCGACGATCGGCACGAAGAAGCCGATCACCCCGGTCCAGACCTTGCCCTTGAGCAGGCAGAGCAGCACCGGGACGATGACCACCACGATGTAGGCGGCGACGACGACGCGGAAGAGGTCGCCGCTGCGCCCGGGCTGCTCGAGGTCCTCGAACGGGTCGATCCCGACCACGAACAGCGCGGCGGCGGCGACGACGATGATCACGGCGTCCACCGAGAGCCGGCCCTCCTTGCGCCAGTACACGTCTTGGAGGTTCAGGATCAGGGCGAACTCGTCCAGCGTCAGCGCGACACCGACGCCGAAGAGGAGCGCGAGGACCTGGGCGGCGAGGCCGGACGGCGCCAGGGCGATGAGCAGCACGCCCACGGTGACCATGAGCACCACGCCGATGACCATGTGGTGGACGTGGGTGCCGCCCTCGCTCTCGATGTCGTGGAACCACCAGCTCACCTGCGCGCGGATCAGCCGTGTGTTGAGGCGCACGAAGAGGAAGGTCGCGAGGAGGCCGACGAGGAACCCGGCCATGGCCGCGCGGGACCCGTCCAGCCACGCCGCGCCGACGGCGTCGGCGGCCACGTGCACCATAGTGGGTCCCCTCTCGTTCGCTGCAGGTCGGCGCCGCCGCGCGCAGAACGTGTAACGGTGCCGGGCCGGGTGCCCGTAGGGCTCCTCGGGAAGAGTAACGGCAGCTACGGTACCCGCTTGGAGGCGAGGTCCCACCTTGGGTCACAACGTCCCCTCACTCGTGAAGCTGGTCGGCGCGCAGGGCGAGGGCTGGCGCGCGTTCATCGGCAGCGCCGAGCGCGGGGAGTCGTGGAGCGCTCCGGGGGTCAGCGTCGGTATCGCCGGTGAGGCCGCGCACGAAGTCAATCTGGTCGTCGCCTACGGCCCGGACGGCGTGGGCGACGGCATCGCCGCGGCCGCCGCGGTGCTCCGCCGCCGCGGGCTGCCCGGCGCGGTCTACGCCGCATCCCCGGTGGCGGCGGAGACGGCCGAGGCCGCCGCCGCCCTCGGCTTCACCGCCTCCGCCCCTCTGCCCCTCATGTGCGCGCACGCCGGTGACGTGGTGAGCGTCGAGGCCACGCACGAGACGGTACGCGTCGCCGGGGTGGAGGGGGTCCTCGCCGCCGGCGACGTGCTGGCCGACGCCTTCGACCTGCCCGTCGACTGGTGCCAGCGCCTGCTCGGCGTCGGTTTCGCCGCGCGGGCCGACGCCGCGGCCTTCCTCGCCCTCCACGACGGACGCCCCGTGGCCGTGGCCGGCTGCGCGCAGATCGGCGACATCGCCGGCCTGTATGCGGTCGGCACGCGGCACTCACACCGGCGGCGCGGAGCGGCCGCGGCGGCCGTCTCCGCGGCGATCGGCCATCATCTG
>DASUMX010000073.1:0-7327 GCA_036277455.1 Thermoleophilia bacterium
GCTGGACGCGCCGAAGGAGTGGCCACTGGACGGCTGCGGCACGTTCCCGCCGCCGGACCAGCGGAGCCTGGTCCAGGAGGGCGTCCAGGTCGACCGGGACGTCGAGGTCACGCTGCGCGACGGCGTGAAGATCTACGTCGACGTCCACCGTCCGGTCGGCGTGGCGGGGGAAAAGGACCTCCCGGCGATCCTCGCCTGGTCCAACTACGGCAAGCGCGCCAACGGGGGCGAGCACGCCTTCGTGCCCGGCGTACCCGAGGGCGCCGTCTCCAACATGACCAAGTTCGAGGGCCCCGATCCCGTCCACTGGTGCGCCCAGGGGTACGCGATCATCAACACCGACGGGCGCGGCTGCGGGAACTCGGAGGGCAACCAGAGCATCTGGAGCGACCAGGACGGCCGCGACGGCTACGACGTCGTCGAGTGGGCCGCCGCCCAGCCGTGGTCCAACGGCAAGGTGGGCATGGCCGGCAACTCCTCGCTCGCCATCTCCCAGTGGTACGTGGCTGCGGAGCAGCCCCCGCACCTCGCCTGCATCGCGCCGTGGGAAGGGCTCACCGACATGTTCCGTGAGTTCGTGACGAACAATGGCATCCCCGCGCCGGGCTTCGTGAGCTTCGTCTACACGATCTTCCGCGGCCGAGGCTACATCGACGACCCGGTGGCGATGCTCTCCGAGTACCCCTTCATCAACGGGTACTGGAAATCCCACATGCCGCGCCTTGAGGACGTCAAGGTACCGGCCTACGTCTGCGCCGGCTGGAGCCACATCCACCTGCTCGGCACCTTGAACGCCTGGCGGCGCATCTCCTCGGAGAAGAAGTGGCTGCGCATCCACCGCGAGTTCGAGTGGCCAGACGCATACGCCTGGCAGAACATGGAGGATCTGCGGCGCTTCTTCGACCGCTACCTCAAGGGCATCCGCAACGGCTGGGAGGCGACCCCGCCCGTGCGCCTCGACGTGATGGATGCCTACGACCACGATTTCCAGGTGAACCGGCCGGAGCGGGAGTACCCGCCGGCGCGCACCGAGTACCGCAAGCTCCATCTGGATGCCGCGAACGCGGCCCTCTCCCCCGCGCCGGTCGCGAGCGTCTCGAAGGCCGCTTACGATGCGGCCGAGGGCGAGACCACCTTCGACATCACATTCGACGGGGACACCGAGATCACCGGATCCATGAAAGTCAGGCTCTGGGTCGAGGCCGAGGGCCACGACGAGATGGACCTCTTCATCACCGTCATGAAGCTCGACGAGAACGGCGAGTGGCTCCCCACGCTGGTCATGGGCCTGCCGCACCCCGGCGCTCCCGGCAACCTGCGCGTGTCTCGCCGGGAGCTCGACGAGGAGCTCTCGACGGACGTCCAGCCGGTGCAGGCGCACCGCTCTGAGCAGAAGCTCAAGCCAGGCGAGATCGTGCCCGTCGACATCGCCATCTACCCGACCAGCAAGATCTGGCACAGGGGCCAGCAACTGCGACTGCGAATCGCCGGCCGCTACATCCGCGAGAACTGGTTCGAGCCGTTCGCCTGGGACACCGACAACAAGGGGCAGCACTTCGTCCACACCGGCGGCGAGTACGACTCGTACCTCCAGATCCCGGTGGTGCCGGCCAAGTACCAGGCGGGGGACTACGTCTACCGTTGAGCCACGGGCGCGCCTGCAGGCGTCGGCGGCTCGCCGCCGACGCCCTCCTGCTACCATGAAGTCCAGGCCCAACGTCCGCGACCCCTGGTGACCCATGACCCTCGATGACCAGCCTGAGACACTCACGCCCGGCCCCGGCAGACTGAAGTTCATCGCCTGCCCGGCCGTCCTCGGCGAGCTCGCCGACGGCGCGGCCGACGGCGTCGACTGCCGCGAGCTCGAGGCGCAGCTGCACGTGAGCCCGGAGCGGCTCAAGGAGGCGCTGCGCGCCGCTGTGGCGGAGGCGGACGTCCCCGGCGCGACCATCGTCCTCGGGTACGGTCTCTGCTCCAACTCCGTCCTCGGCCTCAAGACCGAGCACGCCACTCTCGTCGTGCCGCGCGTGGACGACTGCATCGCCATGCTTCTCGGCTCCAATGAGGCGTTCTCGGCCGAGTCGGAGAAGGAGCGCGGCAGCTACTACGTCGCCAAGGCTTACCTCGAGGAGTGCGACACCATCATGAGCGAGCACGAGAAGCTCGTGGAGAAGCGCGGCCGGGAGCGGGCGGAGATGATGATGCGCCTGCTGCTCAAGCACTACACGCGCATCGTGCTGGTCGACACCGGCCGCTACGACCTGCAGCCGTACCGGGCCCGCGTCGCCGAGTTCGCCGAGACCTTCGACCTCGCGGTCGAGGAGGTCCCCGGGACGACGCGGATCCTCGATGCGCTCGTGGCCGAAGACTGGGGCGACGACTTCGTCGTCGCCCCTCCCGGCCACGAGCTCACCCTCCAGGACTTCCGGCCCGAGCTCTTCGCCGGCGGAGGCGGCGGCGACGGGGCGGACGCGCCGTCCCAGCCGACCGGTGCCGGCTCGAAGCCGGCGTGAACGTCCTCTGCATCGCCGGCGTCCTCGGCTCGGGCAAGACGACCGTGCTGCTCGAGGTCGCGCGCGCGATGGTCGAGCGGGGCGAGCAGCTCGCCATCATCGAGAACGAGATCGGCGAGGTCGGTGTCGACGGCGGCTACGTCCGCGAGCAGGGCCTTCCCGTGCAGGAGCTGTTCGGCGGCTGCATCTGCTGCACGCTGCAGGTGGGCCTCGTCGAGACGCTGCGCACCGTCGAGGGCCGGTACGAGCCGGACTGGGTGATCATCGAGCCCACCGGCCTGGCCGCGCCGGGCGACATCCTGGGGCTTGTGGTCGACAACTGCCCGCACGTCGACACCATCCGCGTGCTCACCCTCGTCGATGCGCCGCGCTGGGAGATGCTGCTGGAGGTCGTCGAGCCGCTGGTGACCGCACAGCTCGGGTCGGCCGACGTCGTCGCCGTGAACAAGGTGGACGAGGTCGACGCGGACACGCAGACCGCGGTCCTCGAGAGCGTGCGGACCCTCGCCGGCACGGCGCCGGTGCTGGCGGTGTCGGCCACCTCAGGCGCCGGCATGAAGAGCCTGCTCGGGGCGGTGCTGTGACGCACCAGCATCCTGAGCGCGGACGGCATGCGGCCGGCGGGCACGACCACCTCAGTCACCTGCCGAGCGGCGCGCGGCCTGCCGTGTTCGCCGCGCGCGCCGGCGTCGTCTTCGCGCAGCCGGCGCACGCCGACCAGCTCGAGGACGTTGTCACCCGATTCTTCGCTGCGCTCTCGGACAGTCTGGCCGATGCCGGCTGCACGCTGGTCGGCCACATCAAGGGCACCCTGGCCGCGCGCGACCGCGGCGACCTCGCCTTCCACGTCACGGCCCTCGGAGCCCGGCCGGCGCTGACCGGCGGTATCGCCGGCGCGCCGAAGCAGGGCCTCCTCACCATCAACGTGATCGTCTTCGGCGTTGACGAGGCGTCGCTTCCCGCCATCGTCAAGGACGCCTGGTCCCGCGCGTCCGGCGCGGAGACCGACTGGCGCTGAGCCCGGCCTGCTTCTTCGCGCCGAGGGCGGCGGCGGAGGGCACTCCAGTCCCCCGCCGCCGCCCTCTCCTCGCGTCCGAGCTCGCCTCAGGCGCGACCCACCTGCGTGGCTCCGCGCCCGAAGGGGCTCACTTCCCGTACTTGCGGCCCGCCTGCATGAAGGCGTGGTACGCGGCCGGGTCGGCCTCGTCCAGCACGATGCCGCTGCTCAGGATGAAGCCGCCGTCCTGGGCGGTCTTGCCCAGCAGGTCCTTCACGTAGGCGTCCATCTCCTCCGGCGTGCCCATGGCGAACAGCGCCGCGGGCACGTTGCCGCCGATGCACTGGCGCTTGCCGACGACGGCCTTGGCGCGGTCCATGTCGGTGGCGTCGAACATCCAGATCATGCGGTGTGCGGGGATGTCCTCGTCCGCGATCACCTCGAGGCGCTCGTTATACGAGCCCTCGACGAACACCCACGGCACCAACCCCTGCTCGATCAGCCCGAGCAGCACGGCCTTGAAGGTCGGCCAGTAGAGCTCCTTGAAGTCGGCGTCGCTCATGAACCCGTCGGCGCCCTTGTGGATGGGGATGAAGACGATGGGGTTGCCGGTCATGTTGTTGGAGCGCACAGCCCAGTCGATCGACTGCGGCACGAGCCGCTCCATCGCCGCCTTGACGTTCTCGGGCTGACGGAACTTGTCCAGCATCAGCCCGCGTGTGCCGCGCATGGTGTCGCCCAGGGTGTCGTACGGCGCCTTGGTGGCGCCGCCGGCCGTCTGCGGGATGCCGAGCTCGGCCATGCAGCGGCCGTCGGCCGCCATCGCCGCCTGCAGCCACTCCATGGCGGCGTCGCCGGCCTCGGCCAGCTTCTTCAGCATCTCCTTGACGGGCGGCGCGGAGAACCCGGCGAAGAACGGCGCCGTGAAGGGGATCTCCACGAGGTCGGTCCACGGCGGCAGCATGGAGAACGGCTCCATGGCGCCGAACACCCGCGGCAGGTACGTCCGCTGCCAGTACGTGCCCGGGTCCTGGATGAGGGCGGCGTACTCGTCACCCTTCATCCACTCCTGCTCGGTGTACTGGTAGCAGGTGTCCTCGGGCGTGCCGTGACCGGGCCACGTGTAGAGGTTGTAGTCGAGGATGTCGAACAGCTTGCCCGGCACGACGCCGAGGGTCAGGCCCAGCCCGTCCGGCCTGGTCTCCTCGTGGAACTTGAACCAGTCGCCCTTGAAGATCTCGTAGTCGTAGTACGCCTGCTTGCCGGTGTGCCCGTAGAAGCGGAACGGCAGGAGGCCGATCCACGGCGCGACCGGCACGGTGGCCGGCTTCTTGAGGTCGAGCACGTCGCGGTAGAGTTGCACGCGGTCGCGATAGGCCTGCGCCACCTCGGAAGAGGCGAACTCGACGGGGATGTTCTGCCAGGCGTCCAGACGCCACTGCAGCCGTTCGTCGGGAGTGAGCTCGCTCCAGTTGTCGGGCAACGTCATGACGCACCTCCCGCCCACTGCTTGGCGAGCTCCACGGCGGCCACCGCGTCCTTGCCCCAGGCGTCGGCGCCGGCGTAGTCGACCACCGCGTCGGTGACCGGCGCGCCGCCGAGCATGATCTTGACGTCGGCGCGCAGACCGGCCTCGTCGACGGCGGCCACGGTGGCCCTCATCGAGTCGAAGGCGACGGTGAGCAGACCGCTGAGCCCGAGCACCTGGGCGTTGTTGTCGCGAACCGTCTCTACGACCTTGGCGACGGGCACATCCACGCCCAGGTCGATGACCTCGAACCCCGCGATGTCGAGCATGGTGACCACGATGTCCTTGCCGATGTCGTGGATGTCGCCCTGCACGGTGCACATCACCACGGTGCCGAGCTTCTCCCCCGCGGCGTCCGCCTTGAGATACGGCTTCAGCCTGGCGGTGACGCCCTGCATGATCTCGCCCGCCATGATGAGCTCGGGGATGAACGCCTGGCCGTCGGCGAAGCGCTGACCGATGACGTCCATGGCCTCACGGCACGCGTTGATGAGGATGAGGGGGTCAGTCCCGCCCTTCAGTTCTTCCTCGGTGACCCGCAGCGCGTCCTCCTCACGCAGCTCGATCACGGCTTCCTTGAGCCCGGATGACATCGAACCTCCCTGGTCTGTCCTGTCGAGCCGCGCCACCGCAAGAGGCCGCGGCTCCTCCCTGGCCGGCGCCGGGCGAGCCGGCGTCCAGCTGGTCCGGCGTCATGATACCAGCAACTACCCTACTGGTCTAGGGAAGTCTGCTGTTGAGTGGTAGAATGCGGGGCATCAGGTCGCCGGGGGATGGTGGCGGAAACCGGGAACGCCAAGGTGATGGACAGCAAGCCGATCGACAGAGGGTCCTTCGAACCGCCCTACGCTCAGCTCGCGCGAGCTATCCGCGAGCGTATCGCGCGCGGGGATCACCGGCCTGGCGACCGCCTGCCCTCCGAGGCCGAGCTCTGCGCGGCGTTCAAGGTGAGCCCCATGACCGTGCGCCGCGCCGTCGGCGAACTCGTGCGCGAGGATGTGGTGGTCACCGAGCACGGCCGCGGGACCTTTGTGAAACCGCCGCGACTGGCGGCGGCCACGTTCGACCTCGACGACCTCACGCGCTACCTCGCGAGCCCCGATGTCGAGGCGCACATCCTGGAGGCGCGCATCGTCTCAGCCGGGCCGCGTGTCGCCGAGAAGCTGGCGCTCGAGGAGGGTGGCCGCGTCATCTCCATCAAACGGCTCCTCCTGCGCGGCGAGGAGCCGGTGTTCTACCACAGCGAGTACCTCGTCTTCGATCCGGCGCGCCCGCTGGTGGAGGCGGAGCTGGCCACGACGGCGCTGCGGGACCTCTTCTCCGGCGCCGCCGGCTCGGACCTCAAGTACGGGCGCCTGACGCTGCACGCCTCCGCCTTCACCGAGGCGGAGGCGGCTCAGCTGGGCGAGCAGCCGGGAACGCTCGCCTGGGTCCTCGAGCACGTCTTCTTCGACTTCGAGGACCGCCCCGAAAGCTGGGGGCGCTTCGTCGGCCGCGCCGACCGCCTGAGCTTCACGACGACGGTCGGCATCACCGGCCCCAAGGAAGGAGCATGACGCCGTGAGCACCCCTCCCCCCAAGCGCCTCGACGAACTCATCGTGCGCATGGACGAGCGGGCCGCGCTCGCGCAGATCCGCGAGCGGCTGGCCGCAGGCGAGGATCCGGCGGTCCTCGTGGAGGAGTGCCGCACGGGCATGGAGAGAGTCGGCCGCCTCTACGAGGAGGGCACCTACTACATCTCCGCACTCATCATGGCCGGCGAGATCATCCGCGAGGCGACCGAGATCCTCATCCCGCGGATGACGGCGGTGCGAGAAGAGATCGGCGGCGGCAAGATGGTCATCGCCACGGTGCGTGGCGACATCCACGACATCGGCAAGAACATCGTGATCGCGCTGCTCGACGCCGACGGCTTCACCATGCTCGACCTCGGCGTCAACGTGGCGCCGGAACATATCGCCGAGACGGTGGAGGTCGAGCGGCCGGACGTGCTCGGCCTCTCCTGCCTGCTCACGTCCGGCTACGAGGCGCTGCGCGAGACGATCGAGCTGGTGCGGAAGCAGTCGGAGGCCTGGCACCCGCACCTCCCCATCGTCCTCGGCGGCGCCGCCGTCGACGAGATGGTCAAGGAGCGGCTCGGCGCGGACGCCTGGTGCGACGATGCTGCCCGCGGGCTCGGCGTCGTGCGCTCCCTGCTCTCCTGACGAGGCCGCGCGGCGTCTCGCCCCCCCGGCGAGACGCTAGCCCTCACGACGAACGGCGGCGGGGACCTTTGCGTGCCCCCGCCG
>DASUMX010000074.1:0-8992 GCA_036277455.1 Thermoleophilia bacterium
GCGCCGCCCGAGATGGCCGGCCTCGACATCGCCTTCACCTACCGCTCCGCCAGCGCCGGCGTGCTCAGCGGCGGCGACTTCGTCGACTACTACACGCGGCCGCCGTCCGGCAGCCTCGCGTTCGCCATCGGCGACGTCGCCGGCAAGGGTGTGGACGCCATGGCCACCACCTTCGTCACCAAGTTCATGCTGCGCGGCGCCGTCCACGGCGGCCAGCTCTCCTGGCCCACGCGCCCCGGAGAAGCCCTGCAGGAACTCCGCAACGGGCTGCTCGAGCAGGAGGACTTCTCCCCCGACAGCGAGCGCTTCGTCACCGTGTTGTTCGGGCAGCTCACGCCGCGCACGGGACTGCTCCAGCTCGCCAGCGCCGGGCACCCGACGCCGTTCCTCGTGCGCGCCGGGGGCGTCGAGCGCCCGCTGCTGATCACCGAGCCGGCCATCGGCATCGAGCTCGACGCCGCGCTCGAGCCGTACCCGGCCGAGACCCTGCGGCTCTCGCGCGGCGACCTCATCGTGCTGTTCACGGACGGGATCACCGAGCTCCGCGACGAGCAGGGCGCCTTTTTCGAGTCGCGCATGGCCGGGGCGCTCTCCGGCTGCCACGGCGCGGGCGCCGCGGACGTGGTCGCCCGCCTCGTCGAGGCGGGCGAACGGTTCTCGGCGCGCCCGCCCGCGGACGACCTCGCCGTCCTCTGCATCGGCCTCACGGGGCCGTTGGAGTAAACTGTTCGCGCCTCCCGCCGATACAGGGGGGAACGAAGTCCGGCAGACGAAGGAGGAACGGTGACGCGGCGCTCACGCCTGCGCAGTCAGGACGGCTTCATCCGCGAGGTCATCTGGATCGCCGTCATCCTCGCCGTCATCGCCGTCGTCATCCTCGACGGGATGGCGATCTTCCGCGCCTACCAGTCCGCCGACGACGCGAGCTCGGCCGCCGACGAGGCGCGGACCGAGTACGCGCAGTCACTCAACGTCGGGGCCGCCCAGCAAGCCGCGGAGGAGTACCTCGCCAAGTCGGACATCGAGATGGTCGACTTCAAGGCCGTGCAGACCGAGAGCGGCACGGTCAGGTTCACCGTCACGGCCAGGGCGACCGCGGACACCTACGCGTTCAGGTACCTGGCGGCGATCCCGCCGCTCGAGGACTGGGTGGAGCGCACCACGCACCCCACGCGCACGGGCAGCGCCGAGTAGCGGAGCTCAGCGCGCCATCTTGAGCCGGGCGAGGCGCGCGTGGCGCTCGAGTCCCAGCCGCACGATCTCCCCGACCAGCGCCTTGCCGTCGAGGCCGGACGCCGCCCACAGCCGCGGGAACCCGCTCATGGCGGTCATGCCGGGGATCGTGTTGATCTCGTTGAGGATGACCTGACCCGCGGTGTCCAGGAAGAAGTCACAGCGCGCGAACCCGCTCGCGTCGACGGCGCGGAACGCCGCCACCGCGAGCTCCTGCACCCGCTCGGTGTGCCGGTCGTCGACCTGGGCGGGGATGGCGAAGGCCATCTTGCCCTCGGTGTACTTGGCCTCGTAGTCGTAGAACTCGTTGCCCGGGATGACCTCGCCCACGGCGGAGGCGCGCACGCCTTCGTTGCCGAGCAGGCTGCACTCGAGCTCGCGCCCGTCGCAGGACGCCTCGACGATCGTCTTGCGATCGTAGACCGCGGCCAGGTCGAGGGCCGCCACGAGCTCCGCCCGGTCGTGGGCCTTGGTCATGCCCACGCTGGAGCCGAGGTTGGCCGGCTTGACGAACACCGGGTAGCCGAGGCGCGCCTCGACGGCCGCGACGGCCTCCGGCCCGGTCGCGGCGGCGTCGCGCAGCGAGAGGAAGTCCATCTGCGGCAGGCCCGCGCTCGCGAACACTGCCTTCATGAGCTCCTTGTCCATGCCGACGGAGCTCCCCAGCACGCCCGAGCCGGCGTAGGCGAGGCCGGCCATCTCGAGGAGGCCCTGGATGGTGCCGTCCTCGGCGAACGTGCCGTGCATGATGGGGAAGGCGAAGTCGAGCGGACGGAACGACCCGTCCGCCAGTCCCAGGCCGGGACGGGTCGGGTCTGCGACCAGGTGGACCGGCTGCGAGGAGACGGCGTCCAGGCCCTGGGTCGTGGCGGCGTCGAAGTCGTCCGGCACGACCCAGCGGCCCGCCGGCGTGATGCCGACCGGGGTGACCTCGTACTCGTCGTGGTGGAGCATGGAGGAGACGAAGCGAGCTGAGGCGAGTGAGATCTCGTGCTCCGCGGAGCGCCCGCCGAAGATGAGGGCCAACCTCAGCATGCCCGGAAGCCTAGACGCGCGCCGGTGGGGGCGCAACCCTCGCGGCGCGGCGCGGGACGGCGCACCGCGGCGTCGCTGGACCGGTCAGACGTCGCCGGCCGGACCGGGCGCGGCGCCGAGGATGGCGACGACGAGCCGGTCGATGAAGGCGTCCGCCGCCTTGAGCTGCTCGAGCGTCTCCGCGAAGGAGGGCAGCTCGCCGAGCACGAGCGCGTCGAGCAGCACGTCCACGATGGCGCCGCGGAGGGCCTGCGCCGCCGTCGCCAGCTCGAGCGCCGAAAAGCCGAGGGACATCCGGTTGGCGGCGTCGGCGGCGACCCGCGTGCAGGCCTGCCGCAGCTGCGCCGGCGCCTCGTACTCCTCGGCCTCGCTCCAGGCGATGAGATCGTCGACGAAGGCGCGCACGTAGCGCTCGCCGAGGGGGCTGCTCATGAGCTCCCTGTAGTCGGCGCCGACGTCGTCGCCGAGCGACTCGGCCCAGCGTCGCCACAGCTGCTCGCGGTGGTCGCGCAGCACGAACGGGACCGAGCTCATCCGGCGGCTCCGCGGGCGATGAGCGCGGCCGTTGCCCCGGCGCCCACGCCGTTGTCGATGTTCACGACCGCGAGCCCCGGGCTGCAGCTCTGCAGCATCCCCATCAGCGCCGCCTCGCCACGCCCCCCGTAGCCGTAGCCCGACGACGTCGGCAGGCCGATCACCGGGACGGCAGCAAGGCCGGCGACGACCGACGGCAGCGCGCCCTCCATGCCGGCGGCGACCACGAGGGCGCCGGCGCCGGCCTCGCGCATGGCCTCGAGCGGCGCCGAGAGCCGGTGAAGGCCGGCGACGCCCACGTCGAAGGCGGTCAGGGCGTCGACCCCCATGGCGCGGATCATCGCGACCGCCTCGCCCGCGACCGCGACGTCGCTGGTGCCGGCCGCCAGGACGCCGACCACGCCGCGCGCCTCCCGCGCCGGCGCGTCCGCCCGGCGCACGACCACGATCCGGCTGCGAGGGTCGTGCTCCACCGCGCCGTCCACGCCGGCCAGGGCGGCCGCCTGCTCCTCGCTCACCCGGCTGCAGAGCACCACCGGGTCGTGCTCGAGGAACCGGCGCGTGATGGCGACGACCTGCTCGACCGTCTTGCCCTCCGCGTACACGACCTCGGGCACGCCCTTGCGCGCGGCCCGAGAGACGTCGAGAAGTGCGAAGTCTCCGACCGAGACGTAGCCCAGGCGGCGCAGCCGCTCGGCGCCGTCCGCGGCGGAGAGCCGGCCGGCGGCGACGTCGGCGAAGAGGTCGTCGAGAGAGCGATCCATGCGGGAGAGTATAGTGCTCCCTCGCGCGCGACTGGAAGGGCGGTCATACGGAAACACTTCAGGAGAGCGAGGACAGCGCCGATGCCCTGCGCTATAATGCGGAGCAGATTCGTCCAGGAAGGGGCCCGTGCCGGACGTACCGTATCAGCTGTACAGCAGCACAGAGCAACGCCGCCGCCGCTGGCCGTACATCGTCATCGCGGCGGTTTGTGTGTTCGCGGCCGTGGTCGGCTGGCAACTCTACGGGGTCCCGCGGGTCTCCGCGGTGACGCCCGGTCCCGACGCGTACGTCAAGGACCCCTCGCCGACCGTGGTCCTCGACATCAGGGGCCTGTCCGATCTCAAAGACGTGGCCGTCACCCTCGACGGCGAGGACGTGACCGCCCAGTCCCGGCGCGACGGAGACACGCTCACCATCAGCGCCGGCGACCTCGCGGACGGCGAGCACGCGGTCGCGTTCCGCGCCAGGAGCTCGAACCTCTTCCGTCGCGACGTGAGCAAGGACTGGCGCTTCACCGTCGACACCAGCATCCCCAAGCTCGAGCTCGAAGACGAGCTGATGGCGGGGCGCATCAACACCGACCCGGCCGTGTTCAGCGGCGTCACGGAACCGTACGCCACCGTCACCATCGCCGGCGATGACGTCGAGGTGAGCGCGCAGGCCGACGCGGCGGGCCGGTACTCCGTCAGCGCCGACCTGCCCGACGGAGACTCGGTGGTCGTCATCACCGCCGCCGACCGGGCCGGCAACACGCGGGCCAAGCGGCTGGGCGTGTACGTCGACGCGCAGCCCCCGGTGCTCAAGATGACGCGACTGGACAAGACGCTTGGCAAGTCCCGCTTCACGGTGCGCATCAAGGCCACCGACCAGCTCGGCGTGCCGGCGGTGAAGTTCGTGCTGGACGGCGAAGAGAGAGAGCTCGCCGGCCCCGCCTCCAAGGCGAGGTATGCGGCCAAGGACCTCGCCCAGGGCAGGCACACCATCGTCGTCACGGTCGAGGACAAGGGCGGCAACGTGGTCACCCGCAAGGAGACCTTCGTCGTCGACAGCACCGAGCACTTCGGCTCCGCCACCCTCTGGCCGGGCGCCAAAGGCAAGGACGTCAGGAAGCTCCAGTCCAAGCTCGCCGACGCGGACGTCTACTCCGGCAAGAAGACCGGGTACTTCGACGACGCCACCGAGAAGGCCGTGCGCAGCCTGCAGGCCAAGTACGGCCTGGAGGTCGACGGCATCGTCGGAGGCAACGTGCTCAACGCCCTCAGCGGCCAGATCGTGGTCGACCTGGGCGACCTCAAGCTGCACCTGTACCGCGACGGCAAGCTCGTCAAGAGCTACTCCGTCGCGACCGGGCAGTCGGAGTTCCCCACGCCCACGGGCTCCTACGTGATCACCTCCAAGGTGATGGACCCCACCTGGTACCCGCCCAACTCGGAGTGGGCGAAGGACGCCAAGCCCATCCCGCCGGGCATCGAGAATCCGCTGGGCACGCGCTGGATCGGCACCAGCGCCCCCGCCGTCGGCATCCACGGCACGCCGGACGACTCCTCCATCGGCACCTACGCATCCCACGGCTGCATCCGCATGCACATCTGGGACGTCGAAGACCTCTTCGATCGCGTGGTCATCGGCCTGCCGGTCGTCATCCGCCGGTAGCGGCCGCCCCGCCGTGGCCGACATCTCGCCCTTCAGGAGCCTCCAGTACCGCGAGGACATCGCGCTCGACGCCGTGGTCGCGCCTCCTTACGACGTGCTCTCGGCGCAGCAGGCCGCGGAGCTCCGCGCGCGCAGCCCGTACAACGCGGTCCACGTGGACCTGCCGGTGCCGCCCGGAGAAGAACCCGGCGACGAGGCCTACGCCCGCGCCGCGCGCACCTTCCGCGGCTGGCGGCAGGACGGGGTGCTGGTACGCGACGAGCTGCCGGGCATCGTCGTCGTCGACCAGACGTACACCGGGCCGGACGGCCGCGAGCGCACCCGCAGGGGCTTCATCGCGCGGCTCCGGCTCGCCACCCTGGACCAGCGCATCGTGCTGCCGCACGAGCGCACCCACGCGGGCCCCAAGGTCGACCGCCTGCGGCTGTACCGGGCCACCCGCGCGGACCTCAGCCAGATCTTCCTGCTCTTCGCGGACGACGACCGCGCCGTCGGCGCGGAGCTCGAGACGGCGGCGGCCGGCATCCCCGCCGCCGCGTGGCGCACCGCCCGTGACGACGACGGCAACCGGCACCTCGCGGCGACGGTGACCGGATCGGCCGCGGAGCGCGTCGCCGAGGCCCTTCGCGACCGCCCGCTCTACATCGCCGACGGGCACCACCGTTACGAGACGGCGCTGGCCTACCGCGACGAACGCCGGGCGATGGGCGACTTCGGCGCCGACACCCTCATGGTCTACCTGTGCAGCCTCGGCGATCCCGGGCTCACCGTGTTCCCCACGCACCGGCTGGTGCGCGACATCGAGCCGCTCACGCACGACGCGCTCATCGAGCATCTCGACCCGTTCTTCCAGGTCGTGGGCGAGCCGGTGACCGGGGCCGAGGCCTGCCGCGCGGCGCTCGAGGGACTGCCCGGGCAGGCCGACCCCGGCAGGGTCTTCGGCCTGTATCTGCCCCGCGAGGAGACGTGCCTCACGGTCAAGACCCGCGAGCCGGCCGCGTCGCAGCGGCTCGCGGCCGGCGGGTGCTCCGCCGCCGCCGCCGGCCTCTCTGTGACCATGCTCCACGAACTGCTGTTGCGGGAGGCGCTCGGCCTGGAGCACGGCGACGCCGAGCGCCACGTCGACTACGCCAAGAGCGTGCCCGACGCGCTCACCCGCCTGCGGTCGGGACGGTACGAGCTCGGGGCGTTCCTCAACGCGACCCTGGTCGACCAGGTGCGGGCCATCGCCGACCAGGGCGAGGTCATGCCGCAGAAGTCCACGTACTTCTACCCCAAGCTGCTGACCGGCCTGGTCTACGACGCGCTCGGGGATTGAGCGTCGAAGGCCGTTCAACGAGTGGGGCGCCGAAGGTGCGCCGCTCACCGGCGCCGGGCGGCGGGTGACGCCGGCGGGTGACGCCGGCCCAGCGGCCGCGAGGTGATCAACAGGCAGCCTTCGTGCCGGCGACTGCTCCCTGATCTCCTCGAAGAGATCATCCTCAAAGGCAGCCGGCGGGGCGTGACGGCGTCCCGGGCCCGGGCGGCTACGCCGGCGGTCACGCCGGACGCGTGCGCGGAGGCCGCGAAGTCAGGAGGCGGCGTCGGCGCGGCGCTGCAGCGCCGCGAGGGCCGCCGCCTGGTCGTCGCTGTAGGGCAGGGAGACCTGGCCGGCGAGGACGGTCCGGACGCGCTCGCGCGCGGCGGTCATGGTGCTCGGAGCGCCCGCCGTCCGCCACGCGTCCCAGCTGCCCTGCACGCCGAAGTCGCTGAGTCGCCACTCGCCGGCGCGCACCCCGGTGCGCGTCGACCGCTCGCCGATGAACGAACCACACGGCCCGACGCGGTCCAGGACCTCGTCCAGCCAGAGGTCGTCACGCACCGGCACGCCGGTGCGCGCCTGGCGGGCGTGCCGGACGATCTCCACGTCCAGGACGATCTGTTCGAGGCAGAGGACCGTCGCTCCGCCGAGCAGGCCCGGGCCGACCAGCACGTCCGGGTCGGACAGCGCCACCAGCAGGCCGCTCTCCGCCTTCTCCCACGCGGTCTGCAGGTCGGGCGCGTAGGTCTGCGTGCCGAGCCCGGCGGACTCGGCCGGCAGGCCGTAGTACCGGGCCATCTCGGTGCCGGCGACGCCCAGCACCGCGTGCTCGATCGCGCCGGCGGCGTAAAGGCCCGTGCGCGGGTCCATGGTCGCGATCACGGGGGCGTAGAACACCGGCGTGCCCGGCGCTGCCGCCTGCACGAGGCACAGCGTGCCCACGGTCTCGCAGTTGGCGGCCAGCAGCGTGCCCAGGCGGCTTCCTGGCGCGGTGGCGCCCTGCAGCGGCATCGGCATCACTGCGACCGGCAAGCGGTAGTCGCGCAGCTCGAGCCAGGTCTGCGTGAAGTCGTGCTCGATGGTCAGCGGCGACGCCGGCGTGATGAGGAACGACAGCGGCATGCGCGCGCGCACCTGGTCGGGTCCGCCGAACACGATGTCCAGGACCTCCTTGAGCCACGGCGCGAGCGCGGGGGTGCCGAACGAATCCTGGACGTGCTTGCCGAAGGTGCCGAACACCTCGGTGACGTAGCGCACGAACCCGCCGGGCTGCTCGTAGTCCGGCGCGTAGTCGGTCGGGCACCAGTAGAAGCCGACGTCGTCCAGGGCGTCGAGCAGCCGGGTCGCCGCCCGCCAGTCGTCGTGGGTCGTCGGGCGGCGCTCTCCCTTCGCGGCGTCGAACACCGAGGTGGCGCCGCCGTCCGCCAGCAGGGTGAAGGCGCCGGTCCCGACCGGGAAGCTCCAGTCAGGCCGGCGCCCGTGCACGGTGAACGTCCTCGTCGCCTGCGAGAGCAGAGACTCGACGAGGTCGGCCGGGAACCGCACCCGGCGCGTCGTCTCGTCGACGTCCGCCCCGGCCGCGGCCAGGATGCGACGCCCCTCGGCGGTGTCGCAGCGCATGCCCGCGGCGCCCAGCACCTTCAGCGTGCGCTCGTGGACCTGCGCCTTCTCGTCCTCGGAGAGGATCTGGATCCGTGCCTGCATCAGCCACCCCCCGTCGACATCCGGCCCCGCGCCTCGTGCCCACCATAGTCGGCGCGGCGACGCGCCCTCAAGTATGGGCCGCGCGCCGAGGCGGCGCGACGACCCATCTCTCGGCAAAGTTCGCGACGCTGCCCGGACAAACCTCGAAGCCGGGCGTCACGAGCGGCTGAGACGGAGGGCCGGAGGCGCCGGCGAGGAGGCGGGCGCGCAGCGCCCTCCGGTCGCCGGCCCCCAGCTTGCGCAGCACGGCGCGGCAGTGGCTGCGCGCCGTGTTCGGGGAGACGCAGAGCCGCTCCGCCACGCCCGGCGTGGTGCACCCATGGAGGAGCAGCACGAGGACGTCGGCCTCGCGCTCGGTGAGGCCGGCGGAGGCGACGGCGTCCGCCGCCGGCAGATGCGCGAACCGCGCTTCTCCGGCGCTGACGGTGAGCCGCAGGACGAGGTCCGCGCAGCGGTGGGCGCGATGCGCGGCCAGCAGGCCGGCGGGACCGGCGCCGTAGCCGGCCACGACGGGCGGCGCCGGCGAGCCGAAGGCCGCCCGGGCCGTGGCGCAGACGCGACGGCAGTCCGGCTCCCCGTCGAGCGGGACGAACACGACCGCCGGCGCCGGGCCGCCGCCGCCGGGCGCCGGCGCCTCGAGCACCCGCAGGCCCAGCGCCGTCGCCGCTGGCACGACCAGGAGGCGCGCCAGCAGGTCCCGCTCGAGGATCACGGCCGGGGGACGGCACTCCGTCGCCGACGCTCGGCCCCCGGCGCGTGCCGCCGCGG
>DASUMX010000075.1:0-11978 GCA_036277455.1 Thermoleophilia bacterium
GCACCATGCAGACGCTCATCGAGGCCGGCTGCGCCTTCAGCACCCCCACCTGCGGCGCCTGCCTGGGCGGCCACATGGGCGTCCTCGCCGAGGGTGAGCGCGCCGTGGCCACCACCAACCGCAACTTCGTCGGCCGCATGGGTCACCCCGGCGCCGAGGTCTACCTGGCCAGCCCGTACGTGGCCGCGGCCTCCGCGCTCGCCGGCCACATCGCCACGCCCGAAGAGGTCGGCGCCGTGAAGGGAGGCTCCCGATGATCTTCGAGGGCACCGTCCACAAGTACGGCCGGGACGTCGACACCGACGTCATCATCCCGGCGCGCCACCTCAACACCAACGACCCGCAGGAGCTCGCGAGCCACGCGATGGAGGACATCGACGCCGGGTTCGTGGACCGCGTCCAGCAGGGCGACATCATCGTCGCCGACGAGAACTTCGGCTGCGGCAGCTCGCGCGAACACGCTCCCGTGGCGATCAAGCACTCGGGCGTGAGCGTCGTCGTCGCGGCGTCGTTCGCGCGCATCTTCTACCGCAACGCCATCAACACCGGCCTGCCGATCGTCGTCTGCCCGGCCGCGGCCGCCGACGCCGAGATGGGCGACCGCCTCAAGGTCGACCTGGCCGCCGGCACCGTCGAGAACCTCACTCAGGGCAAGACCTATACGTCGGAGGCGTTCCCGCCGTTCATGCAGGAGCTCATCGACCGCGGCGGCCTGCTCGAGTACGTCAAGTCGCGCGTGGGCGAGCACGGCGCCTGACCACCGGCACACAGCACAAGCATCCAGCATCGGAGAGAAAGACACATGGGGAAGACCTACAAGATCGCAGTACTGCCCGGCGACGGCACGGGACCCGAGGTCGTCGCCGAGGGTCTCAAGGTCCTCGACGCGGCCGCCGCGAAGCACGGCTTCAAGCTCGACCTCACGCACTACGACCTCGGCGGTGAGCGCCATCTGCGTACCGGCGAGATCCTGCCTGAGTCGGTGATCGAGGAGCTCAGGGGGGTCGACGCGATCTACCTGGGCGCCATCGGGCACCCGGACGTGGCGCCGGGCATCCTGGAGAAGGGCCTGCTCCTCCAGCTGCGCTTCGAGCTGGACCAGTACATCAACCTGCGTCCCGTGCGCCTGTATCCCGGCGTCGAGACGCCGCTCAAGGACAAGGGCCCCGCGGACATCGACTACGTCGTCGTGCGCGAGAACTCCGGAGACGTGTACGCCGGCGGCGGCGGCACGATGATGCCGGGCTCGCCGCACGAGGTCGCCACCCAGCTCATGGTGTACAGCCGCTTCCAGGTGGACCGCTGCCTGCGCTGGGCGTTCGAGTACGCACGCCAGCACGGCAAGAAGGCGCGCGGCCTCGGCGAGCACAACACGCTCGGCCTGGTGGGCAAGACCAACGTGCTCACCTTCGTGTACGACCTCTGGTTCCGCGCCTTCAACGAGATGGGCGAAGCCGAGTACCCGGACGTCGAGCGCGAGTACTACCACGTGGACGCCACCTGCATGTGGATGGTCAAGAGCCCCGAGTGGTTCGACGTGCTCGTCACCGGCAACATGTTCGGCGACATCATCACCGACCTTGGCGCGATCACGCAGGGCGGCATGGGCGTCGCGGCAGGCGGCAACATCAACCCCGAGGGCGTCAGCATGTTCGAGCCCATCGGCGGGTCCGCCCCCAAGTACACCGGTATGGGCGTGATCAATCCGATCGCCGCCATCGCCGCCGGCGCGATGATGCTCGAGACGCTGGGCGAGGTCCGGGCGGCGGAGGACGTGGAGCGTGCCGCGAAAGAGGTCACCGGCACCAGGATGAAGAGCATGGCCTCCGGGCAGATGGGCTACTCGACCAGCGAGGTCGGCGACCTCGTGGCCGAGCGCGTCTGACTGGGAGGCTCCACTAACGCTCAGGTAAAGGTTGAAGCTTCGCGCGGGGACCGCGCGAAGGACAGGAGGAAGACGATGGCCCCGATCCCCGAGATGGACACGATCTGGATGGACGGCGCGCTGGTCCCCTGGGCCGACGCCAAGGTCCACGTGCTCACGCACGCGCTGCACTACGGCTCCGGGGTCTTCGAGGGCATCCGCGCGTACAAGACGGAGCGCGGCGTCGCCGTGCTGCGCCTCACCGAGCATCTCAAGCGCATCGTGCGCTCCGCCAAGCTCTACTACATGCCGGTCCCGTACAGTACCGACGAGCTGTACGACGCGACCTTCGAGGTGCTCGCGTCCAACAAGCTCGAGGCCTGCTACATCCGGCCGCTGATCTTTCGCGGTTACGGCGAGATGGGCCTGAACCCGATGGACGCGCCGGTGCAGGTCATCATCGCGGCGTGGCCGTGGGGCACCTACCTCGGCGACGAGGGCATCAAGCACGGCGTGCGCGCCAAGACGAGCAGCATCCAGTCGCTCGACCACACGGCGCTGGCCCGCGCCGCCAAGGCCACGGGCCAGTACCTCAACAGCATCCTCGCCAAGGTCGAGGTCCTCAACGCCGGCTACGACGAGGCCGTGATGCTCACGGAGCACGGCCACGTCGCCGAGGGCTCGGGCGAGAACATCTTCTGCGTGCGCAACGGCGTCCTGATGACGCCGCCACCGAGCGACGGCGTGCTCGAGGGCATCACGCGCGACATCGTCGTCAAGCTCGCCGCAAGCGAGGGCATCCCGTTCCAGGAGCGCACGCTCACGCGCAGCGACCTGGTGATCGCCGACGAGGCGTTCTACACGGGCACGGCCGCCGAAGTGGTGCCCATCCGCGAGCTCGACGACCACCTCATCGGCGAGCCCGGCCCCGTCACGCGCCGCATGCAGGAGCGCTTCGCGGCGATCACCTCGGGCAAGGACGAGGAGTTCGCCGGCTTCATGGAGTACGCGAGGAAGTAGCGGGAGGGACCGGGGAGGACCGATGCACGAGCGCCGGGTACAGCTCTACGACACCACGCTCCGCGACGGCATGCAGCAGGAGGGCATGTCGGTCTCGGTCGAGGAGAAGGTGCGCATCGCGCTCAAGCTCGACGAGCTCGGCATCGGCTTCATCGAGGGCGGGTTCCCGGCCTCGAACCCCAAGGAGATCGAGTTCTTCCGGCGCATGCAAGGCGAACGCCTGGAGAGCGCGGAGCTCGTCGCCTTCGGCATGACGCGGCGCAAGGGCGCGGCGGCAGAGTCCGACGAGGGCCTTCGCGTGCTCGCCGAGATCTTCACGCCCACCGTCACCATCGTCGGCAAGACCTGGGGCCTGCATCTGAGCAAGGTCATCCGCGTGAGTCGGGGCGAGAACCTGCAGATGATCGACGAGTCGGTGCGCTTTCTCGCGGCGCAGGGCAAGCGTGTGGTGTACGACGCCGAGCACTTCTTCGACGCCTGGCGCGACGACCGCGAGTACGCGCTGCGCTGCGTCGCCACGGCCGCCGGGGCGGGCGCCACGGCCGTCTGTCTGTGCGACACCAACGGGGCCAGCCTGCCGCCGTTCGTCGCGGACGTCGTCCGCGAGGTCACGGCGGCTCTGCCCGAGGTCGTCGTGGGCGTGCACATCCACAACGACAGCGACTGCGCCGTCGCCGGCAGCCTGATCGCCGTCGAGGCCGGCGCCGGTCAGGTGCAGGGCACCGTGAACGGCTACGGGGAGCGCTGCGGCAACGCCAACCTCGTCAGCATCATCCCGGCGCTCAAGCTGAAGATGGGCCGCGACGTGGTGAGCGACGCGCAGCTCGCGCGCCTCACCGAGACGTCGCACTTCGTCGCCGACGTGGTCAACGCGGCCATCTGGGCGCACGCGCCCTACGTGGGCCGCTCCGCCTTCGCCCACAAGGGCGGCATGCACGTGGCCGCCGTGGAGAAGGCGCCGCAGACGTTCGAGCACGTCGACCCCGAGAAGGTGGGCAACGAGCAGCGGATCGTGGTCTCGGAGCTCTCGGGCAAGGGCGCCGTGGTGCGCAAGGCGCAGGAGCTCGGCCTCCGGCTGGAGGGCGACGACGCGCGCGTGGCCACCGTGCTCAAGCGGCTCAAGGCGCGCGAGCACGAGGGCTACCACTACGAGGCGGCCGACGCCTCGTTCGACCTGCTGCTGCGCCAGGAGCTGGCGCCGCACGAGCCGATGTTCCGGCTCGAGAGCTTCCGCGTCATCGTCGAGAAGCGCGAGGACGGCCGCGCCGTGGTCGAGGCGACGATCAAGATCCACGTGGGCGGCGAGCGCATCATCAGCACGGCCGAGGGCAACGGCCCGGTCAACGCGCTGGACTCGGCGCTGCGCCAGGCGATCGTGGGCAAGTACCCGCACCTCGCCGACATCGAGCTGGTCAACTACAAGGTGCGCATCCTCGACGAGACCAAGGGCACCGGCGCCGTCACCCGCGTGCTGCTGGACGCCAGCGACGGGGAGGAGAGCTGGGGCAGCATCGGCGTGAGCGAGAACGTCGTCGAGGCGAGCTGGGAGGCGCTGGTCGACTCCATCGAGTTCGGGATGCTGCGCGGCGCGGGTACAACCGCCGCAAACGACGCACAAGGAGAGGCGCGATGAGCGATGCCGACAAGGTCCTCGAGATCATGGCCGAGGCGGGCGAGCCGCTCAACGCCGGCGCGATCGCCGAGCGCTCCGGCATGGACCGCAAGGCCGTGGACAAGGCGATGGCCGAGCTGAAGAAGGACGGCCGTATCGAGTCGCCCAAGCGCTGCTACTGGGCGCCCAAGGCCTGATCGACGCCGACCCTCGTCGGGTCCTTCGGGTCGACCACGACCGGGATGTGGTTGCCGGGTTGGTAGGCAGGGACCTCGAGGCGGTTCATCAGGCACTTCGTCGTCGCCTCGTACGATTCGCCGGTCTCCGGCCGTACCAGTAGCCGCAGCCGGGCCTGAAGGTAGTTGCCCTGGATGGTCACCCCCGTCTCCTCCATGGAGAGGATGACCGCCTCGGCGCGCACTCCCCCGTCGCGCAGCCGGTCGTTGCGCACCTCGTCGTGGAAGAAGAACCAGAGGCTGAAGGCCGTCAGTCCGGTGCAGGTCGCGGCGAGGATCGACCCGATGATCGGGTCGACCACGACGACAAGCCCCACGCAGACCACGAACACCACGGCGACGATGACCAGGCTCACCCGGTTGAGGCGGCCCAGGCGCCGCCAGAGCTCCCGCATCGCCACCCTCCTGTCGAGAGACCGCGACTCGTCTCGAGACTACGCCCTCGTCATCCTACGCGAGCGGCGCGACGGCGGTACCCCCGGGGGGTTTCCCGACGGGCCGCCGAACGCCTCCGGGGCGGCCCCCCTCCATGCTAGAATCCGGCCCATCCATGACCTCCGCATTCGTCCATCTCCACGTGCACAGCGAGTACTCGCTGCTCGACGGCGCCTGCCGGATCAAAGAGCTGGTCAAGCGGGCCAAGGAGCTGGGCATGCCGGCGGTGGCGCTCACCGACCACGGCACCCTCGGCGGCGCCGTCAAGTTCTACCGCGCCGCCGAAGAAGAGGGCATCAAGCCCATCATCGGTCTCGAGCTGTACGTGGCCACCGACCGCCGCAGCCGCGCCGGCGTCAAGGAGCGCAACGCGCACCTCACGCTGCTGGCGCGCGACGAGACCGGCTACAAGAACCTCGTCAGACTCGCCACCACGGCCTACCTCGAGGGCTACTACTACAAGCCGCGTGCCGACTGGGAGCTGCTCAGCCAGCACCACGAGGGGCTCATCGCGCTCACCGGCTGCATGAGCGGCAAGACCGCCATGCTGCTGCGCGACGGCGACGACTCGGCCGCGCTGGCCGAGGTCCGCCGTCTGGCGGACCTGCTCGGCCCGGAGAACGTCTACGTGGAGCTGCAGGACGCCGGCCTGCCCGAGCAGCGCGAGCTGCTGCCCAAGCTCGCGCATCTCGCCGAGAAGGCCGGCCTCAAGACGGTGGCCACCAACGACGTCCACTACCTGCGTCACGAGGACGCCTACGCCCACGACGCGCTGCTCTGCATCCAGACCCAGAGCTGCCTCACCGACGAGAAGCGCATGAAGTACGGCAGCGACGAGTTCTACCTCAAGTCGGCCGAGGAGATGGAGGAGCGCTTCAGCGACTACCCCGGCGCGACCGCCGCGACCGTCGAGATCGCCGAGCGCTGCAACGTCGGCCTGGACTTCGGCGACTACAAGCTGCCCACGTACCCGGTACCCGAGGGCTTCACCGAGGACAGCTACCTGCGCGACCTGTGCGAGCAGGGCATCGCGCGCCGCTACGGTGCCGAGCCCGGGCAGGAGGTCATCGAGCGCCTCGACTTCGAGCTCGGGGTCATCGGCGAGATGGGGTTCGACGCCTACTTCCTCATCGTCTGGGACTACGTCAAGTTCGCCAAGGACAACGGCATCGCCGTGGGACCCGGCCGAGGCTCCGCCGCCGGGTCCATCGTCAGCTACGCCCTCGGCATCACCGACATCGACCCGCTCAAGTACGACCTGCTGTTCGAGCGCTTCCTCAACCCGGGGCGCAAGAGCATGCCCGACATCGACATGGACTTCAGCGTGGACCGCCGCGGAGAGGTCATCGACTACGTGGCGCGCAAGTACGGCCGGGACAGGGTCGCGCAGATCATCACCTTCGGCACCATGGCGGCGCGCGCCGCCGTGCGCGACGCCGCGCGCGTCATGGGCAAGCCGTACGCGGTCGGCGACAAGATCGCCAAGATGATCCCCGAGCAGGCGCCGCCGGCGAGCTTCTCGGACGCGATGCTGCCCGGCTGCGAGCTCAAGCAGGCCTACGACGCCGACGAGGAGGTCAAGGAGGTCGTCGACCTCGCCATGAGCCTCGAGGGCCTCATCCGCAACGACTCCATCCACGCCGCCGCCGTGGTGATCAGCGACCGGCCGCTCACCGACTACCTGCCGCTGCAGCAGAAGGGCGAGGCCGAGCTCGTCACCCAGTTCGACATGAACGACGTCTCCAAGCTCGGCCTGCTCAAGATGGACTTCCTCGGCCTGCGCAACCTCGACGTCATCGAGGCCGCGCTGGTGATCATCGAGGAGACGCGCGGCGTGTGCATCGAGATCGACCGGCTGCCGCTGGACGACGAGAAGACCTACAAGATGCTGGCCCGCGGCGACTCCACCGGCGTGTTCCAGTTCGAGAGCCCCGGCATGAAGGAGGCGCTGCGCGACATCGGCCCTACGGAGTTCGAGGACCTCATCGCCATCGTCGCCCTCTACCGGCCGGGGCCGATGCAGTACATCCCCACGTACGCCCGCAACAAGAAGGACCCGGCCTCGGTCGTCTACGACCACGAGTCCCTGCGCCCGATCCTGGAGCCGACCCACGGCGTGACCATCTACCAGGAGCAGTACATGGCCATCGCCCGCCGGGTCGGCGGGTTCAGCCCCGCGCAGGCGGACGACCTGCGCAAGGCCATCAGCAAGAAGAACCACACGCTGATGGCCACCCTCAAGGAGCCCCTCATGAAGGGCCTCGCCGAGAAGGACGTACCGCCGGCCGTGGCCAACAAGATGTGGGCCAACTTCGAGGCCACCGGCGACTACTCGTTCAACAAGAGCCACGCCGCCTGCTACGCGATGATCAGCTACCGCACCGCCTGGCTCAAGGCCAACTACCCGGTCGAGTACATGGCGGCCCTGGTCTCGAGCGTCATGAACACGAAGGACAAGGTGCCCTTCTACGTCAACCAGTGTCACGAGATGGGCATCGAGGTGCTGCCTCCGGACGTCAACACCAGCCAGGTCGGGTTCACCGTCGTGGAGGGCAAGATCCGCTTCGGGATGAACGCCGTGAAGGGCGTCGGCGTGGGCGCCATCGAGGCGATCATCAGGGCGCGCGAGGAGGGCGGGCCGTTCGCGTCGGTCTTCGACTTCTGCTCGCGGGTCGACTCCCAGATGGCCAACAAGCGGGTCCTCGAGGCGCTCATCCGCGCCGGCGCCTTCGACAGCACCGGCGACCCGCGCCGCGGGATGATCGAGGTGCTGCCCCTGGCGATGTCCGACGGGGAGCGCAAGCGCAAGGACGCGGCCAACGGCCAGGGCGACCTCTTCGGCGCGATGGACTCCGGGGACACCGGCCACCCGCTGCCCACGGTGCCGCGGTCCGAGTGGGACCAGACGACGCTGCTGCGCTACGAGAAGGAGGCGCTCGGCCTGTACGTCTCGGCGCACCCACTCCAGGGCCTGCGCGAGCAGTTGCGCGACGAGATCGAGATGCCGGTGAGCGCGCTCGACAACGCCGGCGACGGCGCGATGACCTGGACGGGCGGCATCGTCGCCAACGCCCAGAAGCGCGTCAGCAAGAACGGCGGCGTGTGGCTCTCGTTCCGCCTCGAGGACGTCGACGGCGGCATCGAGTGCCGCGCCTGGCCCAAGGTCTACGAGCAGTTCCGCGAGCTGCTCGTGGAGGACGCGATCATCAAGGTCAAGGGGCGCATCGAGAAGCGGGCCGAGGGCGACAGCATGCTCATGGCCATCGAGGTCGTGCCGTTCAACGGCGTGAGCGAGTACCACCCGCTCACGGTGGTCATCGACTCCGCTTGCGTGGCCCCGACGGTGATGGACGACCTGCGCCGGGTGCTCACCGACTTCCCCGGCACGGTGCCGGTGGTGCTGCAGATGGTGAGCGGGGAGCAGCGCGCCAGGCTGCGCGTGGGCGACGGTCTGCGGGTCGAGCCCGTCGCCGGGCTGTACGCGGAGCTCAAGGCGCTGCTCGGCGAGAGCTGTATCGGGGTCGGCTGAGGCCGGCGCGGGGAGGAGGACGCGAGGATGATCCCCGAGGGCATGCGCGACGTCCTTCCGCCCGAGACGGGCCGGCTGCGGGCGGTGGAAGACCGGCTCCGCGACCGGTTCGCCGCCTACGGCTACGGCGAGGTGCGCACGCCGTGGCTGGAGTTCGCGGAGACGCTCGAGTCGTCCGGCGACGACACGCTCTCCGCCGGCTACCGTCTCCACGACGAGCAAGGCCATCAACTGATGGTCCGCACCGACATGACCGTGCCCGTGGCGCGCATGGCGGCCGACCGCTGCGACGACGACCCGCTGCCGCTCCGCTTCAGCTACGTCGCCCCGTGCATCCGCCCGTGGGCGCCGCAGCGCGGCCAGGACGGGGAGTTCCAGCAGGCCGGCGCCGAACTGCTGGGGCTGGACTCGGCCGAGGCCGACGCCGAGTGCGTCACCCTGCTCTGCGACGCGCTCGCGGGGCTCGGCCTGCGCGCCTTCACGGTGACGCTCGGTTCCGCCGCCTACCAGCGCGCGCTCATCGACTCCCTGGGGCTGCCGGACGAGGACCGGGAGACGTTCACCGAGGCCCTCGCCGACCGGGACTACCCGCTGGTGGAGAGCGTCGCCGGCAACGCCGACGTGGAGTACGACGCCCTCAAGGCCCTCTGGCGTGTCCTCGAGCTCAGCGGCGGGGAGGAGACGCTCGGCCGGGCGCGCAAGCTCGCGCGCAACGAGGTGATGGAGGCGGCGGTGGCTCGCCTCGCCCGCGTGCGCGACCTCGTGGAGGAGGCGGGCCACGGCGATCGCCTGGCGTTCGACTTCGGCCTCATGCAGGACCTCAGCTACTACTCCGGCCTGATCGTCGAGGCGTACGCACCCGGCGTCGGCCTGCCCGTGGCCACCGGCGGCCGCTACGACGGGCTGCTGGCGCGGTTCGAGTGGGACATCCCCGGCGTGGGCTTCGCCGTCGCCGTGGACCGCGCCGCCGACGCCCTCGACGAGGCCGGCGTCGAGCTCGTGTCCGCGCCGGCCGCCGTCCCGTTCGTCGGAGGGCTGGAGGCGCCGGCGCGGGCGGCGGAGCTCCGCCGCGCCGGCATCGCCGTACTGGCGCTGCCCGAGGACGTCCGCGCCGTGGCGCCGCCGCTGCTGCTGCGCCACGGCGGCTCGTACACGCTGCGCCTCGCCGACGGCCGCGAGGTCACGGGCGGCCCGGGCGAGATCGCCGAGGCGCTGGGGTCCGGGTGAGGATCGGCCTCGCCTGCGAGGCCGGCGCGCCGCCGGCCGACGTCCTCGGGCTGCTCGAGGCCGCCGGCTTGCCGGCCGCTTCGCTGCGCGGGGAGGCCGCCCCGGCGCTGCTCCCGCACCCCCGGGGTGTGTGGTTCCTCGGGTCCGCCGCGGACGTGCTGCGCGCCTGCGACCGCGGCGCGCTGGACGCCGGCGTGGTCGGCAGCGACGAGCTGCTGGAGGGGCGCCACGGGGTCGCCGACCTGCTCGATCTGCGCTGCCGCCGCGACGATCTCGTCTTCGCCGTCGCCGGACCCGGCGGGCGGCCGGACCGCAGGCTCCGCGTCGCCACCCGGCACCCGGAGGCCGCGCGGCGGTACTTCGCCGCGGCCGGCCTGCAGCCGGAGCTGATCGAGCTGGACGCACCGGCGCTGGCGCCGGCGCTCGGCCTGGCGGCCGGAGTCGTGGAGCTGCGCGCCCGCCTGCAGGCGGGCGCCGTGGAGCCGCCCGTCCTGGTGGAACAGGGGGTCGTGGCCGCCTGCAGCGCCCGTCTCGTGGCCGGGCGGTCCGCGCGTGTCCTGCGCCGCGACGATGTCAACGCGCTCGCGGACGCGCTGCGAGCGGTCGTGGAGGAGAGATGAAGCACCTGCCCTGGAACGACGACGTCGCCGCGACGGTCGCGCAGCTGCGGGCGCTGGCGCCGCCGCCCGCGGAGGTCCGCAAGGCGGCGGAGGCGATCGTCGCCGACGTGCGCGCCCGCGGCGACGCCGCGGTGCGCGAGCAGACGGCGCGGCTCGACCGCGTCGAGCTCGCGGAGCACTACGCCGTCCCCGCCGCCGAGATGCGGGCGCGGCTCGAGGCGCTCAAGCCCGAGCTGCGTGCGGCGCTGGAGACGGCGGCGGCCAACATCCGCGCCTACCACGAGCGCGAGGCCGTCCGGCCCTGGCGGGAGACCCTGGCCCAAGGCCAGGTCGTCGGCCAGGAGGTCGTGCCCTTGGGCGCCGCCGGCCTCTACGCTCCCGGCGGCCTCGCCGACTACCCGTCGTCGCTGCTCATGACGGCGATCCCGGCCCAGGTGGCCGGCGTCGAGCGCATCGTCGTCTGCTCGCCGCCCCGGCCGGGCGGCGGCGCGGCCGCCGGTGTCGCCGCCGCCTGCGCCCTCATCGGCATCGAGCACCTCTATCCCATCGGCGGCGCCCAGGCGGTGGCCGCCATGGCCCTGGGCACCGCCTGTGTCCCGCGCTGCGACGTCATCGCCGGCCCCGGCAACGCCTACGTCACCGAGGCCAAGCGCCTGCTCGTCGGCGAGGTGGGCATCGACAGCCTGGCGGGTCCGAGCGAGGTCCTCATCATCGCCGACTCGTCGGGACGTCCGGAGTGGCTTGCCGCCGACCTCCTGGCGCAGGCCGAGCACGGCATGGGCGCCATGGCCTGCCTCGTCGACGTGGGCGGCGCGCTCGCCGGCCCGGTGGCCGCGGCCGTCGACCGCCTCTCCGCGGAGCTGGGCATCGCCACGGACAACGTGGTCCTCGTCGCCTGCCCCGACCGCGGCGCGGCCCTGACGCTCAGCAACGCGTTCGCGCCCGAGCACCTGGAACTGCACTGCGAGGGCGCGCGCGAGCTGCTCGCCGGCGTGCGCAACGCCGGCGCCGTGTTCGTCGGTCCCCACGCCGCCACGGCGTTCGCCGACTACGCCGCCGGCAGCAACCACGTGCTGCCCACCGGCGGCTCGGCCCGCTTCGGCCAGGGCCTCTCCGTCGACGCTTTTCGCAGGCGCATGGCTGTGGTAGAACTCGACGGCCCAGCCGCCGCCGCGCTCGCAGCGCAGGTGGCGACCATCGCCGACGAGGAGGGCCTGCGCGCGCACGCGCTGTCCGCCCGCCTCCGGGCCAGTGAGGAGCTGACATGATCGAGCGCCGCGCCGAGGTCGTCCGCACCACCACCGAGACCGACATCTCCCTGACGCTCGACCTCGACGGCACGGGCGCCGCCGACGTCGTCACCGGCATCGGCTTCCTCGATCACATGCTCACCCTGCTGGCGCACCACGGAGGGTTCGACCTCACCGTCCGCGCC
>DASUMX010000076.1:0-24082 GCA_036277455.1 Thermoleophilia bacterium
GGCGCAGCGTGGCGGCGATCCGCTACCGCACGCCGTCCGGCCGGCGCTTCGACTCGTTCGCGCTCGACATCGAGGCGAGCATCGTCAAGGACGTCGCCCTGCGCAACAGCCGGCTGCGGGCGCTCTCGAGGCGCATCCGCGGCGCCGTGGGGGGTTCGTACCCGCTGGGCGCCATCATCCCGTCACCCGCGGGGATGGTCATGCACCCCGGGTATTGGCCCGGCTTTCCCTACCGGGCGCTGGCGGACCTCTACGACGTGTTCGTCCCGATGGGCTACTACACCTACCACGGCGACGGCTACGCCAACGCCTACCGCGACACGCGCGACAACATCCGCATCATCCGCGAGCAGACCGGGCTGCCGGGCGTGCCGATCCACGTGATCGCCGGCGACGGCGCCAGGTCCTCGGCCGGCGAGACCAGCGCCTACGTGCGCGCCCTGCGCGAGAACGGCGCCCTGGGCGGGAGCATGTACGACTGGGCCACGACCAGCGAAGCGAGCTGGCGCCAGCTGCGCAACGTGCGCTTCAACCCGCGCCAGCGGCCGGCCCTCCCGCTGGCGCTGCCGGCGGCCGCGCCGCTCGGCTACTGCGGCGCGGACCGCTCACACCCCAAGGAGGCCTTCTACGAGACCGCCGGCCAGACGGGCGACAGGGTGCTGCGCTTCCGCCTCTACGACGTGCAGGCGGACGAGGTCCGCCTGGTGGTGAACTGGACGGACATGGGCCCGCTGGCCGCCGGGCCGGTCAAGGCGTGGAGCCGGTCGCGCACCGTGACGCTGCCGGCGGCCCTGCTCGAGCCGGGGGCGCGCAACGTCATCGGCTTCGTGGCCCGCGGCGACTACCCCGCCTGGCGGCGCTGGGGCGTCCGCGACGTCAGCCTGGAAGCTCCGTGAGGCCCGTCGCCTGACATCCGCCAGCCTGGCCGGCCTGCGCCTTCCCCGGCCGGCCCGCTCCGTCTCCATCCGTCTGGCCGGCCGGTCACCTTCCGCCGCCCGGGCGCCGTCTGCTACGCTGCGACCATGGATCCGGGCCCGGTGGTCGTCGGAGTGGACATCGCCGCGAGCAGGCCGTGCGTGGCCGTCGCCGTGCGCGGCGGCCGCACGCTCGAGGCGCTCTCGTGGACCGAGTCGGACGACAGCCTCGCCGGCGACAGGGCCAGGCTGCTGGACTGGATCGACGGCCTGCAGCCCGTGGCCGTGGGCGTGGACGCGCCGCAGCGGCCGCGGCGGGCACGGGGCGCGGCCGCCACGCGGCCGCGGGCCTGCGACGCGGCGCTGTCGCACCGGCGCATCTCGATCTACCAGGTGCCCACGCGCGCCGTCGCCGCCGCGGCGGACGGTCTGTACACCTGGATGGAGGCGGGCTGGGAGTACTTCCGTGAGCTGGGCCGGCGCGGCTACGAGCCGCCGGCCCCGGGGACCCTCCCGGGGGTGCTCGGCCAGGCTCCGGCGGCGCTCGAGGTCTACCCGCACGCCACCTTCGTCACCATGCTCGGCGGGACGCCGCCGCCCAAGACCTCGCGCGCCGGCCTGCGCGTGCGCGTCGCGGCGCTGCGCGGCGCCGGGGTGGCGTGGGACGAGTACTACGACCACGACTCGCTGGACGCGCTCGCCGCGGCGCTCACGGCGTGGCGCTTCGTGCAGGGACGCGCCACCCCCGTGGGCGACGACCGCGACGGCTACATCTGGCTGCCGGTGACCGAGCACGAGCTGCGGCCGTCGTACGGCCGGCTCGCCGAGCGGGAGGCCCTGGCGGCCGCCCGCCACGCCGGCGGCTGAGCGCTCCGGCCCCGCCGGCGGCTGAGCGCTCCGGCCCCGCCGGCCGGGCCCTACATCACGATCTTGTTGAGCGGGAACTCGACGATGCCCTCGGCGCCCACTTCTTTGAGCCTGGGGATGATCTCGCGCACCACGCTCTCCTCGAGGATCGTGTTCACCGCCAGCCAGCCGGCGTCGCTGAGGTGCGAGATCGTGGGCTTGCGCAGCGCGGGCAGCACGGCGAGCACGCCGTCGAGGTCGCCGGTGCGCACGTTGAGCATCAGCCCGACCTTGTCGAGCGCCGCCATCGCGCCCTGGAGCAGCATCGAGACGTCCTCGATCTTGCGCCGCTTCTCGGGGTCCTCCCAGGCGCCGACGTTGGCGATGAGCTGGGTCGTGCTCTCGAGCACCGTCTCGACGATGCGCAGCTTGTTGGCGCGCAGCGAGCTGCCTGTCTCCGTGACCTCGACGATGGCGTCGGCCAGCTCCGGCAGCTTCGCCTCGGTGGCGCCCCAGCTGAACTCCACCTTGGCGCTGACCCCACGCTCGGCGAGCCACCGCCGGGTGACGCCGACCAGCTCCGTGGCGACGATCCTGCCCTCGAGGTCGGCGGGCGCGCGCACCGGCGACGCGTCGGGGACCGCGAGCACCCAGCGCACCTTGCCGAAGCTCTGCTTGGCGTAGACGAGGTCGGCGACGGTGTGCACCGTGGCCTCGTTCTCGACCACCCAGTCGCGACCGGTGAGGCCGCAGTCGAGAGCGCCGTCCTCGACGTAGCGCGCCATCTCCTGGGCGCGCACCATCATGCACTCGATCTCGGGGTCGTCGATGGCGGGGAAGTAGGAGCGTTCCGCGACCGTGATCAGGAAGCCCGCACGGCGGAAGAGGTCGATCGTCGCGTGCTCGAGACTCCCCTTCGGCAGGCCGAGCTTGAGTGTCATGTCCCCCTCCTTCCGTGGATCGCTGAGGCCGCCGCACAGTGCGCCGGCGCTGCATGACGCGGGCGCGAGTGTATCGCAGATGTGCGGCCCGGCGTCGGAGCGCGCCCGCCGCCCGCCGCGCTACCTCTTGCGCGGCCCGGGCGGGATTGCATAGCCTGTCGGGGCGGCGCCGGGGGGCGCCGCGCGACCTCCCTTGGCGGGAGGTCGCCAATGAGCTGCCGCGCAGAAAGGATGGCCCATGGCTGCGCATCCGCGATCGCTGTCTCGACTCCTCGTCCTGCTGGTCGTCCTGGCCCTTGCTGCGGGCCTCGTCTGGGGGCTCGCCGGCGCCTTCGCCAGCTCCAGCCCGTCGCCGGCCGGCGACACGGTCACCCTCAAGGTGGGCTGGACGACCGACCCCGACAACCTCAACCCCTTCGTGGGCATCGAGCAGTCCAGCTACGAGCTCTACCACGTCGCCTACGACTTCCTCACCAACTACGGCGACACGTACCTCGAGACCCAGCCCGGCCTGGCCGAGAGCTGGACCAAGAGCGAGGACGGCCTCACCTGGACCTTCAAGATCCGCCCGGGCGTGATGTGGAGCGACGGGCAGCCGCTCACGGCAAGGGACGTCGCCTTCAGCTTCAACTACCAGAAGGACCTCGAGCTGTCCGCGTTCCTCTCGGCGCTCGACGGCATCGCCACCGTGACCGCGCCCGATGACGCCACGGTGGTCATCGAGTGCGACAAGCCCAAGGCCGACATCCTCTCGATGTGGGTGCCCATCGTGCCCGAGCACATCTGGAGCCAGTTCGCGACCTACGACGAGGCCACGAAGTACCTCAACGAGCCGCCGATCGTCGGTTCAGGGCCGTTCCAGGTGGTCGAGCGCGAGAAGGGCAAGTTCATCCGCTGCGTGGCCAACGAGGACTACTGGGGCGGCAAGCCCAAGATCGACGAGATCATCTTCCAGGTCTACAAGAACCAGGACACGCTGGCGCAGGACCTCAAGCTGGGGACCATCGACCTGGCCATCAACATCCCGCCGGCGCAGGTCGCGGCGCTGAAGGCCGAGGAGGGGCTCGCCTCCGAGGCGTGCTCGCAGAAGGCCTTCGACTACCTGTCGTTCAACTGCTACGAGGGCCCGTCCCTCGGCAACCCCGTCCTCAAGGACGTCAAGTTCCGCCAGGCGCTCAACTGGGCGGTGGACAAGGACAAGCTCACCGCCCTCGCCTACCAGACGTACGCCGACCCGGCGACGTCGATCTTCGAGGTGGACTTCTACGACCCGGACCTCGACTGGCACTGGGAGCCGCCGGTCGACGTGGCCTACGGGTTCGACCTCGAGAAGGCCAGGCAGGCGCTCGCCGGCGCAGGCTACGAGGACACCGACGGCAACGGCATCCTCAACGACCCCAGGAACGGCGGCAAGGACATCAAGCTGCGTCTCTGGTCGCGCAACGAATCGGCGCAGAGCCAGGTGATGGGCAAGCTCATCACCGGCTGGTGGGAGGAGCTGGGCCTCGACATCGAGTACTCCGTCGAGGACAACGGCGTGCTCATCGACGGCGGCTACAACTACGACGGCGACACCTACAAGCCGGACTACGACGCCTACATCTGGGCGTGGCAGCCGAGCGGCTCGGACCCGGGCCGGCGGCTCGGCTACTTCCGCAGCGTGCAGATCGAGAACCAGAACGACGCCTGCTGGTCGAACGAGGAGTACGACGCGCTCTGGGAGCAGCAGTCGGAAGAGCTCGACCCGCAGGCGCGCAAGGAGATCGCCTACCAGATGCAGGAGATCCTCTACGAGGAGTCGCCGTACATCATCCTCACGTACCCCAAGCTGCTCCAGGCGTGGAACACCGAGCGCTGGGAGGGCTGGCGGCGCATCCCGCAGCCCAACGGCGCCGTCGCCTTCATCAGCGACAACGTCAGCAACTACTACAACGTGGCGCCGGTGGCGGCGGACACGGCGACGGAGACCTCCAGCGGTTCCAGCCTCACCTGGGTCATCGTCGTCGTGGTGGCCGTGGTCGTGGTGGTCGCCGTCGTGCTGCTCGTCCTCCGGCGCAGGCCCAGGGCCGAGGAGGGCTGAGCGAGGCTACTCGGGGACGACGGCGAGCAGTCCGCCGACGACGTCGCCGGCGTCGTTGGTGATCGGCGGCCGCGCCAGGCGTTGGAGCTCGTCGCTCAGGGCGTCCGGACCGAGCACGGCCTCGAGCGCGGCGAGACCGGCGGGCTCGAGCGCGCGGTCGGCGCCGTCCACGACCTTGACCGCGAGCCCGCGACCGTCCGGCAGCGAGAAGCAGCTCAGGCCCTCGGCGCCGCACTTGCTGGTGGCGCCGGGGAGGGCGCGCATGACCTCCGTGTCGATCCAGCCCGGCGCCTCGACGAGCTCGGGACGCGCGCGCATCGCGGCGCTGATCTCCGGGAGCAGCTCGGGCAGCAGGGCGAAGGTCGTGGCGGCGACGGTGACCGGAGTGGCGTAGCAGACGATGCCGCAGCCGTCGACGCCGGTCGCGACGGTCGCGGCGTCGAGCCCGGTGAGCGCCGCGAACGCCGCGAGCGCGGCCTGCTGCGCAGGGTGCTCCGCCCGCTGGTAGGTCGGCACGTCCCAGCCGTGGTGCACGCAGGCGGCCAGGAACCCGGTGTGGTTGCCGGAGCAGTTGTGGCGCGCCTTGAGCGCGCCGTCGCAGCGCAGGTCCTGCTCCGAGAGCCCGAGGTCCGTCAGCATGCGGCGCACGAGGCCGGCCTGGAAGTCGAGGCCCTCGTGCGAGGCGCTCATGATGGCGAGCTCTTCGGCGCCCCAGCCGAAGCGCTCGATGGTCCCGTCGGCGAGCCAGGCCTGGGCCTGCAGCGGCTTGGCCGACGAGCGCCAGTAGGTCACCATGCCCGGGTCTCCCCAGCGCTCCACGATCTCGCCGTCGGGTCCCGCCAGCGCGGCGCAGGCACGGTGCAGGCTCTCCACGGTCCGCCCCCTGCGGGCCTGGACGAGGATCTCGGGGTGCTGGACGATCTTCGGCATGCGGCTGCTCCTCGGGACGACTGGCGCCGAGTCTACAGCCGGCGTGCCGCCGGCGCACCGCCGACCGGCGCCGCGCCGTCGTTCAATCGGGTAGCATGGCGCCATGCAGTACCGCCAGTTCGGCAAGCTCGACTTCAAGCCCTCGGCCCTCGGCTTCGGCGCCATGCGCCTGCCCGTGCTCTCCGGCGAGGACGGCAAGCCGGACTTCAAGCGCATCGACTACCCGCTGGCGGACGCGATGCTCCACCGCGCGATCGAGGGCGGCGTGAACTACGTGGACACCGCCTGGATGTACCACGAGGAGAACTGCGAGACGTGGCTCGGCGAGGCGCTCAAGGGCGGCTATCGGGAGCGGGTCAAGCTGGCCACCAAGATGCCCGTCTGGGACGTCAAGCAGCCGGCCGACTTCGACCGCATCCTCGGCATCCAGATGGAGCGGCTGCAGACGGACCACATCGACTACTACCTGCTGCACTCGCTCGACGAGGCGCACTGGCGCTGCGTCGTCGAGCAGGACCAGCTCGCCGCGGCCGAGCGCGCGCTCGCCGACGGCCGCATCGGCCACCTCGGCTTCAGCTTCCACGGCACCTCCGAGGACTTCGCCATGATCCTCGCCGCCACCGACCTCTGGGAGTTCGTCCAGATCCAGTACAACTACATGGACGAGGAGTACCAGGCCGGCCGCAGGGGGCTCGAGCTGGCGGCCGGCAAGGGCCTCGGCGTCATCGTCATGGAGCCGGTGCGTGGCGGCGCTCTGGCAGGGCACGTGCCGCCGCCGGTGCAGGCGGTATGGGACGAGGCGCCCGTCAGGCGGTCGGCGGCCGCGTGGGCGCTGCAGTGGGTCTGGAGCCATCCGGAGGTGTCGTTCCTCCTCAGCGGCATGAGCACCATGGAGCACGTGGAGGAGAACCTCAGGCTGGCCGACGCCTCGCGGCCCGGCCTGCTCACCGGGGAGGAGCTCGCGCTCGTGGCCCGGGCGCGCGACCTGTACCGCGAGCTCAGCCCCATCCCGTGCACGTCGTGCCGCTACTGCATGCCGTGCCCCCAGGGCGTGGCGATCCCGGACGTGTTCGAGCTCTACAACGACGCCCACATGTACGACAACCTCCCGCGCCAGCAGATGGCGTACCGGATGTTCTTCTCCGACGAGGAGCGCGCCGACCGCTGCACGGCGTGCGGCGAGTGCGTGGAGAAGTGCCCGCAGGGCATCGCCGTGCCTGAGTGGCTCGAGAAGGCGCAGTCCTTCCTCGTCCCCTGCTGACGGCGGCGCCGGCGAGCGCGCCGCCGCGGCCGGTCACTGCAGTCGCGCTCCGTAGATGTGGATGTGGCTGAGGATCCTCGTCGCCGGTCCCGACTCCCACACCACGCGCCGGCCGCTGACGGCGGGGAAGAGGCAGGTCAGGTCCTTCTGGGCGATGGCGACCACGCCCGTGCCGCGCGCGACGTTGCGCACGTAGACCTTGGCGCCGGCGACGTAGGAGACGACGAACTCGCCCCCGTGCCCGCCGCCGTCCCAGGTCACCAGCTCGCCGTCGACGCGCGGCCGCGCCCCGAGGTGCACGAACCTGCGCGTGCCCGTCTTGAGGTTGCGGAGCATGACCCGCCCGCCGGTCTCCCACCACACCACGCGATCGCCGCTGATGTCGGGCATCCACTCGAAGGTGCTGCGCTGCGAGACGATGAACTGGTCGCCGGCGGGGACGTTGCGGGCGCTGATGTTGCCCTTGCCGGTCGTGTAGACGGCGGTGTAGACGCGGCGCGACCCGACGGTGCGGCGGTCGATGCCGACGGGGCTGAGCACGCTGCTGGTGGCCAGGGTGTAGGTCTTCCGCGCGGCGAGGTCGCGCGCCTTGACGCGGTACGGGCCGGCGGGGTCGTCCGCCTCCACCCAGACCACCCAGTGGTCCACGATCTCCGGGTACCACTTCACGGCGGCGCTGCGCGCCACCACGAAGGTGGTGCGGGTGGTGATGTTGCGCCCGTAGATGTCGGTCGCCGTGCCGCCCTCGCGGTTGCGCGCGTCGACCCACACGGCGACGTAGTTGACCTTGCCCGACTCGGTGACGTAGCGGGTGACGGACGGGTTGTCCTGCTGCGCCCTGTTCGTGGTGATCGCGTGGTCCGTGCGCGTGCTGAGGTTGCGGCCGTAGATGTCGAGGTTGCCGTTGCGGTTGTCGGTCCAGACGACCATCGGCCCGGCGATCTCCGGTCCGGCCTGACCGCCGATCTGGATGGCGACGGGGAAGGGCCGTGGGGCGGTCGCGGCGGCGGCCGGCGCCGCCAGGGTCGCCGCCCCCGCGGCCAGGACGACCGCCAGGACGGCGAGCAAGGAGCGCGCCCGGATGGTGCTGGTAGACGACTCCCCGGTCATGACCGCCCCCTCGCTGTCGAGAGACACTGCAGTCATCGTACCCCGGGCGTCCAGCGTCAGGGGGCGGATGCCTCCCAGCGGGCGACGGCCAGGAACGCGGCGTGGATCTCCTCGTCGGTCTCGGCGCTCGCGTACGGCGTGAGCTCGCGCAGGAGGTGGGCGAGGTCGGCCTGATTGGCGCAGGCCTCGTCCAGCGTGCGCCCCGCCGCGACGGCGGCGGCCGTCGCCGCGTCCCAGGCGGCGCGCAGTGCGGCGACGGCGTCGGCGAGCGTGAACCAGGCGCCGACGTACTCCTCCGAGTACCCAGCCGCCGGGTCCGCCGTGCCGGCGGCGAGCTCGCGCTCGGAGAAGCGCAGGTAGTTGAGGTGGGCGCCGCGCGCGGCCAGAGCCGCCGTCTTGAGGTGCGCGAGCGCCTCGCCGGTGTCCGGCGCGGTCGTGACCGCGGGGGCGGCGGGAGGAGACGACGCCCAGGCGCCGCCGGGCGGAGTCGCCGGCGTGACCGGCTGCCCGTAGACGGGCGGCGCGGGAACGGGCGGGGCCGGCGGGCCGGCAGTTGAGCCGCCGCCGGCCACGGAGAGGCGACGGCGCACCACCACGGTGCGCGCCACGTGATCGCCCAGCCGCTGCCGCCGTCCGCTCGCCAGACAGGAGATGCCGGCCGGGATGTACAGCAGCCACGCCTCGGGGATGCGCACGAGGTTGCGCACGATCACGGCCCCACTCGTGGGCCTGGAGCCATCGGCCATGACGACGCGCATGCGGAAGACGAGCTTGCCGACGCTGGCGCCGAAGATGCCCTCGAGTACCGCGTAGTAGACGAACAGCGCGCCGAAGACGACGACGTTGGCCGTGAGGTCGGACACGCCGAGGTCCTGGCTGAGGGCCTGGACCGCGGCGGGGTCCTGCGGGTCGATGCGGCCCTGCGCCGCGAGCACGAGGATGTAGACCATCATGGCGATGATGAGGAGGCCGAACAGCACCACGGTGTCGACGAGGACGGCCGCGAAGCGCCAGCCGAGAGTCGCGTGTTCCACCTGTTCCTGGACGGTGACCTGCTGCATCGGCGCCGATTCTACACGGCGCGGCCGGAGCGCGACGCCGGGGACCGGTCAGGGGGTGGGGACGGCGCCCGGCCTGGGCGCCGTCTCAGGACGCGAGGACGTCCTCGAGCAGGGGCACGAGCGGCGGCAGGTCGCCGCGCACGGTCTCCCAGAGGATCGCGTCGTCGATGCCGAAGTACTCGTGCACGACGACGTTGCGCACGCCGCGCATGGTGCGCCAGGGGACGCGGGGGTGCGCGTCCAGGATGACGTCCGGGATCCAGCGCACCGACTCGCCCATGGTCATGAGGTTGCGGACCACCGCGTCGCGCGTGCGCGCGTCGGCGACGAACTCCTCGAAGGTCATCCCGTCCGTGTAGGCCGCCACCGCGTTGACGGCGGCGAGGATGTCGCGCACGCGGAAGCGCCAGTCGCGGAAGCGCAGCTTGGCCTGGCGCTCGGCGTACCCCGGCTCGCGGAGGCGCTGGTCAGAAGGCACGGATCGCCTCCGCCACGATCTCGTCGCGCATCTCGGGGCGCAGGGCGCCCGGCGTGGCGAGGTCGATGCGCGTGTCCATGACGTTGGTGAGGAAGTCGAGGAGGCGCACGTAGGCGAAGAGACCGACGGGCGCGCCGGGCTGGAACTCGACCAGGAGGTCCACGTCGCTGTTCGCGGTCGCCTGATTGCGCGCCGTGGACCCGAACACGGCGATGTGGCGCACCTGGTGCGTGCGCAGCTTCTCGCGGTTGCGGTTCAGGCGGCGGAGCGCCTCTCGAGAGGTCATGGACCTATGCTACCGGACGCGGCCGGGCGCAGCCGCGTGCGGCCTACGCGAGCGACCCGCCGCGCGCCTTGCGCAGGCGGCCGAGGAAGCCTTTGCCGAGGAAGCTCTCGTCGCCCAGGGCGCACAGCTGCGCGAAGAGGGGCAGCGTGACCGTGAACGCGAGGAGGCCCGGCGGCAGCCCGTCGCGCATCGCGATGTCGGTGCCGCCGACGACCGCCTCCGGCCGATCCAGGTCCCGGAACGGGACGACGAGCTCGGAACAGCCCGATCCGAAGGGCACCGTGACCGGGTCGGGCTCCCCCCACGCGTGGTGGTGGTAGGCGCCGAGTTGCAGCACGCAGAACTGGTCGGCGTTGACCCAGAACGTGATCGTCTTGAGGTACCGGGCCAGCTGGGGCTTGAGCGGTCCGACCAGGACGTTGGCGTGCTCGGGCCGGTACGTCGGCGCGTGGTCGACCCAGCCGGCCATGAGGTCGCGGCTCGCGCGCAGGCCCTCGTCCTTCCAGAGGAAGTCGATGAAGTCGTCGCGCTCGCGCACCTGGACCCCGAACAGCGAGCGCCCGCAGCCGCCGCAGCCGTAGGCGTCGGCGGTGAGATGCAGCGTCTCGCCCTTCTCCCAGCGCTTGTAGAAGGCGAACAGACAGGGTCCCCGCCCCGAACTGCTCGTGGGCGTCACGAGCGGCGCGAACGCCTCGGGGTCCGGGGCGTCGTAGAGCCCGACGAGCGGCGTGCGCAGGTCGAGCTCGCGGAGCAGGCGCGACGGATCGGGGAGCGGGGCGTGGTCTGCGGGCATGGAGCCTCCCTGGACTGCGGGCGAGTGGACGGCGGCCGTGGCCGGTTGGCGCGATTGTACGCCGGTCAGGCCGCTCCGGCCGCTCAGGCGACCCTGAAGTCGGCCCTGCTGCCGGTCTTGCCGGCCGTGATCTCCAGGCGCGCGTCGATGCGCTCCCGCAGCTCGCTCACGTGCGAGATGATGCCGACCAGGCGGCCGTCCTCGCCGAGCCCCATGAGGGCGGCGATCGCCAGATCGAGCGACTCGTCGTCGAGGGAGCCGAAGCCCTCGTCGACGAACACGGTCTCGAGGTGGATGCCGCCGGCGTGCGCCTGGACCACCTCCGCCAGGCCCAGCGCCAGCGAGAGCGCCGCCATGAAGCTCTCGCCGCCGGACAGCGTCGCGACGGGCCGGGCGATGCCCGTCCAGGCGTCGTAGACCTCGAGGTTGAGCCCGGCGGCCGACCGCCCCCCGAAACGGCGCTCGGTGCGCTCGAGCCGGTAGCGCCCCTTGGTCATCAGGTGCAGCCGCTGCGAGGCGGCGACGAGCACGTCGTCGAGGAACGCGCCCAGCACGTAGCGCTGGAAGGACAGGTGGCGCGGGTTGTCGCCGTTGGCGACGTCGGCGAGGCGGCCGATGACCTCGTAGCGCTCGTGCACGACCGCGGCTTCGCGCTCGAGCTCCTCGAGGCGCTCGAGCTGGCGGGAAGCCGTGTCGGCTGCCGCGGCGAGCTCGACCGCGGCGGTGCGCGCGGAGAGCGCCTCCGCCGCCGCCGCGAGCGCCGCGGTCTCGAGGGCCTCGAGATCGGGCGTGGTGACACCTTCGGCGGCGGCGCGCGCGAGCCGCAGCCGCTCCGCCGCCCGTGCGGCCGCCTCGGCGTGGTCGGCGATGAGCTCGCGCAGGCGCCCGACCTGCTGCGGCTCGCGGCAGGCCGCGAGCCAGGCCTCCTCGTCGGCGAAGCCCGCCGCCGAGAGACGCTCGGTGAGCTCGGCGCAGGAGGCGCGGACCTCCTCGTCCGCCTTGACGAGCTCGGCGGCCGACGTGGCGGCGGCCGTGGCCGCCGTGGCGGCGGCGGTGGCCGTCTGCTGGGCCGCGCTCGAGGCGTCGCGATACGCGGCCACGAGCGCGGCCGAGCGCTGCTCGGCTGTGGCGATCGCCGTCTGCAGCGCCGCCGGGTCGGCGAACTCGGCCGCGGTCGCCTTCTGGCGCTCCTGCAGGCAGGCCGCCGCGGCCGCCGCCGTGCTCTCTGCCCGCAGCAGGCTCCTGGTCGCGGCGTCGCGCGCCGCCGACGCGCGGTCGGCGGCCGTTCTGAGCGCCTCGACCTCGTCCTGGCCCGGGGCTCGTGCGGGCAGTGTCGCGGGGGAGGGGTGGTCGGTGGAACCGCACACCGGGCAGGGCTCACCCGACGACAAGCCGGCGGCGAGGTGGCCCGCCTGGGCGTTGCGCCAGGCGGCCTCGGCCTCGGCCGCGGCGTCGCGCGCGGCCGTCCAGTCCGCGTCGGCAGCGGCCGCGACGCGACGCGCCTCGCCGCAGACCACGTCGGCGTCGCCGGCGTCGGCCGCCGCGGCCGCGAGGTCGGCGGTCGCGCCGACGAGTCCCTTGAGGCGCAGGCACTCGGCCGCCGCCGCCTCCCTGTCCTCGGCCTCGCCCTCGAGCTTCTCCAGCGCTGCTGCCGCCTCGGCGGCCGCCTCCGCGCGGCGCAGGCGCTCGGCCTCGTGCTCCTCCGCCGCAACGCGGCGCTCCGCAGCGCCGGCGCGCGCTGCGGCCACGCGCGCGGCGGCTCCGCTCACGGCCGCCGCCTGCTCGGCGGCGCCGAGCTCCGCCCTGGCGCCGGCGACGAGCTGTTCGCGCTCCGCGACGGCCGCGGCCGCGGCCTCCGCGGCCGCCAGCTCATCGAGACGGGCGACGGCCTCGCGCCCGCCCTGCAGCCGCGTCTGCGCCTCGTCCCGCGCGCGCTCCGCCGTCCCGGCGTGGCCGGCGGCTTCGGCGGCCTCGAGCGCCTGGCGCGCGCGTCGCTCGGCCAGATCCTCGGCCGTCTCCGCCTCGGCCTGCCGCAGCGCCTCGGCGCGCTTGTCCCGCAGCGTCTTCGCCGCGTCGCTCAGCCCCTTGGCCGCTCTCTTGAGCTCGGCCTCCACGGCGGAGTAGTGGCCGGTGTCGAACAGCGCCCGGAGGATCTGCTCGCGCTCTCTGGAGTCGGCGGCGAGGAGCCTCTGGAAGCGACCCTGCGGCAGCATGACCACCTGGCGGAACTGCTCGGCGCGGAACCCCAGCAGGACCTCGGACCTGGCGCTGACCTTGGACCACCCCGTCTCGAGAGGCCCGCCGTCCTCCGCGAGGCCCTCGCTTGACTGGCGCAGCCGCCACAGCGTGGCCGACTGGCCGTGGACGGTGACGCCGTCGCCTCTGAGCTTGGGTCGCTCCTGCTCCGGCTCGCGGACGATGCGGTAGCGGTCGCCGCCGAGCGCGAAGTCGAACGTCACCCGGGTGAGCAGGCCGGGGTCGGCGTGGTCGCTGCGCATCGAAGCGCCCGAGCGCCCGCCTTCGCTCTCGGGCCCGCCACTTGTGACGCCGTAGAGCGCGAACGACATGGCGTCGAGGACGGTGGTCTTACCCGACCCTGTGGGGCCGGTGATGAGGAAGAAGCTGGCTCCCCGCAGTTCCGCGAAGTCCAGCGTCTGCTGCGCGGCATACGGGCCAAACGCCTCCATGACGACCCGCAGAGGCCTCACCCGCGGGCCTCCCGGCGGGCGCGCTCGAGACCGTCGAGGACGCTGGTGAGGGCCTCGCGGCGCGCGTCCCCGAGCTCGTCGTCGGTGACGTAGCCGAAGAAGGACGCGAAGAGGTCGACGTCGCCGACCGACCCGGGACGCGGTCTGTCCCATCCCCCGGCGCCGGGGCGCTCGTAGGCCGGGCGCTCGATGGCGAGCGCGTTGGGATACGCGGAGCGCAGCCGGCCGATGGGGTCGAAGAGGGCGCCGTCGTCGGTGAGCGAGGCCAGGATGTAGTCGTCGCGGCGCGGGTCCGCGGCCCCGCGCGCGAGCAGCTCCGCCAGCGTGCCCTCGAGGCGGCGGACGTCGCGGCGCGGGCTGAGCGCGACGGTCTCGACGGAGACCGTCGCGCGCCCGGTCTCGCCGGGAGCGCCGCCGCGCGGGCCGATGTCGACCACGCACACCGACTTGTCGTGGGCGGCCTCGGCGAAGGAGTACTTGAGCAGAGAGCCGGCGTAGCGCGTCGTCTCGGAGCCGCACGTCTGGGGGCGGTGGAGATGGCCCAGGGCGACGTAGTCGAAGCCGTCGAGCACCCCGGCGGGCACCTGCTGGGCGCCGCCGACGCTGAGGGGCCGCTCGCTCTCGCTCTCGAGGCCTCCGGCCACGAACGCGTGGGCGACGAGCACGCGGCGCTCGTCCGGCGCGGCGGCGGCGAGCGCCTGCCGTACGCCGGCGGCGGCCACGGCCTGCTGGTCGTGGATGGCCTCGTCGCCGTACACGTGGCGCGCCTCGGCGGGATCGGCGAACGGGAGCGCGCAGATGCGCACCGGGCCGTGCTCGTCGCGCAGCACGATGGGCGAGGCCGCCTGCGGCAGCTCGCCCACCAGGTGCAGGCCGCGCTCGCGCAGCAGAGCGGCGGCGAAGCCGACGCGCACGCCGCTGTCGTGGTTGCCGGCGATGGCCACCACCGGGACGCGGAGGCCGTCGACGAGCTCGGTGAGCACGTGGTCCAGGAGGTCCACGGCCTCGGTGGGCGGCACGGCGCGGTCGTACAGGTCGCCGGCGACGACGACCGCGGCCGGGCGCACGTCCCTGGCCAGCTCGACCAGCTGCTCCAGCACGTGCTCCTGGTCGCGCGTGAGGTGGACGTTGTGGAAGAGCCGCCCGAGGTGCCAGTCGGCCGTGTGGATGAGCCTCATGGCGGCGACCCTACCACAGCGTCCGGACGGCCCCCGGGCTCGTCCCCGGGACCCGGCGCGGTCTCCCGGGGAGGCTCCCCGGCGGCCCGCCGCCCCACAGCGGGATACAATAGGGGGAGTGCGCACCTTCCGCCTCTCCAAGTCCCGCATCACCGCCGGCCTCCAGTGTGGCAAACGGCTCTGGCTCGCCGTGCATCGTCCGGAGCTGGAGGCGTACACCGCCGACGTCCAGCGACGCTCCGCGGCCGGGCACGGCATCGGCGAGATCGCGCGCGAGCTGTACCCGGGCGGCGTGCTCATCGGCGACGGCGCGCCCCTCAGCCAGGCGCTGCGCGAGACGGAGCACGCGCTCGCACAGCCGGGCGACGTCACCCTCTACGAGGCCACGTTCCGCCACAAGGGCGTGCTGGTCCGCGCCGACGTGATCGAGCGGCGCGGCGGCCGCTGCCGCATGGTGGAGGTCAAGTCGGCGACCCGCCTCAAGGAGTACCACCTGCAGGACATCGCCATCCAGGGGTGGGTGGCGGAGGGCGCCGGCGTGCATCTGGACGGCCTGAGCGTGGCCGTCGTCGACACCGGCTTCGTGTACCCCGGCGGCGGCGACTACCGCGGGCTGTTCCGCGAGGTCCCCGTCGCCGACCAGGCGCGCCCGCTCATGGCGCACATCCCCGGCTGGGTGCGCGGCTTCAACGAGCTGCTCGCCGGTCCGCTCCCGGCCAGGCGCATCGGGCCCCAGTGCCGGCGGCCGTTCGAGTGCCCGTTCCTGGAGTTCTGCGAGGGGCAGGAGGGCAAGACGCGCTGCGCGCCGGGAGAGGAGCGCGGGGAGGACGGCGTCTGCGCGCTCCCGCCCGATCCGGCCCTGGGCAGCCTCGACCCGGCGGCGACCGCGTTCCTGGAGACGCTGCCGTACCCGCGCTACTACCTCGACTTCGAGACGGTGCAGTTCGCCGTTCCCCTCTGGGCCGGCACGAGCCCCTACCAGCAGATCGTCTTCCAGTGGTCCTGCCACGAGGAGGAGCGGCCCGGCGTGGTCATCCACCGGGAGTTCCTCGACACGAGCGGCGAGTCGCCGACGCGCCGTGCCGCGGAGACGCTGCTGGAGGCTCTCGGGGACGAGGGTCCCATCTTCGTCTACCACGATTTCGAGAAGTGGCGGCTGATGGAGATGGCGGCGATGCTGCCCGACCTCGCGGCGGAGCTCAACGCCGTCGCCGGCCGGCTGATCGACCTGCTTCGCCTGACGCGCGACCACTACCAGCATCCGGCCCTCAACGGGTCGTACTCGCTCAAGAACGTGCTGCCGACCGTGGACGCGGAGCTGGACCACGCGCTGCTCGAGGAGGTCCAGGACGGGCTCTCCGCCCAGGCCGCCTACCACGAGGCCGTCGACCCGGCGACCCCGGTCGAGCGCCGCGACGTCCTGCGGGCCTCGCTCCTCGAGTACTGCGGCCTCGACACCCTGGCGCTGGTGCGCGTGGCGCACCGGTTCGCGACGGCGGGGGCGGCGTCGTGACGCATCTCGCCGAGATCGACGCCGGGGACGGCCGCCTCGTGCCGACGCTCGCCGACATCCTCCCGGAGGACGGCGAGCTCCGCGCCCTGTTCATCGGCAAGACCCCGTCACCGGCGAGCGTCGAGGCCGGCCACTACTTCGAGGGCAAGATGGGCCGGGGGCTGTGGAAGCGGCTCGGGGACGCCGGCATCCTCAGCCTGCCGCCGGGCGGCCACGGCGACGACGCCCTCCTGGCGGCCGGCTTCGGCGTCACCGACCTGTGCAAGGTCCCGCGGCCGTTCGGGGACGAGCCCGGCCGCGAGGAGTACGAGGCCGGGTGGGAGCGCCTGTCCGGCGTCGTCGCCAGGCTGCGGCCGCGCATCCTCGTGTTCGTGTACAAGGGGTCGCTCGACAAGGTGCTCCAGTTCTCCTTCGGCTGGGAGCACAAGAGCGGCTACGGCTTCAACGACGACCTGGCGCGGACGTTCGGGCGCCGGGTGTTCGCGTTCCCGCTGCCCGGCGTGTCCTGCACGGCGCGTGAGGCGCAGCGGCACATGACCGACCTCGCCCGCGCGTTCGAGGTCCTTTGAGGGGGAAGACCGACATGAAAGTGGTGGCGTTCAACGGCAGCGCGCGCAAGGACGGCAACACGGCCATCCTGGTGCGCCGGGTGTTCTCGGAGCTCGAGGCCGAGGGCATCGAGACCGAGCTCGTGCAGCTGTACAACAAGGGCTTTCGCGGGTGCACCGCGTGCCTCAAGTGCGCGGAGACCCAGGACAACACCTGTTCCGGGCTCAAGGACGACGGAGTCAACGCGTGCATCGCCACGATGGTCGAGGCGGACGGCATCATCATCGCCTCGCCCACCTACTACGCCAACTGCACGGCCACGACCCAGGCGCTGCTGGAGCGCGCCGGGTACGCCACGCGCAAGAGCGGCAACCCGCTGGCGCGCAAGGTGGGCGCAGCAGTGGTCGCCGCCAGGCGCGGCGGCGCCATCCACGCGTTCGACAGCATCAACCACTGGTTCCAGATCAACGAGATGATCGTGGTCGGCTCGAGCTACTGGAACCTGGGCATCGGCCTCGACAAGGGCGACGTGGAGCAGGACGACGAGGGCATGCAGACCATGGCCACCCTCGGCCGCCACATGGCGTGGGCGCTGAAGAAGCTGAACGCCTGACGCTCCCGTGGAGCCTGTGAGCGGCGGCGGGGCGCCGCCGAAGGTCCTCCTCTTCGACGGGAGCGCCAACCCGGGCGGGAGCATCGCCGCGCTCCTGGAGCGTGTGCGCGAGGCCCTCGGGGCCGAGGGCGTGGAGGCCGAGCTGGCGCGCCTCGAGCGCAACCGCTTCACCGGTTGCACCATGTGCGGCGAATGCGGGCACCGGCGTGACCTGGGCTGCGCCCGCCCGCCGGTGGACGGGCTCAGGCGCTGCGCCCGCAGGCTGCTCGCCGCCGACGGCGTCGTGATCGGCTCACCGGCCTACGGCGCCGGAGTGAGCCCTGCCACGCAGCGGCTCATGGCGCACCTGGAGCAGCGGCGCCGGGTCCACGGCGAGCAGCCGCTGGCGGGCAAGGTCGCGGCGGCCGTCGTGGACGTGCGCAGTGCGCGGGCGCAGCACTCGCTGGCCGTCCTCACGCAGTGGTTCCACGCCAACGGGATGATCGTCGTCGGGCATGCCGGAGGGACACGCAGGGAGGGCCGGCCGACGGCCGGTCAGGCGAGCGAGGACGCGGGCGCGGCCATGGCTGCCCTCGGCCGCGCCGTGGCGCTCACGCTCGAGCGGCTGAGGGTGTAGGGCCGGGCGGACGCGGCGGCGCCCCCGCGCCCGTACGCACCAGGGCCCGGAGGCCGCTTCGACCTCCGGGCCCTCACTCACGACCCTCGGCGGCGGTCCACTGCCGCGGTCACGACTTCCCGTGCTTGATCTCGCCGATCCGGGTCGCGGGGTGGTGCATGGACTTGTTGGTCCAGGACTTGGGGGGTTGGGTGACCCGCTTGGGGTCTTGCCAGCGCTCGTGCGGGTGCCCCGCCTTCTTCGCGGAGCCCTTCTGGCTGCGGTCGTCCGCTCTCATCTCCGACCTCCGCCGACGACGATCCTACCCGGGTGGTACCCGTCCGGCCCGCGCCCTAACGCCGTCCGGCTCAGCTGCCGCTCTTGGGCAGGTACGGGACGATCCAGTTCAGGAAGGCCTGCTCGCTGCGGGTCTGCGTGAAGAAGGTGCCGGGTCCGGTGAGCGTGACCACGAAGCCTTCACCCGAGAAGAAGAGCGACTTCATCCCGCCGACCTTGTGCACCTGGACCGGCATCGCCTCGTGCCACGCCACCAGGTGGCCGCTGTCGACCGTGTACTGCTCGCCGGACTGCAGGTCGACGCGGCGCAGCGCGCCGTAGGTCGCGTAGACCACCTTGCCGCGGCCGCTGCACTTGACGACGAAGAACGACGAGGCGCCGAACGCGCTCTTGAGGCCGCCCCAACTGGTGTCGAGGTCGATGCCCATCTCCGAGGCCACGAAGCCGTCGCGGTGGTACAGCCACGTCTCGCCCTGCTGGTCGATGTAGGACATGTCACCGGGCAGGGAGTGAGCGAGCACGATCTCCCCGCCGCCGGCGGGGGCCGTGAAGGTGTTCATGAAGAACGACTCTCCGGAGATCGACCGTTTGAGCCCCTTGAGGATGCCCCCTTGCGTCGACGTCTCGATCTGCGTTCCCGTGGTCATGCTCAGCATGGCGCCGCCCTCGCAGCGGACCTGCTCTCCCGGCGCCAGCTTCGCCACCGCGACGGTGAACGCGGGGCCGTTCTCGAACGTGACGTCCATGTTGTTCCTCCTGGTCGGTCCAGCAACCGTACCCGCCGGGCTTGAGCGGCAGACCTGTTTGCGGGCATACTCACACCCTGACGCCCGTCCCCTGAGGCGGGCCCGGCCGGCACGACTGCGACGGGAGTCCACATGTCCAGAGGGTTGTTCGCGGGGTTCTTCCAGACCTTGGGGTTCGTCGTCATGGTCCTCGTGGCGCTGTTCGGCATCTTCACCCTGGTCAGCTACCTGGCCGGACCGGTCGGAGCCTGAGACCGGCCGCGGCGGCGCCCCGCTGCGCGCCGCCCGCAGCGACACAGGAAAGGAATCCGCGTGGCCCGTTACGTGCAACGCAACCAGTCAGACTGGTTCGGTACCATCTGGAAGCTCGCCATCTTCGTCGCCGTCGTCCTGTTCGCGATCCTCGTGGTGTATCCGTGGAAGGGCTTCCTGCCCACGTTCCTCCTCATCGTCGCCGGGCTCTGGATGTACATCAGCCTGATCTCGCGCACGTCGGGATACGTGTGCGGCAAGTGCGGCAAGGCGTTCCAGGTGCCCACCACGGTCAACTTCTTCACGCAGTCGGCGGTCGGCAAGAACCCCGACGGCACCTACTACAGCTACAAGAACCTCACGTGCCCCCACTGCGGCAAGCAGAGCAAGGCGCGGCTGGTCAAGCGCGTCGGGGCGCGCGAGGCCAAAGGCAGCGGGAAGCTGCTGCGGTAGGCCGGCGGTAAGCCGCCGAGGCAGCCGGCGGCCGGCGCGTCAGGCGCCGGCGCCGACCGGGGGCGCCGGGGCGGCCGCGGCGAGCCGCCGCAGGTGGTGGTCCACCGCGGCGGCGACCTCCGCGGGCGCCGCCTCCACCACGTCCATCTCCGGCAAGCTCGCCAGGAAGTCCTGCCGGTAGCTCTTCTGCGTCAGGCGATGGTCGAGCACCACCACCACGCCGGTGTCGCTCTCGGTGCGGATGAGGCGGCCGAAGCCCTGCCGGAACTTGAGCACGGCCTCCGGCAGGTAGAAGCGTTCGAACCAGCGCTCACCGGCCTCCTCGCAGGCGCGCCGCCGGGCGCGGAACAGCGGGTCGAGCCGCGGGAACGGCAGCTTCGCGATCACCAGGCAGGTGAGCGCGTCACCGGGGAAGTCCTGCCCGGTCCACAGCGTGTCGACGCCGAACAGGATCGTCTCCGGGTGGGTGCGGAACTCGTCGGCCAGGCTCGCAGCACTGCCGTGGAGGCCTTGGGCGAGCACGAGCACGCCCTCGTCCTCCACGTGCTCGCCCACCGCCGCCGCGACCCGGTGCATGTCCCGCGTGTTGGTGAACAGGGCGAGTGTGCGCCCGCCGGTGACCTCGGCGATGCGCTTGAGCCGCTCGCCCTGGCGGCCGGCGAGCTCGTCGGGCCGCCAGGCGCCGCCGGGATCGTGCTCGAGCACGAGCACCGCCTGCCGGCGGTAGTCGAACGGCGAGGCGAACACGTGCTCGCGCACGTCGACCTCGCCGCTCAGGCCCGTCATGTCGCGGAAATACGCGAACGATCCCGCCACGGTGAGCGTCGCGCTCGTGAGCACGGCGCTGCGCAGCCGCTCCCAGAGGATCTCCCGGATGCCCGCGGCCGGAGTGACCGGCGAGCGGGTGAGCGCCCAGCGCGCCGCGCCTGCCGCGCTCCGGGCGGCGCTCTCGAGCTCGGCCCACGCGACCGTCTCGGGGCCGCCGCCCTCGGGCACGTCGCCGAGCAGCTCCGCCGCCGCCGCGGCGTCGTCGGCGAGCGCGATCAGCGCGGACCGTTCGCGGTGGTCGTCGGGCAGGGCCTCGGCGCCGGCCGCCGCCGCGCCGGCCAGCTTGGCGAGGCTCTCGGCGAGCAGGCCGGCGTGCGTGAGGAACACATCGTGCGCGGGGAGGTCGCGCAGGCCGGCGGTGAGCCAGACCGTGGTCGTGTACGCGTCCGCCTGCCGGCCGCCGCCGTCGGCGCCGTCCTGCGTCTGCGCAGCCGCAGCGGCCAGGGCGGCGATCGCCTCTCCGAGGCCGCGGCTGAGCGCGGGCGCCTCCTCGGCCGCGCGCTCGCAGGCGTCCGCGGCCGCCGTCAGCGTACGGCCTTCGTCGGGAGGGAGCCTGCGCGCCACGGCGCGCAGGCGCTGCGGCAGCGGCCGCTGCCGGTGACGGCCGCGCACGTCGCCGAGGAGCTGGTCCAGCGAGAGCGCGTCCACCCGGTCGCTGAACGCCTCCGTGGCCTCGTGGTACAGCAGGTGCGCCTCGTCGATCACGAGGTCCTCGAACGCGGGGAGCATGTCGCGGCCGGAGAGCAGCAGCGCGTGGTTGACGCACACCAGGTGGGCGGCGTCGGCGCGAGCCCGCGCCAGGCGCCAGTGGCAGCCGCGGCGTGCGGGGCAGAAGCGCCCCAGGCAGGTCGCGCGCGAGGAGCGGAGCTCTCGCGCCAGGTCGGAGAGGGCGGGGAGGACCTGTGTGGCCCTGAAGGGCAGGGCGGAGAGGTCGACGTCGCCGCGCCGGGCGCGTCCGGCGAGGTACGCGAGCGCCAGTGTCCTGTCCCGGTCGGGGAGCGCCTCGCCCTCGGCGGCGACCGCCTCGTCGAGGCGCCGCCGGCAGAGGTAGTTCTGGCGGCCCATGAGCAGGGCCCATCGCCAGCCGGGGGGGAGGGCCGCGGCCACGAGCGGCAGCTCCGTGCGCGCCAGCTGCCGCTGAAGCGCCTTGGTCTTGGTGCTGACGAGGACGCGCCGTCCGGTGGCGGCGCCGGCGAAGGCCGCCGGCAGCAGGTACCCGAGGCTCTTGCCCATGCCGGTGCCGGCCTCGAACAGCCCGATGCCGCCGGCGCCGAAGACACCGGCGACGGCCTCCCCGTACTCCACCTGGCCGGCGCGCCGGCAGAACCCGGGAAGGCGCCCGGCCAGGCCGGGCACGGCGCCGCCGCCGGCGTCCAGCTCCGCGCGCCAGCCGTCCGGATCGACGGGCAGCACGGCCAGCGGGCCCGGCCCTTCGGGCGGCTCGTCCGCCACCAGCGGCGGAGGCGCCTCGTCGGGCGCCGCCGCGCAGGCGTCCAGCACGGGGAGGGGCGCCCAGGCGACGCTCTCGAGCAGGCGCCGCTCCACGTCGGCGAGCCCGGCGGCGCGCCGCGCCAGGAGGGCGAGCACGGCGGCGGTGGCCTGGGCGTCCGGCAGCGCCCTGTGGGCGCGCCACTCGAGTCCGAGCTCCTCGACCAGGATGGGCAGGGCGTGGCGGTCGAGTTCGGGGTAGAGCAGGAGCGCCGCGTCGAGCGTGTCGAACCAGTCGCCGGTGAGCGGCGCGGCGCCGGCGCAGCGCGCCGCCGCGGCGAGGTGCTCACGGTCGAACGCCGCGTTGTGGCCGACGAGCGTCGCGTCGCCGGCGAACGCGCGCAGATCCGCGAGCGCGTCGGCCGCGCGCGGCGCGCCGGCCACATCGGCGTCGGAGATGCCGGTGAGCCGGGTGATGAACAGGGGGATCGGGATGCCGGGGTCTACGAGCGTGGTGAAGGTCGCCGACACGCGAAGATCCTGATCCAGCCGCACGGCGCCGATGTCGATGATCCGGTCCGCCCGCGGGTCCAGGCCGGTGGTCTCGGTGTCGATGACGACGAAGTGGGGACGCGGGCGCGGCATGGCCCCGAGGATAGCAGAGCAGGAGGCCGGATCCGGCCGGCCGCCGGCCGGGCCGGGAGACGCTCGCCCGGCGTCAGGCGGGGAGGCGCTCGATGGCCCCGGCGGCCATGGTGGCGACGAGCGCGAGCAGCTCGGCCTGGCCGTCGCCGGCGTCGCTGCCGAGGGTCGTGGTGAGGGTGACCTCGGTCTCTCCGCACGGTGCGGCGGCGACGATGACGCGCGCGGACCCGGTCTGTGCCAGCGCCTGGTCCGCGGGACGCAGGCCGGAGGCTCCGGCGCTCGCGCCGGCGTGGCTGGCGACGCAGGAGATGGCGCCGAGCGCCCGCGCCGAGACCTCGGCCGCGGCCTGCAGCACCCCGGCGGGGCCGGCCTGCTCGTGCAGCGTCCGGTAGCCGGCGACGATGGTCTCGATGGCGTGCCGCAACGTCAGGGCGTCCTGGTCGCTGCGCGTGAGCTGCGCGAACACGGTGGCGTTGTGCAGCGCCACCGCCGCCTGGGCGGCCACGGCATTGGCGAGACGCATCTCCTGGCGGCTGAACTTGCGCTCGCGCTGGTGGTCGAGCACCTCGATCAGGCCGATGCTCTCGCCCTGGTGCACCATCGGCAGGATGAGCAGGCACTTGTCGCCGTCGCGGCGCATGATGGCGACCTCCGCCGGGTCGGCGTGCGGATCGCCGACGTTGACGGTGATGCTCTCGTGGTGCTCGATCGCCCGTCGCGCCATCGGGAACTGGCCGAGTGTGTACCGCATGGTGTCCTGCCGGCGGTTGCCCCGGTCGTCGTACTCGGCGCGCACCGAGACCGTGCGCGTGGCGGGGTCGTAGTCCGAGATGACGCACAGGTGCGCGTCGAGCAGCGTGGTCATCTGCTTCGCGATCTCGCGCAGCAGGGCCCCTGCGTCGAGCTGGCTGGAGACGGCGACGGCCGTCGCGACGAGGGTCTCCAGCTCTCTCTCGCGCGCGAGGCGCGCGGCGAGGTGGTTGCGCCCGCCGATGAGGTGGGCCAGCTCGTCGATGTCCTCTTGCTTGATGCGCCGGTGGCCACCGGCGGTGCGCGTGCAGGGGAGGAACCCGGACGCGGTCCAGCGGCGGATGGTGTGCGGGGAGACACCGAGCCGGCGCGCCGCGTATTGCACGCTCAGATACATGCGCAGACCGTAGCTTCGCCACCGTCGGGCGTCAAGCCTGCGAACTTTTGCCGCTTGGGGACGGAAAGGTTCTTCAGTCAGTCTCTGGTCACGAAATGCCAGCACAACACCGAGTTCGGCAGTCACTCCCGCGGATGAGAGCGTGCAGGTTTTGCCGTCCCTTCTCCGGCAGCGGCGGGAGGAACCGGACGCTCAGCCGGCGGCGACGACGGCGGCGACCCCGGCCACGAAGTCGAGCAGCTCCGCCTGGCCCTCGCCGGGGGCGTGCGGGAGCGTGACGGCGAGCGTGAGGTCGGTGCGGCCGGAGGGATCGCGGGCGACGACCAGGCTGGCGTTGGCGCCGCGCGCGACGTCCGCCCTGGAGGGGGCGGCGACCCGGCCGGCGCCGAAGGCGCCGGCGCTCTCTCCGCCCAAGCTGGCCACGCACGAG
>DASUMX010000077.1:0-6374 GCA_036277455.1 Thermoleophilia bacterium
GCCCCACCGGCGGCAGCCTGAGTGACGTGAGGCGTAAGGACGTCGTGATCGCGAGCAAGGACTGGGTCGCGGTCGACGCCTACGCGACGCGGCTGTTCGGCAAGACGCCGCGCTTCGTGCCGTACATCGCCGCCGCCGCCAAGATGGGCCTCGGCAAGTCCGACCTCTCGGGCCTCGTCATCCGCAAGTACGAGGTCTGACGAGGCCGTGGCCAGAGCAGCGCGCCGGAGGACGGGCGGCTGGAAGGCCGCCCGCTGGGCCCGGCGCGCCGTGCAGATCCTCTCGTTCGCCGCCTTCGTGTACCTGCTGTTCGCGGCCCTGCAGCGGCTGGAGCCGCAGCCGCTCACGAGCATCTTCTTCCGCTTCGACCCGCTGGCGGCGCTGGCGACGATGCTCGCCGCGCGCGACTGGCTCGCCCCCTTCGCCCTCGCCTTCATCACCCTCGGGGTGACACTGGTGCTCGGCCGCGTGTGGTGCGGCTGGATCTGCCCGCTGGGCACGCTGCTCGGCTGGCTGCGGTTCCGCTCCGCGCGGCGGCTCGCCGGGCGCGTGCCCACTGCCCTCCGCCGCGTCAAGTACGTCCTCCTCGGGGCCATCGTCGTCCTCGCGGCGCTGGCCAACCTGACCCTGCTGGTGCTCGATCCCCTGTCGCTGCTCACGCGGACGCTGACGACCTCCGCCATCCCGGGCTTCGTCTTCGTCGCCGACACGCTGGCGCGCGCCGGCATGAGCTGGGGGCCGACGGTGGGCGCCGTCACCTGGGTCGAGGACGCCTTCCGGGGAACGGTCCTGCCCACCATCCAGCCGCGCTACGAGCAGGCCGTCGCTCTCTTCCTGCTCCTCCTCACCGTCGTCCTCCTCAACCTGCTGGCGGACCGCTTCTGGTGCCGGTACCTGTGCCCCCTCGGCGCGCTCCTCGGACTGCTCGCCAAGCTGCAGCTGGTGCGCCCGGTGGCCACGGAGGGCTGCGGCGCCTGCGGCGCCTGCGCCTCCGCCTGCCGCGTCGACGCCATCGCGACCACCCGCGCCGGCGAGCCGGCCGCCAAGCCCATCGCGGTCGTGAGCTCCGAGTGCACCATGTGCCTGGACTGCCTCGTGGCGTGCCCTGCCTCCGGAGGGATGACGCTCGGCGCCGCGCGGCCGGGCCCCTGGGTGGAGTACGACCCCGGCCGCCGCTCGGCCCTGATCGCCGTGGGCGCCGGCGTGACGGCGGCCGTGCTCTTCAGCACGGGGGTGGCGCGCGCCGTCAAGCACCCGGGCCTGATCCGGCCGCCGGGCGCGCAGGACGAAGGCCGGTTCCTCTCGCACTGCCTGCGCTGCGGCGAGTGCATGAAGGTGTGTCCGACGGCCGGGCTCCAGCCGGCGCTCGGGGAGGCCGGCCTCGAGGGCCTGTGGACGCCCGTCCTCAGGTCGCGCCTCGGGTACTGCGACTACGCCTGCCACGCCTGCGGCCAGGTCTGCCCCTCCGGCGCCATCCCACCCCTCGCGCTCCCCGAGAAGCGCCGGCAGGTCATCGGCGTCGCGGTGATCGACAAGGACCGCTGTCTGCCCTGGGCCTCGAACACGCCCTGCGTGGTCTGCGAGGAGATGTGCCCGGTCCCGGAGAAGGCGATCGAGCTCGGCGGGCGCCGGCTCATCACCCGCGCCAACGGCAGCCAGGACTACCTCTCGCGCCCCCGGGTGGTCGCCGAGCGCTGCATCGGCTGCGGCATCTGCGAGTACAAGTGCCCCCTGGAGGGCCGTTCCGCGATCGTCGTCGTGCCCGCCAGCCCGACCCTCGCGACGGGCTCCTCGGCGCCACTGGGCTGACCAGGACATCCTCGCCACGGGAACGCGCGGCTATACTTCCGCCATGAGCACCGACGACCGCACCCTCGGCGACCTGCGCGCCGCCGCGCTCTTCACCCGCCTGGACGAAGGCCAGCTGCAGAGGCTGGCCGGCGTGGCGCAGCCGCGCCGGCTCGCCGCGGACGAGACGCTCTTCCTCCAGGGCGACGCGGCCACCGCCTTCTACCTGCTCGCCGAGGGCAGGCTCAAGGTCTTCAAGCTGCTCAGGGACGGGCGCACGGCGACGGTGCGCCACGTCGATCCCGGCCAGACCTTCGCCGAGGCGGCGCTCTTCCACGAGGTCTATCCGTCGAACACGGAGACGCTGACGGAGTGCTTGGTCTACCGGTTCGACAAGGAGCAGACGCTGGCGCTCCTGCTCGCCGAGCCGCAGCTCGCCGTGAACCTGCTCGCGGCGATGGCGCACCTCCTCGGTCTGCTCAACCGGCGCGTGGAGGAGCTGCTGCTGCCCGTGCCCGCGCGCCTCGCCAGGTACCTGCTGGCGCGCGCCGACGAGCAGCTCGAGCCGGCGCGCGCCGGCGGCGACGAGGGCCCTCGCGACGTGCCGCGCGTCATCCGGTTGCCGGTCAGCAAGCGCGAGCTGGCGGCGCGTCTGGGCACCGTGCCGGAGACGCTCAGCCGCACGTTCGACCGCTTCAAGCGCGCGCAGGTCATCCGCATGAGCGGCGACCACAAGCTCATCGAGATCCTCAGCTTCGACCAGCTGCACCGTCTCGCCCAGGAGTGAGGGCGAGGACGGCTACGTGAGGTCCGCGAACGTCTCCTCCAGCGCCGCGTCCGTGTCCAGCGACCGCGTGCCGTACTCCAGGAACTGATCCCCGAAGACCGCCCGGTCCCGCACGCTGAACGTGCCCAGCGCGACCGGCCCCTCCGAGCGGTAGTCCCACTCCAGGATCTTGGCCCGCGCCTGCTCCTCGTCGCGCGGGTCGTGGCCCTCGAGCTCGTACACGCGCTCGTTGTAGGAGGCGTACATGTCGCGGAACGTGACGCAGACCTGCAGCGTGTCCACGACGCTGAAGCCGCGGTGCGCGATGGCCTCCGCGTACAAGCGCTTGAGCAGTTCCTTGCCGTGCGAGTACCCACGCGCCAGGTAGGTCGCCCCAGCTGCGTACAGCAGCTCGAGGGGGTTGAACGGGTCCTCGACGTGGCCGTAGGGAGTCGACCGTCCCCGGTACCCGGCCGGGGTCTCGGGACCGGCCTGGCCGATCGTGAGCCCGTACACGCCGTTGTCGTGGACGATGAGCGTGAGGTCGACGTTGCGCTTGGCGGCGAACAGCGTGTGCTCGAGCCCCTCCGCGAACGTCGCGCCGTCGCCGGCGTGCACGACGACGGTGAGGTCCGGGTTCGCGAGCTTGACGCCGACCGCGGTCGGGATCGAGCGGCCGTGCAGGGAGTCGAAGCTGTTCACGCCGATGTAGTCCATGATCTTGCTGTTGCAGCCGATGTCGCTGACCAGCACGATGTCCTCCGGCCGCGTGCCCGAGGCGATGAGCTGCTGGAACACGGGCCTGATCGCGCTGAGCACCGCGAAGTTGCCGCAGCCGGGGCACCAGGTGTTCTTCGCGTAGGTCGCGAGGCGAGGGGCCTGCGGCGTGGCCTGCGCCCGCTTCTCCGCGGCGCTCATGCCAGCACCTCCTCGGCCTGGCGCCGGAGCTCGCCGACGCCCCACGGCCGCCCGTCGTAGCGCAGCAGGCGGCCGTCGATGTGGAACCCGCGCTGCTCGAGCAGCCGGGCGAGCTGGCCGCGGGAGTTGCCCTCGGCCACGGCCAGCGTCTCCGTGCCCTCGAGAGCCTCCGCCATCTGCCTGTCCGGGAACGGCCAGAGCACGACCGGCTGGACGACCCGGATGCCCGCGAGCTCGCCGACCTCGCGGGCCGCGCCCGTGGGCGAGCCCCAGGTCACCAGCGTCTCCTTCGCGTCCGGATCGCCGTACACGTACACCTGCTGGATGCCGTCCAGCTCCTCCGCCAGCGCGAAGCCCTTGGCGTTCCACTTGTCCTGCATGCGCACCGTGAGCTCGGGGTCCTCCGTCGTGATGCCGAACTCGTCGTGCGTGTAGCTGTTGACTTTGACCACGGCGCCCTCGCGACCGGGGAAGGCGAGCGGAGAGATACCGTCCTCGGCGAACAGGTAGCGCTTGTAGGCGAGGCCTTCGTCCCCGGGCGGCGGGGCGCCGGCGGCCACGCCGCCTCTCTCGCGCGCCGCACCCGTGCCGGCGCCGGCGGCGACGGGGACGTCGTCGGCGCTCCGTTGCGGGACGCCGTCCCAGAGCCGCGGCTCCAGCCGCGGCAGGTCGGGGACGGCGTCCCTGTCGAAGCTCTGCGCATCGTCGTTCAGCGTCCGGTCCCCCAGCACGATGGCCGGCATCTGGTACTTCCAGGCCGCGTCCATCGCGAACGTGCTCCAGGCGTAGGCCTGCTCCACGTCGGCGGGAGCGACGATGAGGCGAGGGAACTCGCCGTGCCCGGCGCTCATGGCGAAGTGCAGGTCGCCCTGGGCCGTGTACGTCGGCAGGCCGGTCGCCGGGCCGGGGCGCTGCCCGAGCACGAAGACGATGGGCAGCTCGGCCTGACCGGCCAGGCTGAGGCCCTCGACCATGAGGGCGAAGCCGCCGCCGGAGGTGCCCACGGCGGCCCGTTCGCCCGCGTACGCGTGCCCCAGCGCCATCATGACGGCGGCGATCTCGCCCTCCGGCTGCACCACCTTGAGCTCGAAGCGCGGCGCCTCCCGCGCCAGGAAGTGCAGCAGGCCGCTCGCCGGCGTCATCGGGTAGCCGGCGTACGCCCTGAGGCCGCCGCGGATGAGGCCCAGGCCGGTCGCCTCCAGGCCGGTCATCACCGGTCGCGGCCCGCCGCCGGGCAGGTGGATGAGCAGCTTCTCGGTGGCAAGGTCGAAGCCCCGGCGCGCGACGCGCAGGTTGAGCTCCGTCTGTTTGGGCTGGTAGCGCCGGATGACGTCCTCCAGCGTCTCCCAGGGGATCGCCATCGCCTTGCAGAAGGCGCCGAGGATGGCGCTGTTGCGCATCACGCTCGGCGCCTGCTCCTGCTCGAGGATCGTCTTCACCGGGATCCCCGTGCGCACGGGGTGCGCCACGCTGGGCAGGCTCGTCGGGTCGATCGTCTGGTTGTCGAACACCGTGATCGGCCGCGGCTTGAGGCGCCATTCGTGTCGTTCCAGCGTGTCCGGGGTGAGCGCGATCATGACGTTGATGTGGTCACGGTGCGCCGCGATGCGGCCGCGATGCGCGCGCACGATGACGAAGTTGTGACCGCCACGGATCAGCGACGGCGAGTCCACGTACGTGCGGAGCCGGTAGCCGAGCTCGTTGAGCAGATGCGCGATCATGGAGCCGGCCTGGGTGATCCCGTCGCCGGCCTTGCCGCCGATGAGCACGGAGAACGAATCCACGCGGGCCTCCTCGGGTGCCGATTGTCAGTGTCGTTCTTACCTGCGCCGGAGCCGCGCGTCCACCCCTCGAGGCGACGCATTACAGTCAATGCCGCGGCCGAGCGGGAACATCCCGAGTATCTGCAACCCGACCTCACGAGAGGACGGTGGCTCACCATGGCTTCCACGAGCAGACTACGGACGATCGGCAAGGTAGGCGGGGCGGCGGCGGTCACGGCTCCCTACGTGCGGCGCCTCGCCGGCGACGAGGAGTTGCGCGACGACGTCGCCGACTTCATCCGCTCGGCCAACAACATCATGACCCGCGTGCGCTCGGACAAGCGGCTCCGCGGCGACGTACGCCGCATGGTGGAGTCCGCGCAGAGCGGCGCCGGCCACCTCAGCGGCGACTTCCGCCCGCGGCGCACGCTGCGCCGGTTGTTCGTCGGCGCCGGGCTGATCATCACGGCCGTCGGCGTCGGCATCGCCGTGGCGTGGCCGCGGACGCGGCGCCAGATCACGCAGGCGGTCGAGCAGGGCACGTCGCGAGCGAACGCGGTGGTGCACGACGTCCGCGAGCGGGTGTCCGGCGAGAGCAGCGAGACGCGGGCTGCCTGACGCGGACGGGTCATGTGGACAGTGACGGTGGGGGACGGGGCGCTCCGCGCGAGGAGATCCCCGTCCCCCACGGCCCTGCCGCCTTCCCAGCGTCACCGGGAGTGCGTTTTGCCGCCGGGGCGCCGGGAAGAGCACATACGTCACACGTGCTCATCCACGCCGATCTCGGAGGTCCTTCAATGGGCATCGGCACCAGCATCTTCCTGATCGCCCTCGGCGCGATACTGCGCTATGCCGTCACCGCGACCGTATCGGGCATCAGCATCCAGACCATCGGCCTGATCCTCATCATCGTGGGCGTCGTCGGCCTCGTCCTCTCGCTGATCTTCTGGTCGGCGTTGGGCTCCTGGTACCCCGGCCGGTCGTCGACGGTGGTCCGCCGTGACGAGTGCGTCGACGGCAACTGCCTGACCTGAGGCCGGGCCACGCAAGGCGGGGGGCCGGGGCTGTCGCGACCGCCCCGGCCCCGCTTTGACGACCCGGCGCATGGTCCCGGGCTGCACTGGTCAGCCGTTGACGAT
>DASUMX010000078.1:0-25248 GCA_036277455.1 Thermoleophilia bacterium
CGAGCGGCTGCTCGTAGGCCTCGCCGGCCAGCATGCCGGCGACGACCGCCCTGCGCCGGCCCTGCAGGCCGGCGGGGAGGCGGTCCTCCACCATCGCCACGTGCCGCTCGCCGAGGTCGGCGATGAAGTCGATCGCCGCCGTCGTCCCCGCCATCCCCTCATGGTTCAGCGTGCCGGTCTCCCACACGTACGGCGGGTCGGGCTCCTGCGTGCTCAAGCGGACCGGCTCCAGCGCCTCCGTGGTCTGGCGGCGTGCGTACATCAGGCCCACGTGAGGGCCGAAGAACTTGTAGGCCGAGCAGAGCAGGAAGTCGCAGCCGATCGCCCTGACGTCGATCGGCCCGTGCAACGCGTAGTGCACGGAGTCGACGACGCTGAGCGCGCCGGCCTCGCGGGCCAGCGCCGCCGCGCGCGCGACGTCGTTCACGGTGCCGACAGCGTTCGAGGCGTGGCCGATCGCGAGCACGCGGGTCTTGCCCGGCTCCACCAGCTTCTCGAACGCGTCCCAGTCGAGGGTGCAGGTCTCGAGGTCCACCGGGACCTCTCGCACGACGGCCCCGCGCTCGGCCAGCCGCAGCCACGGGCCGCGGTTGGCCTCGTGGTCGAGCTGGGTGACGAGCACCTCGTCCCCGGGCCGGATGTCCCGCGCGACGGCATCGCTGAGCAGCTGCCCGAGCGTGGTCATGTTGGCGCCGAAGCTCACTTCCTCCCAGTGGCAGCCGAGGAGGTCGGCGCCGGCCTCGTGCGCGGACTGCACCACGGCGTCCGTCTCCTCAGAGGTCGCGAAGGATCCGTGGATGTTGCAGTTGTGGTTGACGAGGTAGTCGACGACGGCGTCGACGACGCGCTGCGGCGTCTGCGTTCCTCCGGGGCCGTCGAGGTAAGCTGCCGGCTGTCCGTCGACCATCCGCTTGAGGGCGGGGAACTGGCTGCGGACGTAAGCGACGTCGAAGGATGACATAGGCTCACCTCGGAGCGGTGGTGACAGGAAGGACCAGTGTACCGTCCCGTGCAGGAACGGCGCACATGGGGCAGGATGGGAGGACGATGCCGACCGGGGGCGACAACACCAGACGAGTGCGCGCGCGCACGCACGAGCCGAGACTCGAGCGCGCGCTCGCCCGCCGGTTCCCGGTGATCTGCTTCGCGTGGGACGGCACCGCCGTGGCGCGGCGTGAAGCCGACGCCTCCGCAGTGCGCAGCCGCGTGGAGCGGCTGACGGCGCTCGGCGTCGACATCGCCGTCATCAGCAGCGCGCACGTCACGGAGGTCGACGAGCAACTGCGCGCTCGCCCGGGCGTCGAGGGCCGCCTGTTCCTCTATCTCTCGCGCGGCTCCGAGGTCTACGTGGTGGGCCCGGCGGGCCCGCGTCTGCTCGAGCGGCGGCAGTCGACGCCGCTGGAGAAGGAGCTGCTCGTCGGGATCGCGGAGGCGCTTCGCGACCGCCTGGCGGCCGCCGGGCTCCACGTCGAGCTCGTGCGGCATCACCTGAACCGGCGTTCGGTCGATCTGATCCCGGACTGGCCGGAGCCGCCGGGCGCGGAGGTCGAGGAGCTGCAGCGGCAGGTCGAGGCGCGGCTGCGCGACGCCGGCTTCGCCGGCGGTCTCAAGGAGTGCATGGAGATCGCGCGCCAGCTGGGCCGCGACGCCGGTCTCCCCGAGCCGGCCGTCACCAGCGACGTGCGCCACATCGACATCGGCCTGACCGGCAAGGGCGACGCGATGCACGCCGTGTCGCGCGCCCTCGTCGCCGGCCGTGGCCGGCAGCCGCAGGACCTGCTGGTGCTTGGCGACACCTTCGGTCCCGTCGCCGACGGCCAGGGAACGGACTCGGCGATGCTCATTCCGGAGCTCCGCCGCGCGGTCTACGTCAGCGTCGGAGCCGAGGCCTTCGGCGTGCCGCCGCAGGTGCTGCACGCCGGCGGCGGCCCGGTCTCGTTCCTCGACATCCTGCACGATCAGCTCGCGATGTGGGAGATCGTCGCACAACGGAGCTTCCCCGAGCCGACCGGCGACCCGGCCTGGCGGTTCGAGGTCAAGGGCTTCGACCCCTTCCGCGAGCGCGAGGTCGAGACGTGGCTCACGGTCGCCAACGGCGAGACGGGCACCCGTGGCGCCCTCGAAGAGGGCTCGGCCATCTCGACGCCGGCCACCTTCGTCGCCGGCGTCTACGGGGACGGGACCGGCGACCCGCCGTTCCGCCAGCCGGTCCCGGCGCCGGACTGGACCGGCCTCAGGCTCATGGTGGCCGGCAGCGCGATGACGCTCTCCAACGGCGAGATCATCGACCACGAGAGAGTCCTCGACCTGCGCCACGGGGTCGTGTACCGGACCTGGCGCCAGCGGCTGCGGAGCGGACGCACGGTGCGCGTGCGCACCGCCCGGTTCGCCTCGCTGGCGGACCGCCAGCTGATGGCGCTGCGGGCGGAGGCCACGCCCGAGGACTTCTCCGGAGCGATCGTGTGGCAGAGCGCCATCGGCGTGACCCACGCCGGCGGCCCGACCAGGGAGACGGCGTTCGAGATCCTCGACGACCCGCCCGGGATGATCGCGAGGACGCGCGGGCGCAACGGCGGCGGCCACGTGCTCGCCGTCACCACCAATCCGGCGCCCGGCTCGCCCGTCGCGCGCACGCCACAGCAGGCGCGCGACGTGATCGGCGGGCGCCTCGAGCCCGGCGATCCGGCGACGGTGGACCGGCTCGCGTCGATCGTCTCAGCGCGTACCAAGGTCCCGTCGGCCGACGTCGCGCGCCGCGCCCTCGAGCGCGCCCGGCGCACGGGCTACGACGAGCTGCTGCGGCGGCACCAGGCGGCGTGGGACGCCGCCTGGGACGCCGCCGACCTGCGCGTCGACGGCGACGCCGAGGACCAGCACGCCTTGCGCTTCGCCATCTACCACATGATCAGCACCGCGCACCCCGGCAAGGACACGGTCTCCATCGGCGCCCGCGGCCTCGGCGGGATGTCCTACTTCCTGCATGTGTTCTGGGACACGGAGATCTTCGTGCTGCCGTTCTTCATCTACACGCAGCCCGAGACGGCCCTGACCATGCTCAAGTACCGGTACCGCAACCTGGCGGGGGCACGGGAGAAGGCGGCGCGCATGGGCTTTCGCGGCGCGCTCTACCCGTGGGAGTCCGCCGACAAGGGCGTCGAGACGACGCCGCCCTACGGCTACGGGCCGAGCGGCGAGCAGGTCCCCATCCTCTCGGGCCTCATGGAGCATCACATCTCGGCGGACGTGGCCTGGGCGGTGTGGGAGTACTGGAAGGCGACCGGCGACGACGCGTTCATGGCGAGCATGGGCGTCGAGATGCTGCTGGAGACTGCCCGGTTCTGGGTGTCGCGCGCCGCGAGCGACCGGCAGGGCCGGTATCACGTGCGCGTCGTCGTGGGCCCCGACGAGTATCACGAGGGCGTGGACGACAACGCCTACACCAACGTGCTCGCGCGCTGGAACATCAAGCGCGCGCTGGAGGCGCTCGCCTGGCTGGAGGGCGTCGACCGGGACCGCGCCGTGGAGCTCAAGAAGCGGCTGGGCACGACGGGCTCGGAGCTCTCCACCTGGCGCAGGGTGCTGGACGGTTACGTGACCGGGTTCGACCCGGAGACACTGCTCTACGAGCAGTTCGCCGGGTTCTACGACATGGCCGACGTGCCGATCGAGAAGCTCCGGCCGCGGCCGATGGCCGCCGACCTGCTGCTCGGCCGCGACGTCACGCTGGTCAGCAAGGTGGTCAAGCAGGCGGATGTGGTGATGCTCTGCCACGTGCTCGCCGATGAGATCGACGAGGCGACCACCCGCGCCAACTACGACTACTACGAGCCCATCACCTGCCACGGCAGCTCGCTCAGCCCGGGCATCCACGCGGCGGTCGCCGCGAGGCTGCACGACATCCCCGAGGCGACGGAGTACTTCAAGATGGCGGCGGCGATCGACCTCGCCGACAACATGGGCAACGCGGCCGCCGGCCTGCACATGGCCACCATGGGCGGCCTGTGGCAGGCGGCCGTCATGGGCTTCTGCGGCATCATGCGCCGCGGCGAGGCGCTGCGCCTGGACCCGCAGCTGCCCGAGGCCTGGAAGCGGGTGCGCATGCCCCTGCGCTTCCGTGGCGCCCGGCTCAGCCTTGACCTCCGCGCCCGGAAGGACGGAGTGGACGTGGGTATAACGGTGGAGAACGCACCGGTCACCCTTCAGCTGGACGGCGTGGAACGGGAGTTCCCTCCCGGACGCCACCGGCTCCGGCGACGTGGTGGGGGACCCTGGCAGGTGGAGGCCGGATGACGCTTCTCGTAGCCGTAGCAGACGCCCAGGCCGACCGGGAGTTGATCGCCTCGGCGCGCGCTCTCGCGGCCGCGGCCCGCTGGGAGATCCGCGCGGTGCACGTGCGCGAGCCGGACGTTCCCGAGCCGGGCAGCGCAGACCTCGAGGGGCTCGAGCTGAGCGCCATCGACGGCGATCCGGTGGAGTCGCTCACGCGGCTCGTCGGCGGCGGCAGCGAGGTCGACGCGTTCGCCTTCGGCCTGAGTTGCTCGTGCGCCCCCGGGCCGGCGGCGGGCATCGGCCACGTGGCGGAGGCGCTGCTGAACAGCCACGTCGCTCCCGTGCTGCTCGTGCGGCCGGGCATGCGTCCCGTCGCCGGCCTCAAGCGCCTGTACGTGCCGCTGGAGGGCAGCCCGTCGTCGTCGGCCGCCATGCGCGCCGCCGACGACGCACTCTGCGCCCGCGGTCGGGAGATCGTCATGCTCCACGTGGTGACCGGCGGCGAAACGCCGGCCGAGACGGGCAGCCTGCCGGCGCCGCGCATGACCGACCAGGAGCACTACGAGTGGAGCGCCTGGCAGGACGAGTTCACGATGCGCTTCTCGCAGTGCCCGGAGGGCGGCCGGCACCGGGTCGCGGTGCGCGTAGGCGTCCCGGCGGAGATCATCGCGGAGGAGGCCGGCAAGAACGGCGCGGAGCTCATCGTGCTCTCCTGGAACGGGAGCTTCGAGAGCGGCCACGGCGCCGTCATCAAGGAGCTCCTCGTCACGGCGCCCTGCCCGCTGCTCCTCGTGCCCAGCGGCGTCCCCGAAGCGGTCTGAGGCATCCCGGCGCCTTCGCGCCGGCTGTGCCGCGTCCGCGGGGCGAGCGAAGGGGTCGCCGACCCGTAGGGGTCGCGGAAGGACCCCGTTGCCGCTCGTCCGGCCGATCACTCGTCAAGCCTCCGTAGAGAGCGGCTGCCTCCGCGTACAGATTGTGTAAGGAAGCCGTCCACGGACCTTGCCGAGGGGTACCGTCGAGCGATGATCGACGTACTCCTCATGGCGCTTGCCATCGCCTTCTTCGCCGCCGCCGACCTCTTCGTCCGCGGCTGCACCCGGATCCTCGAGCGCGGCAGCGACGAGCATCGGGAGGACGGGCAATGACCGCCGCCGACGTCGTCTTCTTCGTCATCATCGCGGCGCTCCTGGCCTACCTCACCTGGGCGCTGATCGCGCCGGAGGACCTGCAGTGAGCGGTCGGGCTCGGTACGCGCGATGACCACGTCGGCATGGCTCCAGGCCGCCGCCCTCGTCGGGCTCCTGCTGCTCGGGACCCGGCTGCTCGGGCCGTACCTGGCCAAGGTCTACGCGGGCGCCGGCGCACCTGGCGACCGCGCATTCCTGCCGCTTGAGCGCCTCGTCTACCGCGCGGCCCGCATCGACCCGGAGAACGAGCAGCCGTGGACCGTCTACGCGCGCTCGGTCATCGCCTTCAGCCTGGTCTCCGTGCTCGGCCTGTACGCCCTGCAGCGCCTGCAGGGCGGGCTGCCGCTCAACCCGACGTCGGTCGAGTCGACGCCGCCGTTTCTCGCCTTCCATACCGCAGCGAGCTTCGTCAGCAATACGGATTTCCAGAACTACGCCGGCGAGGCCACGATGAGCCACCTCGTCCAGATGGCTGGGCTCACCGTGCAGAACTTCGTGTCGGCCGCGGTCGGGATGGCGGTCGCCGTGGCCCTGATCCGCGGCTTCACGCGAGAGCGGGCCGGGACCATCGGCAACTTCTGGGTCGACCTGACGCGTGGCGTGACCCGCGTCCTGCTTCCGCTGGCACTGGTCCTCGCGCTGGCCCTCGTCGCCCTCGGCGCCGTGCAGACGCTCCAGGGCCCGGTCGACGTGGCCACCGTGGAGGGCGCGACGCAGACCATCTACCGGGGCCCGATCGCCAGTCAGGAGTCCATCAAGGAACTGGGGACGAACGGCGGCGGCGTCGTCAACGCGAACTCGGCCCATCCGTTCGAGAACCCGACGGGTCTCACCAACCTCCTCGAGATCTTCGCGCTGCTGCTGATCCCCTTCGCCCTGACCTTTGCCTTCGGGCGGCTCGTCAAGGACCAGCGTCAGGGCTGGGCGATCTTCGTCGCGATGTTCGTGCTCTGGGCGGGGTCCGTCGCCACAGCGACCTCCTTCGAGGTGCAGGGTAACCCCCGCGTGGAGGTGGGAGCCGCCAACATGGAGGGCAAGGAGGTGCGCTTCGGGGCCGCGACCTCGGCCTTGTTCGCGGCCTCCACCACCGGCACGTCGACGGGCGCGGTCATCTCCTCGCACGACAGCTTCACGCCCGGAGGGGGCGCCGTGCCGCTCGTCAACATCCTGCTCGGCGAGGTCTCGCCGGGCGGCGTGGGGGCCGGCCTGTATGGCATGCTGGTCTTCGTGCTGCTGGCCGTGTTCATCTCCGGCCTCATGGTCGGGCGCACGCCCGAGTACCTGGGGAAGAAGGTCCAGGCGGCGGAGATGAAGCTCGTCGTCCTGTACATCCTGGTGGTGCCCGTCGCCGTGCTCGTGTTCAGTGGGGTGTCGGTGGTGCTCGGGCCCGCCAGGGAGTCCATCCTCAACCCCGGCCCGCACGGGCTGACCGAGGTCGTCTACGCGTTCGCCTCTCAGGCCAACAACAACGGATCCGCCTTCGGCGGGCTCACCGGCAACACCGACTGGTACAACACGACCGGCGCGCTCGCGATGCTCGCCGGCAGGTTCTTTCTGATCGTCCCGGCGCTGGCCATCGCCGGTTCGCTGGCGCGCAAGAAGACGGTGCCCCCCAGCGCCGGGACCCTCCCTACGCACAACCCGCTGTTCGTGGTCATGCTGCTCGCGGTGATCGTCATCGTCGTCGGGCTGACCTACTTCCCGGTGCTGGCGCTCGGGCCGATCGTGGAGCAGCTGGCGCTGTGACCCGCAAGACCTCCATGGTCGATCGCAGGCTGATGCGCCGGGCCGCGCAGGATGCGGCGATCAAGCTGGATCCCCGCCGCATGGCGCGCAACCCCGTGATGTTCGTGGTCGAGGTGACCAGCGTCCTCGTCACGGCGCTCGCCGTTCTCGAGCCGAGCGTGTTCGCCTGGTCGATCGCCGCATGGCTGTGGTTCACGGTGCTGTTCGCGAACTTTGCGGAGGCGATGGCCGAGGGCCGGGGCAAGGCCCAGGCCGAGTCGCTTCGCCGTACCCGATCGGAGACGACAGCGCACCGTCGCGGCGAGGACGGCGGCCTCGAGGACGTGCCGTCCAGTGGCCTTGCGCTTGGTGACGTGGTCGTCGTCGCGGCCGGAGAGCTCATCCCGGCCGACGGAGAGGTCATCGAGGGCATCGCCACCGTCGACGAGTCGGCGATCACCGGTGAGTCGGCTCCCGTGATCCGCGAGTCGGGCGGCGACCGCTCCGCGGTCACCGGCGGCACTCGCGTGCTCTCGGACCAGATCGTCGTGCGCGTGACGCAGGAGCCTGGCGCGAGCTTTCTCGACCGCATGATCGCGCTGGTCGAGGGGTCCTCGCGCCAGAAGACGCCCAACGAGATCGCGCTCGACATCCTCCTGGCGGGCCTCACCGTCATCTTCCTGATCGCCGTGGCCACCCTGCAGCCGTTTGCCGTGTACTCGGGGGCACGCCAGGACGTCATCGTCCTCGCGGCGCTGCTCGTATGCCTCATCCCCACCACGATCGGCGCGCTGCTCTCGGCCATCGGCATCGCCGGCATGGACCGCCTGGTGCAGCACAACGTTCTGGCGCGTTCCGGTCGCGCCGTTGAGGCGGCCGGCGACTGCTCAACGCTGCTGCTCGACAAGACCGGCACGATCACGCTCGGCAACCGCCAGGCGGCGGAGTTCCTGCCGCTGCCGGGCGTGACCGAGCTGGAGCTTGCCGACGCGGCGCAGCTCTCCAGCCTGGCGGACGAGACGCCGGAGGGCCGCTCCATCGTGGTCCTCGCCAAGGAGCGCTTCAACCTGCGCGAGCGCGAGCTCTCGGGCGCGACGCTCATCCCCTTCACCGCGCAGACGCGCATCAGCGGCGTCGACATCGACGGCCGCTCGATCCGCAAGGGCGCGGCGGAGGCCGTTCGGCGGCTTCTCGCCGACGGCGGGCAGGAGCCGCCCCGCGAGCTCGACGAGCTCGTGGACGGCGTCGCCGCCGCCGGCGGGACGCCGCTGGTCGTCACCGAGAACGGCTGCGCCCTCGGCGTGATCCGGCTCAAGGACGTCGTCAAGGACGGTATGCGCGAACGCTTCGACGAGCTCCGGCGCATGGGCATCCGCACGGTCATGATCACCGGCGACAATCCCAGGACCGCCCAGGCCATCGCGGAGGAGGCGGGCGTCGACGACTTCCTCGCTGAGGCGACGCCCGAGGACAAGATGGCGCTCATCCGCAGAGAGCAGGCCGGCGGCGCGCTGGTCGCCATGACCGGCGACGGCACCAACGACGCGCCGGCCCTGGCCCAGGCCGACGTCGGCGTGGCGATGAACACCGGCACGCAGGCCGCGCGCGAGGCCGGCAACATGGTCGACCTGGACTCCAACCCCACCAAGCTCATAGAGATCGTGGAGATCGGCAAGCAGTTGCTCATCACGCGCGGCTCGCTCACGACCTTCTCGATCGCCAACGACGTCGCCAAGTACTTCGCCATCATTCCGGCCATGTTCGCCGGCGCGTTCCCGGTGCTCGACGCTCTCAACGTCATGGACCTCTCCACCCCGCAGTCGGCGATCCTGAGCGCCGTCATCTTCAATGCACTCGTCATCGTCGCCCTGATCCCCCTCGCCCTGCGCGGGGTCAGGTTCCGCGCCGTGTCGGCCGCGAGCGCACTGCAGCGCAACCTGCTCGTCTATGGGCTCGGCGGCATCGTGGCGCCCTTCGTCGGCATCAAAGTCATCGACGTCGTCCTCTCGGCCTTCGGAGTCGTGTGATGCGGCGCCAGCTCCCCACCGCCATCGTGGTGTTCGCCGTCTTCTCGGTCCTCGTGGGGGTGGTGTATCCGCTCGTCGTGACCGGCATCGCGCAGGTCGCGTTCGGGTCGAAGGCCGACGGCTCGCTGGTCGTGCGCGACGGCGCGCCCGTTGGCTCTTCGCTCATCGGCCAGGCGTTCGAGGGTCCCGGCTACTTCCACCCACGCCCGTCTGCGGCCGGCGACGGCTACGACGCGATGGCCAGTGCCCCGTCCAACCTGGGGCCGAGCGATCCGGGACTCCTCGACGCCGTGGCGCAGCGCAAGGAGGAGTACCGGGAGGAGAACGGCCTCGGCGCCGGCGAGCGCGTCCCGGTCGAAGCGATCACCAGCTCGGGCTCCGGTCTGGACCCGCACATCTCGCCGGCCGACGCCCGCCTTCAGGCTCGGCGTGTGGCGGAGGCTCGCGGTGTGTCGCTGACCCGCGTGCTAGGCTTGGTCGACGAGGCGACTGAGGGGCGGCCGCTCGGTATCTTCGGCGACCCCGGCGTGAACGTCCTCGAGCTCAACCTGGCGCTCGACGAGCGCCGCTAGTGGAGGGCGGCATGAGCCGCGGCACGCTGCGCATCTACCTCGGCGCCGCTCCCGGCGTCGGCAAGACGTACGCGATGCTCAACGAGGGTCGCCGGCGCCAGACGCGCGGCGAAGACGTCGTCGTGGGCTTCGTCGAATCGCACGGCCGGCAGCGCACCTCGGAGCAGGTCGGCGATCTGGAGGTCGTCCCGCGGGCGCCCGTCGCGTACCGAGAGGCCGTCTTCGAGGAGATGGACATCGACGCCGTCCTGGCCCGCCGGCCTCAGCTGGCGCTGGTGGACGAGCTCGCTCACACCAACGTCCCGGGCAGTCGCAACCAGAAGCGCTGGCAGGATGTGGAGGAACTGCTCGACGCCGGGATCAGCGTCATCTCCACCCTCAACATCCAGCACCTCGAGTCGCTGAACGACGTGGTGGAGCAGATCACCGGGGTCGTGCAGCGCGAGACGATCCCGGACGAAAAGGTGCGGCGAGCGGACCAGCTGCAGCTGGTCGACCTCGCCGTGGAGACGGTCCGCGCGCGGCTCGCGCGCGGCGACATCTACCCCGCCGAGCGCATCGACGCCGCGCTTGGCAACTACTTCCGCGCGGGCAACCTGTCCGCGCTCAGGGAACTGGCGCTCCTCTGGATCGCCGACAGGGTCGAAGAAGGCCTCGAAGAGTACCGGGCCCGTCACGGGATCTCCGAGACCTGGGAGACGCGCGAGCGCGTGATGGTCGCCCTGTCCGGCTCCGCCGACGGCGACCGGCTGGTACGCCGCGCCGCGCGCATGGCACAGCGCCTCAACGCCGAGCTGATCGCGGTGCACGTGCGCCCGCAGACCGGCCTGGCGACGCAGTCGGCCGGTCGTCTGGAGCAACAGGGACGCCTGGTGGAGCGACTCGGCGGCGCTTACCGCGAGGTCTCGGGCGCCGACGTCGGCGAGGCACTGGTCGACACGGCGCGAGCTCTCAACGCGACGCAGGTCGTGGTCGGAGCGTCGGAGCGTTCTCCTTTGAGCCTGCTTCTGCACGGCTCGGTGGTCAGGACGGTGATCAGGCTCTCGGGTGTGGGCCTCGACGTCCACGTGATCGGCCGCCAGGCCGACGCCGAGCCGGAGGCGGCGCGCTCGCAGCGACTGCGCGCTCCGCGCGCGCTGCCGCGCCGGCGCGTGGCGCTGGGCTTCGTGCTCGCGGTGGTCGGCGCGCCCCTTCTCGCCTGGGCCCTGACGCACGCGCGCGACCAGGTGTCCCCATCCGGCGCACTCCTCCTGTTCCTGCTGCTCGTGGTCGCGGTCTCCGCCCTGGGAGGCCTCTGGCCCGCCCTCCTGGCCGCGCTCGGCGGATTCCTGCTCGTCAATTGGTACCTGACGCCGCCGCTGTACACGTGGACGATCGGCGACCCGGAGGACGTCCTTGCGCTCCTGGTCTTCCTGGCGGTGGCCGTTGCGATGAGCTTCTTCGTCGCGCTGGCCGCCCGGAGGGCTGCCCAGGCGACGCGCGCCCGCGCCAAGGCGGAGACGCTGATGCGCCTCGCGGGATCCTCGAGCATGGAGGCGGTGCTCGAGGGGCTGCGCCGCTCCTTCGGCTTCGAGAGCGCGGCGCTGCTCCACCGCGACGACCACGAGTGGACGGTGGAGGCAGCGAGCGGCTCCGCGCCGCCTTCGCTGGATACCGCGGAGCTCGTCGTCGAGGTCGACGCGGGGCACGTGCTGGTCGCGTCGTCTCCGGCGCCTCGCCGGACCGAGGACGTGCGCATGCTGGAGGCCTTTGCCAGGGAGCTGGCGGCATCCGTCGAGCACGAGGAGCTGGAGGCGGAGGTGGCCAGCGCCGAAGGGCTCGCGGCGGTCAACGAGCTCCGCGCAAGCATCCTCTCGAGCGTCTCCCACGACCTGCGCACGCCGCTTTCGGCCATCAAGGCCTCGGCGACGAGCCTGCTCCAGGACGACGTGGACTGGACGCCGGAGGCGGAGCGCGAGCTGCTGACGACGATCGACGAGGAGACCGACCGGCTGAACCGGCTGGTCGGCAGCCTCCTGGACATGAGCCGCCTGCAGGCCGGAGCGCTTGAGGTACAGGAGGAGGTCATCATCCTCGACGAGGTGCTCGCCGAGGCGATGGCGAGCGTCGGCGCCGGGAGCACCGAGGTAGTCCTGGATCTCCCCGAGGACCTGCCGCCGGTGGTCGGCGACGAGGCGCTGCTGGAGCGGGCGCTGGCCAACATCGTCGCCAACGCCGTCACCTACTCGCGCGGCGAGCCCGTGCTCGTGAGCGCCGGTGTGGTGCCCGATGGCGTCGACGTGCGGGTCGCCGACCGGGGCCCCGGCGTCCCACTGCAGGAGCGGGAGACCATCTTCCTGCCGTTCCGGAGGGTCGGCGACACCCGCAGGCACGAGGGCGCAGGACTTGGGCTGGCCATCGCCAAGGGCTTCGTGGAAGCGATGGGGGGCACGATCGAGGCGGACGACACGCCGGGAGGGGGGCTGACCATCGTGGTGCACCTGAAGGTCATGAAGTGACGCGCGTCCTGGTCGTCGACGACGAACCGCAGATCCTGCGCGCGCTGCGCATCAACCTGCGCGCGCGCGGCTACGAGGTGGACGTCGCGGCCGACGGAGAGTCCGCCCTGCGGCTCGCGGCTCGCGATCACCCCGACGTCGTCGTGCTCGACCTCGGCCTGCCCGGCATCGACGGCATCGAGGTGATCGAGGGGTTGCGGGGATGGACGTCGGTGCCGATCATCGTGCTCTCGGTGCGCGACCGTGAGGCCGACAAGGTCGCCGCGCTCGACGCCGGAGCCGACGACTACGTCACCAAGCCGTTCGGGATGGACGAACTCCTCGCGCGCATGCGCGCCGCGCTCCGCCGCGTGACTCCCGCCGACGAGCCGGTGCTGATCGAGACCCCGGACTTCACGATCGACCTGGCCGCCCGGCGGGTGACGCGCGCCGGCGAGGAGGTGCGACTCACGGCCACGGAGTGGCACATCCTCGAGGTCCTCGTACGCAACGCCGGGCGTCTCGTGACGCAACGCCAGCTCTTGCAGGCGGTCTGGGGGCCCAAGTACGAGACGGAGACGCACTACCTGCGCGTGTACGTGGGCCAGCTGCGCCGCAAGCTCGAGCCGGTCCCGAGCGAGCCGCGCTACTTCCTCACCGCGGCGCGCATGGGGTACAGGTTCGAGCCCGAGGCCCCGTGAGCCTCGCCGCAGTGTCCGCCTGACGCTACGCCGCGCGCGCGGCGCGCCGCTTCTGGGCGCGGCTCGGCCGAGCCGCCGCTCCCACCAGCACCGCCGGCCTCCCCCGGAACACCGCGATGAGCGTCACCCCGATGAGGATGCTGACGATGCTCACCCACTGCGGCTGGGTCAGCCCGCCGAACCCGACGGTGTTGATGCGCACGAACTCGACCAGGAAGCGCTCGATCCCCGAGAGCACCAGGAACCAGCCGAAGGTCCACCAGCCGGACTTGTCGTAGCGTGTCGCCAGCCGCCAGAGGATCCAGACCACGAAGGCCATGGCGATGACCTCGTAGACGGGCGTGGGGTGGACCTCCACGCCGGGCGGCGTGGGGACGGTGCCGTTGGGATAGCCCATCGCCCAGGGCAGGTCGCTGGGCTTGCCGTAGTCGCCGTCGCCGGCGAGCTGGCAGCCGATGCGGCCGATGAGGTAGCCGAAGGCGGTGGCCGGAGCCATGGCGTTGGCGATGACGTCGAGCGGGTAGCGCCGGATGAGCGTCCAGCCGACCACCCCGAGGAAGCCGCCGATGAGGCCGCCGTACCAGGTGAAGCCGATGCCGCCGAAGGCGGCGCTCCAGAAGTCGTCCCTGATCAGGGCGTAGTTCTCGATGAGGTAGTAGATGCGGGCGAAGATGAAGCCGCCGACGCCGGCGGCGATGATGAGCTCGTAGGCGAACTCCCCCGGCACCCCCCGGCGGCGCACGAGCGGCCGCACGATGGTCATGCCGGGCACGATGAGCGCCAGCGCCGCCATGAGGCCGAAGCTGTAGAAGCGGTAGTCGCCGATCTGGAAGAGGACGGGTCGCATCGCGTCAGTGTAGGGGGTGCGGCGGCCGGCGACCAGCCGTGGGGCCGGCGGAAGCGCGGCGCCCGGGCGGGCCGGCGAAGGCCTCGCCCGCCAGCTCCTCCACCAGCGCCACGTCGACGTCGCCGTTGTACGGCGAGACGGCGTTGGCGGCGCCTGCGGCCGCCGCGAGACGCAGCGCCGCGGCGGTCCCCTCGCCGCGCTGCAGCGCGAGCGTCAGGCCGGCGGCGAAGCAGTCGCCGGAGCCGACCGGGTTCACGGCGCGGACCTGTCGCGTCGCGACGCGCCACTCGGCGCCGTCCACGACTGCTGCGGCCCCGGCGGCGCCCAGCGTCAGGACGGCGCCCTCCGCTCCGGCGTCGATGAGGCGCCGGCAGAGCTCGAGGCCTTCGGCCACGAGCGCCTCCGGCGCGGCATCCTGCTCGTCGTCGCAGCGCGCCCCGGGCGCGCCCACCGCCGAGCAGGCCTCCGCCAGGTTCACCTTGACCAGGTCGGGGCGCTCGGCCGCAGCTCCGGCGAGCTGCTCGCCGTCGGCGTCGACCAGGACCCGGTAGCCGGCGGCCCGGGTGGTGCTCACGAGGGCGGCGTAGAACCCGGGCGAGGCGCCCGGCGGCGCCGCCCCGGTGACCACGGCCCACTCGCCGCGCCCGGCGTCGCGCCCGCCCGCGAGCTCCAGCAGGGCCCGTTCGTCGGCGGAGGAGATCTCCGGGCCGAACTCGTACAGGCGCGTGACGGACCCGTCGTCCCCCAGGACGACGGTCGAGACGCGCGCCTCACCCTCCGTCGCGACCACTGCGAGCTCGAGGCCCTCTTCGCGCGCGAGCTCGGCGATGAGCCGCCCGCCGCGCCCGGCGGCGAAGCCCGCGAGCCGGCCGTCGCCGCCCAGCGCCAGCGTCGCGCGCAGCACGTTGGCGCCCTTGCCGCCGGCCTGCGTGCGCAGCGCGCGGCAGCGCGTCATCCCCCCCGGCTGCGGAGGGCCTCCGGCGAGCATACGGTCGATGGCGAGGTTGGGGCAGATGACGAGCGTCATGACCCTCCCGGGGTCGGCGGCCGCGGGCAGTGTCTCAGCGCTTGAGGTGCACGTATCCTTTGCCGTCGGCGATCTTGACGTTGGTGTCGAGCGCCGAGGAGAACCCCTGGAACCGCTGCAGGATGCTGTCGGCCTGCTCTCCCTTGACCACGCCGGGGACGCCCGAGCCGCCGCCGACCACCGGGATCAACTGCGCGTCGATGCGCTCCTCCGAGACCTTGGCGCGCACGAGCACGGTCTCCGCGGTCTCGCCGCTGAACCCGCTGAAGACGAGGTTGCCGAGGCTGTAGAAGATGAGTCCGCCGTGGTAGGCCTCCACGCCGTTGAGCAGGTGCGGGTGATGGGCGAAGACGATATCGGCGCCGGCATCGACGGCGGCCTTCCCCTCGCTCTCCTCGAGGGCGCTTGGCGCGCGCTTGTACTCGAAGTTCCAGTGCCAGCCGACGATGACGAAGTCCGCCTTCTTCGCGGCGGCCCTGATCGCCTTCGTGACGGCGCCGATGTCGGCGCGGCCGGGCGCCACACCGGGGCTCGACGAGGTGGCGGGGTAGCCGACGGGCAGGACGTCGGTGAAGCCCAGGAAGGCGACCCTGACACCGTCCTCGGTCTCGAGCACGGTGCCCTTCAGGGCCGCGTCGAGGTCCTCGCCGGCGCCGACGACGGCGATGTCGTACTTCTCGCAGTACTCGATGGAGTCGAGCAGGCCGCTGTCGCCCATGTCGCCGGCGTGGTTGTTGGCCATCGTGACCACGTTGATGCCGCTCTCCGCCATCGCCGGCGCGAGGTCGGGGTTGCCCTTGATGACGACGTCCTTCCAGCCCTGCGCTTCGCCGCCGGTCGTGAGCGGGCTCTCGAGATTCACGAAGCCGAAGTCGCTCTTCTCGAAGGTCGGCGCGATGCTCTCGAAGAGGCCGCTGCCCATGCTCTCGACCACTCCGCCGACGCCGAACCCGCCGATGACGTCGCCGCCGGCCGTGACCGAGAAGGTGGGGGCCGCAGCCGGGGTCGGACTGGGCGACGCGGATGGCGAAGGTTCCGCGGAGGGCGCCGAGGTCAGGTCCGCCGCGCCGGCGCCGGTGGCGGCCGGGCTCGCCTGTTCGGCGGCGGCCTCGCCCCCGCCGCCGAAGGGTCCCCAGCCGGCGGCGGCGGCCACGCCGGCGGCCGCCGCGACGATGATGCCGAGAACGATGAGCAGGAGGACGAAGCCGCCGCCCCGGCGCCCACGGCGGCGACCCCGGTCGCCGCGGTCCCGTGGCGGCCCGCCATCGCCGGACGGCGCGCCCGCCACGTCCTCGTCCGGAGTCGTGCCGGCGCGGTACAGGCTGTACGGCTTGTCGTGTCCGGACGGCGTGCTCATCGGTCACATAGTACACGGGCGGCCCGGCGCCCGCGTGTGGGTCCGCCGCCGTGGGCGCCGCCGCCGCGGGCGGCAGGTCGGGTCCGCCGCTTCCCTGGGTCAAGGGAGCACGGCACCTGGGCGATAAGATGAGTCGACCCTGAGAATCCGCCGCGGAGGCCGCGTGCGCGCAGCACACCGTATCGCCAGTCTGGTCCTCGCCACCGTCGCGGCCGCGACTCTCTGGGCTGCGGCCGCGGGCTGCGGGATCGACCTCGGCGCGTCCGATGACGACGCCCGGGCCGACCTGGAGCGGACGCTGCGTCTGGCTCGCCACGAGTTCGCCGCCGCCGCGGATGCGCTGGCGGCCGGCGACCGCGCGGCGTTCCTCGACTGGCTGCCACACGACAGCGGCAGCCCGGGATCGGTCGCGGCCAGAGAGGGCCTCGCCGAGCTGTTCGACAGACTCGCGCCGCTGCCGTGGCGCACGTTCTCCTTTGAGGTCACGCCGCTGGACCCGGCGGAGGGGGTCTTCCGGGTCCGGGGCATCGGGCAGCTCGGCGACGCCGGTCCTCCCGACAGGATCGCCGTCGTCAGGTACTTCAGGCTGCTCGCCGTCGCCGACGGCGCGGTCGTGCTCGCCGACGAGACACCGGAGGACCTCCGCCGCCGGTACCTGATGGCGCTGCACGACCCCCTCGTGCTGCAGCGCCCGGGGCTCATCGTGCTCGGCGACGCGGCGGCGCGCGGACGGGCGGCCGCGGTGATGGCCGCGGCCGCGCGGGCGCGGCCCCAGCTCGCCGCCCTGGGCGTCGGCGCCGGCCCGTCCGTGGTCATCACCGTGTACGGGTCCGCTGCGGACGTGCGCGACGCGCTCGCTCTCGGAGCCTCGACGGCGCGCCTCGTCTTCTTCTCCCACCCCTCCCTGCGCGTAGCCGAGGACTCCTGGCCGACCTACGACGTCGGCGTGATGGGCCCGTGGCTGCGTGATCGGGGCGGTTCCATGGACGCGGTCCTGCGGCACGAGCTCGCGCACGCGTACACGGTGAGCTGGTTCGGCGACGACGAGGAGCCTCCGGCGCTGCTCGTGGAGGGGATCGCCCAGGCGGCAGAGGGAACGGCCGCCACGCCGGCCCTGCGGCAGGAGGTGGCCACCGGCGACCAGCTCTGGCCGCTGCCGGAGTCGTTCGCCGACACCGACGTGTGGGACGGCGGCGACGCCGCGGCGGTGCGGCTGGGCTACGAGATCGGCGGGGCGCTCGTCGCCTACGTCGTCTCGCGCTGGGGTCCGGAGCAGCTGCGGCCGTTCGTCCAGGCGCTGGCCGCGGCCGAGCCCTCCGAGGCGGGCATGGACGCGGCGCTCGGCGGCACGCTGGGCGTGAGCTGGCGCGAGTTCTTCGCCGGCTGGCGCGACTCTGTTCTGACGGGAGACTGAGGGCGGAGTCCCCGGCCGGCGTGCGGCCGTACAATGACGGTATGACCGCACCGTCCCGCAGAGCCCGGCCCGCCCTCCTCGTCGCAGGGGCGGGCCTCGCGATCCTCCTCGTCGCTCTCGTCGCGGCCGGAGTGGGCCTGTCGCGCCGGGAAGAGCCGGCCCAGCCGCGAGCGGCGGCGCCGAGGGTCACCACCCGGGACGTGCAGGCGGCGCTCGACGACGCGACGCCGGCGCTGCTGCAGCGGGACCGGGCGGCTTGGGACGCCGCCTTGCCTGCCTCGGGCGGCGACGCCCGCCACGGCGTCGACGTGCTGTACCGGCGCCTCGCGCCGCTCCCGTGGACGGACCTGCGGCTGATCGCGGAGGCGGTGCGCGGCCGGCCCGGCCGCTTCTACGTCGGCGCGGTCGGCGAGGTCGGTGACGCCGGCCCGGCCGACCGCATCATGGCGCGCCGCGTGTTCGACGCAGGGCTCCGCGGCGGGCGGGTCGTGCTGCGCGACGACGTCACGCCGCGCGACCTGCGCGGGCAGGGCGTCATGACGTTCGCACGGCCTGTGGCGGTGCGCAGGCACGGACTCGTCGTCATCGCCGACGAGCGCGAGCGGCCCGCGGCAGAGGCTCTGGCGGCGACGGGCGCGACGGCCCGTGAACGCCTCGAGCTGCTCGGCATCAGCGCGAGCAAGCCGATCGTCGTGTACTTCTACTCGTCCCGGCGGCAGCTGCTGCGCTCGCTCGGAGAAGACCCCGGCGAGGCGCGCATCCGTTTCTTCTCGCACGCCCCGAAGCGGCTGCGCGACGTACCCACCTGGACGCGCGACATCGGGGTGCTGGGCCCCGCCCTGCGCGGCAAGGCCTCCTGGACGCCGCGGATGCTCGCCCACGAGATGACCCACGCCTACACGTCGCGCTGGTTCGAGGGCACGAGGAACGCGCCCACGCTGCTCGCCGAGGGATTGGCGACCGCCGTCGAAGGGGGCCGCTCGTTCCAGCCGTTGCGAGACGACCTGGCCTCCCCCGAGTCGGCGTTCCCGCTGGAGAAGGCGCTCAAGGCAAAGAGCCTGTGGAAGGGCAACCGCATCGCGAAGGTGCGACTCGCGTATCTGGAGGGCGCCTCGCTGGTGCTGTACGTCCGCGACCGCTGGGGCCTGCGCGGGCTCAGGGAGTTCGTCGCCGCGGTCAGCGATTCGGACCTCACCTCCCAGGGTCTCGACGAGGCCGCGCGGCGGAGCGTCGGCGTCGGCTGGAAGGCGCTGCGCGCGGGCTGGGCGGCGTACGTCGAGACACTGCCCTGACCACGCCGGCCTCGTCTCGGACGGGGCATCCGTGCGGCAGCGCGTACCCGCGTAAGGTTGCGCGGCCGGGGGCGCGGGGGTACACCCTAGTCAGCAGCCGCTCGCTGCTGCAGCGCGAAAGGAGAAGTGCATGCGCTCCAGGGTCCTCATCCTCGCCACGCTCGTCGGCCTCGCGGCCGTCGTCCTCGTGATCGCCGTCGCCGTCGCCGGCGCCGGGCAGTCCGATCCGCTCCCCGACATCTCCGCCCCGGACCTCCTCGGGAAGATGGCGCAAGCCGGAGACGTGACCGCGGTCAGCGGCGACGTCGCCTGGCAGAACGACCTCTTCGGCGACCTCGCACAGGCGAGCGGTATGGCTCAGTTGCCTGCGCAGTCGCCGCTCACGAGCAGCGGGTCGGGCCGCATCTGGGTGAGCGACGCCGGCGCACGGGTGGAGTCGCAGGGCGGCGGCGGCGATCAGGTGGTCGTCGTGGACAAGGCCGCGCGTACGGCTTGGGTCTATGACTACGCGCAGAACACGGTCAAGAAGGTCGTCGTGACCGGGACGGCGCCGGCGGAGACTCCGTCTCCGGCGCCCGCCGCCACCGCGCTCACGCCGGCGATGATCACCCTCTCCCTGCAGCAGGCCGCCCGCTTCGCGACCGTCGAGGTCGCCGGCCAGACCAAGGTCGCCGGGCGAGACGCCTACCAGCTGCGCATGACGCCCGTCGCCACCGACACCGCCCTCGGCTACGTCGAGGCGGCCGTGGACGGCGAGACCTCGCTGCCGCTGCAGCTCGACGTGTACGCCAGGGGCGGCACCGTGCCGGTGCTGCGCTTCGGCTTCACCAGCGTGAGCTACGACGCCATCGACCCGGCGACGTTCGCCTTCACCCCGCCGGAGGGCGCGCAAGTGACGACGAGGACGGTCGACGGCGACGAGATGCGCCGTGAGATGCAGCGCGCGCACGAGGGTGACGCCGGCACGGAGCCGACCGCCGAGCAGAAGACGGCCGCCGAGAAGGCAGTGCGCGGCGCGCTGCTCACGCGCGAGCAGGTCCAGGAGCTGGTGCCTTACCAGCTGGCATGGGCGCGCGACTACGCGGCCCGGCCGTTCCGCTGGGGCTACGTCCTCGGCCCGGCCGGCCCGCTCACGGGATCCGGCGCGCCGCTCATGGAACTGATGGGCGCCGCCACGGGCATGGACATCGACGCCCTGTCGCCGGCCGGCTCCCATTCTGTCCGTGAGGGCTCCGCGGCCGGCCCGAGCAGCGCGCTGCTCTATGGGGACGGGTTCGGCGCCATCACTCTCGGCCAGACCAGGACCACCGCCGAGCTGGAGAAGCAGCTCGCCGAGGCCCGCAAGACCTCGCAGATCCTCGGCAAGGCCACCGTCGGCGGAGCCGAGGCCCTGAAGATCGGCACCCCTCTCGGCGGCGTGATCGTGTGGGAGAAGGACGGCACCACGCTGGTGGCCGCCGGCATGGTGCCCATGAGCGATCTGGAGGCGTTCGCAAGCTCCGTTCGTTGACGTGGAACACCCTGAGACGCCAGACGTCGCGGAAGCGCAAACGTTGAGTGAACCGGAGGGGGCGCGGCCCGGGCAGCAGAGCTGCGACGGCCGCGCTCCCATCCTCACGACCCACGCCCTCACCAAGCAGTTCGGCCGCCTGCGCGCGGTCGACGGCCTCGACATGCAGGTCTGCAAGGGCGACCTGTTCGGCTTCCTGGGCCCGAACGGCGCCGGCAAGACGACGGTCATCCGGCTCGTCCTCGGCCTCATCCACCCCACCAGCGGTCACGCCGAGGTCTGCGGCCACCGCGTCCCCGGCGAGCTGCAGGGCGCCCTGCGACACGTCGGCGGGTTCGTGGACGACCCGACGTTCTACCCGCTCATGAGCGCGCGCCGGAACCTCCGTCTGCTCGGCAGCATGACCGGCCCGGTGAGCGAGGAGCGCATCGACGAGGTGCTCGAGATCGTCGCGCTCTCCGACCGGGCCGAGGACCGGGTGGGCGGCTTCAGCCACGGGATGAAGCAGCGCCTCGGCATCGCCCAGGCGCTGCTCCACAGCCCCGAGCTCATCGTGCTCGACGAGCCGACGAGCGGCCTGGATCCGCGCGGCATGAAGGACGTGCGCGAGCTCATCCGCGACCTCGGCGCCGCCGGCACCACGGTCTTCCTGAGCTCGCACCTGCTGCACGAGGTGGAGCAGGTGTGCACGCGCGCTGTGATCATCAACCGGGGCCGCGTGGTGGTGCAGGGGCCGGTCAGCGAGCTCAGGCCGAAGAACGACGCGATCAAGGTGCTCACCGGCGACCAGGGCCGCGCCGCCGGGGTGCTGCGCGGCCAGTTCGGCGCCGGCGAGGTGAAGGAGGACGAGGGCTTCCTCGTCGTCCGGGCGGACGAGGACGCCGTGCCCGAGATGGTCCGGCGTCTGGTCGAGGACGGCGTCGAGGTGCGCGCCGTGGTCCCGGCGTCGGAGCAGGGGCTCGAGGACTTCTTCCTCGAGCTCACCGGCACCGACGCCCCCGGAGAGCCGGCGGGGGGCAAACGACGCGCCGGCCTCGCGAGACTGCTTCCCGGAGGCCGGCGATGAGCGCCGTGCCCGGTCCGTCCGGCTCCGCCCCTCCTCGCGCCCACGGCAGCACCGCCGCCGGCATGCGCGGACACGCCTGGGGCGCCCTCCGGCGCGAGTGGATCAAGCTGCTGTTCCAGCGCCGCAGCTACCTCATCTGGGGCGGCGCGTTCCTGATCCCGTTCCTGATCTCGCTGGCGCTGTACCTCGCGAAGTCGGACCCCCACGGCGGCGACGGCCCGCTCTTCTTCGAGCGCATCACGTCCAACGGCATGTTCGTCACCCTGGCGTCGCTCTCCGCGCTGCTCCCGTTCCTGCTGCCGATGGCCGCCGCCATGGTGGCCGGCTACATGGTCGCCGGCGAGGCGGAGTTGGGGACGCTGCGCATCGTCCTGCTCCGGCCGACCCGGCGCGGCGCCTTCATCCTGGCGAAGTGGACGATGGCCGTCGTCTACCTCGCCGTGGGCTTCGCCGTCATGGTGGCCGGCGGTCTGCTGTTCGGCGGCGTCTTCTTCGGGCTGCACCCGATGATCACGCTCTCGGGCAGCACGGTCGGCGTCTGGCAGGGACTGGGGCTGATCGTGCTCAGCTGCCTCTACGGCCTCGCCGCGATGGCCTGCATCGTCTCGATGGCCCTGCTGTTCAGCACGCTGACCGACTCGAGCCTGACCGCGCTCATCGCGACGATCGTCATCTACATCGTGATCACCGTGCTCATCCAGTTCAGCTACTTCGACTGGCTCCGGCCGTGGGTCTTCCCGCAGTACCTGACGGAATTCGTCAACTTCTGGCGCGACCCGATCTACTGGCGCCCCATCCTCAAGGGGCTCGGGGTCTTCGCGCTCTGGAGCGGGGGGCTCACGCTGGCCGCCTATCTGGTCTTCCGGCGCAAGGACGTGCTGTCGTAGGGTACAAGACGGGTATGCCGGCACTCGTCAAAGCCAGTGTGGCTCTCTTTCTGGCGGCGGAGGTCCTCATCGTCGCCGCCATCGGCGCCGACGCGATCTTCATGGTCATCGCGTGGGCGGTCGTCGCCGCGGCGACGGCCGGCGTGGCGCTGGTGGTGCACGCCTCCGCCGCCCGCGTCCTGCTGGCGGCGCTGCTGGTCGCGGCGTGCGTCCTCTTCGCCGTGGAGCTCGGTCTGTTCTTCCTCCCGGCCGCCGCGGCGCTCCTGGCGGCGGCCGTCTCCGACCAGCAGCAACACGATCACCACCACCACGGGATCCTTCACGGAAGGGGATGAGGACATGGCAGGCACGGGCGCCCCGGCGACCATGCGCGCGATGCAGCTGGCGGCGCCGGCTCCCGTGGCCGAGGCGCCGCTCCGGCTGGTCGAGCTGCCGGTACCCGCGCCGGGTCCGGGCGAGGTCCTCCTGCGGGTGCTGGCCTGCGGCGTCTGCCGCACCGACCTGCACATCCTGGAGGGCGAGCTCCCGCCGCACCGCTCGCCCGTGGTCCCCGGCCACCAGATCGTCGGTGAGGTGGTGGCGCTCGGGCGCGGTACGGAGCTCGTCGCTCCGGGAGGCGAGCCGGGCGCGCCGGCGCTCGCCGCCGGCGACCGGGTCGGCGTGCCCTGGCTGCACCGGACCGACGGGAGTTGCCGGTTCTGCGCGCGTGGCCGGGAGAACCTCTGCGAGCACGCGCTGTTCACCGGCTGGGATGTCGACGGCGGCTTCGCCGAGTACACGGTGGCGCCGGCCGGGTTCGTCTACCGCCTCCCGGCCGGCATGACGGCGATGGCGGCAGCTCCGCTGCTCTGCGCCGGCATCATCGGCTACCGCTGCCTGCGGCTGGTCGGCATCGTCGGAGACGACGGCGCGCTGCCGGGCGGGGTCGCGGCGTTCGCGAGCGACGGCGCGTCCGCAGGAGGCGCGCCCGCGGGCGGTCATGCGTCCGCGCCGAAGCGCCTCGCCATCTACGGCTTCGGCTCGGCCGCCTCGCTGTGTACGCAGGTGGCCATCTGGCGTGGCTGGGAGGTGTACGGGATCGCCCGCGACGCGGAGCACCGGGCGATGGCGCGCGAGCTCGGCGCCGTCTGGGCCGGCGAGGCCAACGACGACCCCGGCGTCGTCTACGACGCGGCCATCGTCTTCGCCCCGGCCGGCGAGCTCGCCGTCGACGCCTTGCGCCGCCTCGACAAGGGCGGTGTCGTGGCGCTGGGCGGGATCTACTCCTCGCCTATCCCGCCCATCGAGTACCCGTGGATCTACCACGAGCGCATCGTGCGCAGCGTCGCCAATTCGACGCGGCAGGACGCCCGTGAGCTCCTGCGCGACGCGGCCGCCATCCCCATCGTGAGCCGCGTGCAGGAGTACGAGCTCGAGCAGGCCAACGAGGCGCTGCTCGACCTCAAGGAGGACAGGGTGCGCGGGTCGGCGGTGCTCCGGGTCGCCGGCGACTGATGGCGCCCGTCCCCGGGTGAGGATGCGGAGACAGCGCTTGCGTTTCGCTTGCGCTTGCGGTTCGCTTGCGCTACGCTGACATCATGCCGACGACACTCGTGAGCAGCGTGCTGGATGCGGCCGACGCCGAGGACCTGGTCGGGACCGTGGACGCGGCGGCGCCGGGGCTGCGCCGGCGGCTCGGACAGTCCCTGGGGGACGCACTGCGCGGCCGTCCCTCCGCCGCGAGGCGCTACGTCGCCGCCTACGGCGAGCTCGTCGAGTTGCTGCTCGCCCTGGCTCACGAGGCGCGCCCCGAACTCGTCGTCCGCGACGACGCCGGCGACTACTGCGTGGTCCACGACGCGGGTTGTTCGCGGGCGCCGGCCGAGCTTCTGCGCTCGTTCGCGGCCGACGCGCCCTTCTCGGCGTGGGTGCGTGCCGGGAAGCTCGGCGCCGGCGTCATCCTGGACCTGGTCGCCCGGCTGCGTGCGCTGCTTCCGGGCACGCAGCCGCTCCTGCTGCCGGCCGGCGGCTCCGTGCCGCAGTACACGGGTGAGGCCGAGGCGCTGCTGCGCTTCACGCGGCTCGTCGCCGAGGCGCAGCTGGCGGAGCGCTCCGACCTGGAGCGCGTGCGTGGGGTGTTCGGCCTGAGCATCACCGAGCTCGGCGCTCTGTTCGGCGTGACGCGCCAGGCGGCCGGCCTGTGGCTCACCGACGGGCCGCCGCCGGCTCGCAAGGCCAAGGCGGCGGCCGTGGCGGCGATCGCCGACCTGCTGGCGCACCGGCTCAAGCCGGCGCGCGTGCCGGGCATCGCCCGCCGGCCCGCGCCCGCGTACGGCCGGAGGAGCATGCTCGAGGTCATCGCCGCGGACGAGCACGAGTGGCTCCTCCAGTCGGTCCGCCGCTCGTTCGACTACGCGGCCACTGCGTGAGACGTCGCGACATCGTCGATCGGTTCCTCACCGTTGTTCGGGGCGGAGAGTACGTACGCGTCGCCGATCCGGGCTGGAGGGACCCGCTGAGCGGGGACTTCGCCCGCCGGCTTGGAGGGCGGTGGAATCCGCCGGGCGGCTTCGCCGTGGTCTACCTGAACGGGGACGCGCGGGTCGCGCGCGCCAACGTCCTGGCGCGGTTCTCCGGTCTGCCGTACGGGCCCGAGGATCTGGAGCCCGCCGCCGCGCCCGTGCTGGTGAGCACCGACGTGGAGCCGGACGATTTCGCCGACGTCGTCTCGGACGCCGGCTGCGTCGCGGCAGGGCTGCCGGTCACGTATCCCGCAGGCTCCGGCGGCAGGACGGTGCCGCACGAGGAATGCCGCCCCATCGGCCGGGCGGCGTGGGACGAAGGGCTGCCCGGCCGACGGGGCGGCAGTCCTCGTGCGCCACCGTCCTGCCGCCGGTGTCCGTGGGATACG
>DASUMX010000079.1:0-7611 GCA_036277455.1 Thermoleophilia bacterium
GACTGTCCTGGGGGCCGAGCGCAGCCGGAAGGCTCGCACCGCTCCTGTCGCGGGCGCGCCGGCGGCGTGTGCCGCGGCCGTGAGGTCGCGGCGCAGGGGCCGGCGCGCGAAGCGCACGAGGTGACCGTGGCAGCGGCAGTCGCCGGCGCCGAAGCGGCGTGGCCGGCGCTCCGCGCCGGGCAGCGCCGCCAGGGCGCCGGCGAGCGCACACTCCCCCGTCGCCCCGTCGACGAGCCAGGCGCGCCCGGCGGGGAACGCGGTGAAGAGGTAGTCGGCGTGCCATCGCAGCTGTTTCTCCCGGGCGAGATGGCGCGCGACGCGCGCCTCCCGCGCCCGCGCGGCGCTGCCCACGTAGGCGTACCAGCCGCGTTCCAGCGTGACCGGCCCGAGCGATCCGACCTGCAGCGTCGAGCGACGCGGCACGCGGGTGAGGACGATGTAGAGGCGCGGGTCGACCTGCGCCGTCACCGGCCCGGGGCTTCCCAGTCGGCCGGCTTGGCGGAGCGCGGCGGGACCGTCTCCCCCAGCCGGCGCCGCGACCCTGACGACATGCCGCCGCGGCGCGGCTGGCAGCCGGGACAGTAGTGCGTGCCGCGACCGCCGACGACGACGCGCTCGACCGTCGCCCCGCACACCCGGCACGGCTCGCCGGTGCGCTGGTACACGTTCAGGATCTCCTGGAAGCTGCCGCGCCGCCCGGCGGGATCGATGAAGCTCTCGATGCTGGAGCCCTCGTGGTCGATGCCGGCCTGGAGGGTCTCGAGGAGGGCCGCGTGCAGGCGCCGCGCCTCACGCGGCCCGACGCTCCCAGCTGCACGCAGCGGATGCAGGCGGGCGCGGAACAACGCCTCGTCGGCGTAGATGTTCCCGACGCCGGCGATCCGCCGCTGGTCCAGCAGGAAGGCCTTGAGCGGCGCGCGCCTGTCCCCCAGCGCGCCGCGCAGGTACGCGACCGTGAACTCCGGCCCGAACGGCTCGGGGCCCATGCCGCGGGAGGCGAAGAACTCCTCCTCGGCCGCCGGCTCGAGAGCCCACAGGCGGCCGAACCTGCGCACGTCCTGAAAGAAGAGCGTGGTGGCCGGCTCGAGGCGCCACTCGAAGCGAGCCGGCCGCTCGCCGGGCTCCGGGCGGAACAACAGCTGTCCGGTCATGCGCAGGTGGATGACGGCCACGGACGGGCCGGCGCCGCCGTCGGCCGGCGTGGCCGCGGGCTCCTCCGGCGACCCCAGATCGACCAGCAGGTACTTGCCGCGGCGGCGCAGCCCCGTGACTCGGCGCCCTGCGAGGTACGCGTTCAGCTCGTGCTCGGTCTGCACGCTCACGGTCCAGTCGTTGACGACGACCTCCCGGAGCAGCAGGCCGGGCAAGCAGGTCATGAGCCGCCGCCGGACGGTCTCGACCTCGGGGAGCTCAGGCATCCGGTGTCTCGCCGCGCCGCCACCACTCCTCCAGAAAGGCGCGGGCGCCGTCCGCGTCGGTGACTTCTCCGGCCTCGATCTCCTCCTCGAGGGCGTCCAGCGCCTGGCCCACAGCCGGCCCCGGCTCGATGCCGAGCAGCTCCATGACGTCGTCGCCGCTGAGCAGCTGCGGCGCCGGCGCCTTGCTCACCGCCGTCCACACGGCACGCGCGAGCCGGTAGTGCCGCGCCATCGAGGCGAGCGACGTCTTCTCACCCCGCGTCGCCAGCCGGTCGCAGAGCGACACGACCACGGACTCGAACACCCAAGGGCTCACGTCGCGGCGATACCGGGCCAGGGCACGGCGCGTCAGCGGCTGCTCCCGCGTGAGGAACCCGAGCCGCAGGTGCTGCCGTACGAGCGTGCCGACGTACTCCACGAACCGGTTGCTGAAGCTGAGACGCCGGCCGATGTCGGCGCACATCTGGCGGCCGGTCTCGTCGTGGTGCCAGAAGATGACCCGGTCCTGATCGTCGACCACGCGTACCACCGGCTTGCCGATGTCGTGCAGGAGGACGGCCCACGCGACGGGAACGATCGGGTCGGCGCCGGGCATGCCGGCCTCCGCCGGCGTCGCCAGGAAGCGCCGGCCGCCCAGCTGTGCCACCACACCGACCACGTACGTGAGGGCCTCGAGGGTGTGCTCGAAGACGTCCAGGTGGTGATAGGGGTTCTGCTCCACGCCGCGCAGGCGGTCCACCTCGGGGAGGACCACGGTGAGCGCGCCCCACACGGCGAGGTCGCGGAGCGCGACCGGGGCGGCGCGCGTGCCGAGGAGCGCGCAGAGCTCGTCGCGGACACGCTCGCCGCTCACGCCCGCGAGGCCGGGCGCCGCGCGGAAGGCCGCCTCGGTGGCCGCCGCGTCCGGCACCAGGTCGAACCCGCGCGCCAGGCGCGCCAGCCGCAGCACGCGCAGCGGATCGTCGTCGAGCGAGGCCGGTGAGCAGAGCCGCAGTCGTCCCGCGGCGAGGTCGGAAAGGCCGCTGAGCGGATCGACGATGCTGTCGCCGTCGAGCGGGCGCGCGAGCGCATCCACGGTGACATCGCGCGCCCGGAGGTCCGCCTCCAGGCGGAGAGCGCGCGTCGCCGGGTCCGGCGGGTCGCCGGGCGGCCCGCCGCGCACGGCGGCGACGTCGATGTGCAGATCGCCGACGACGACCCGCCAGCCGCCGAAGACGTCCGACGTCGCGTACACGGCGCCGCCGAAGCGGTCGGCCAGGGCGCGCGCCAGCGCCTCCTGCCGTCCGTCGACGACGATGTCGACGTCACGAACGCGTCGCCCGAGGAGCTCGTCCCGCAGGCAGCCGCCCACCAGCCATCCGGCTTCGCCGGGGCCCAGTGCGGCGAGTGCGGCCCGGGTGACCTCATCGGGCGTCGGCGGCGTGACGGCGTACCGGACGTTCACGGTGCCTCAGGCCGCGGGATCCACGCCGCGGTAGCGGCGCACCACCCGCGGCGCCACGTCGCAGGCGACTTCGTAGTTGATGGTGCCGAGCAGGCGCGCCACCTCCTCGCAGAGGATGCGCGGCGTCTCGGGGCCGTCCAGACGGGGCCCATCGGGCTCCGTCCACGCGCCGGCGGAGCCGGCCACACCGTCGCCGGCGGCGCCGAACAGCACGACCTCGTCGCCCGCCTGGCCCCAGTCGTCGGGCAGCTTGACCGTGAGCTGGTCCATGCTGATCCTGCCGACGATCGGGCAACGCCTGCCGGCGACCAGCACCTCGCCGCGGTTGCCGAGCGCACGGCGCACGCCGTCCGCGTAGCCGACGGGGACGATGCCGATGCGCGTGCGCTTCGCGGCGCGCCACGTGCGCCCGTACCCCACCGAATCACCGGGCGCGGCGTCGCGGACGCCGGCGATGTACGACACGACCTTCATCGCCGGGCGCAGCTCATGCCTGTACGGGTCGTCGTTGGCGGGCGCCAGCCCGTACAGCGCGATGCCGGTGCGCACCATGTCGAAGTGGGCGCGCGGGTCCCGCAGGGTCGCCGCGCTGTTGGCCGTGTGGCACAGCAGACGAGGGTACTGCCGCTTGAGGTCCCGGGCCAGACTGGTGAACCGGCCGAGCTGCTGCTCGAAGAAGCTCGCGTCCTCCTCGTCCGCCGTGGCGAAGTGGCTCATCAGACCGGACAGCACACCTCCCGCGTGCGCCTGCTCGCAGAACCGGACCACCTCGGGCGCCGGCACGCCGAGCCGCCCCATGCCCGTGTCGTACTTGACGTGGACGCCGGCGCCGAGGCGGGCCGCCTCGGCGATGAACGGCTCTGACCACCCGACGACCTCCGCCCCCGAGGTCGCAGCCCTCTCGAGGCCGGTCCCCGTGAGCGGGCCGAAGATGAGGATGGGCGCGGTGAAGCCGTACGCCCGCAATTCCTCGGCCTCGAGCGCCGTCGCCACGCCGAGCCAGGTGGAGCCGGCCTCGAGCGCGGCGCGCGCCACGGGCGCGGCGCCGTGGCCGTAGCCGTTGGCCTTGACCACGGCGCAGTGCACGGCGCCGTCCGGCAGGTCGCGCATGAGCCGGCGGACGTTGTGGCGGATCGCCTCGAGGTCGACCTCGGCGACGGCGCGGTGTCGTCCGGCCAGCACTCAGAGTCCCAGGATCTTCATGATGTCGTGTCGGGTGACGATGCCGACGACCGCCTCACCTTCGACCACCGGCACCCGGTCGAACTTGTGCTTCGACATCAGCGTGGCGGCGGCGCGGGCCGGGTCGTCCGGAGCCACCGTCTTCACCTCGTCGGTCATGAGCTGCCCCACGGTCGCCGCAGAGGCCTTCTCGAGCTGCTCCTTGAACTTCTTCTGGCTACCGAGATAGATGATGCTGTCGAAGAGCTCGAAGTAGTGCGGCATCTGGATGTCGGCGTCCAGCGCCATGAGGTCGCCCTCGGTGACGATGCCGACGAGTCTGTCGTCGTCGACCACGGGCACGCCGCCGATCCGCTGGTCACGGAAAAGGGCGGCGAGGTCCTTGACCGTCATGCTCGACGGCACCGAGACGACGGGCGTGGTCATGATGTCGCGGACGAGCGCTTCGCCCTCACGCGGGGGGTCAGTGGTGCTCATGGCTCTCCTCCTGTGGACCGGCCTTGAGCCGCTCCACGGCGGCGGGCAGGGAGTTGAACAGGTCGCTCGCCACCATGGCCTCTGTGCCCACTGCCTCCTCGGCCGCCAGGTCGGCGGCGAAGCCGTGGAGGTACGCGCCGAGACAAGCGGCGTCCGTGGCCGGCAGGCCCTTCGCGAGCTGGGCGACGATGACGCCGCTGAGCACGTCGCCGGTGCCCGGCGTGGCGAGGCCGGGGTTGCCGGTCGGGACCACGTAGGCCCGTCCCGACGGGTCGGCGACGATGGTCGCTTCGCCCTTGAGGACGACGGTCACGTCGCCGCGTCTGGCGGCGGAGCGGGCGCACTCGAGGCGCTGGGCCGCGACCTCGGCCGCCGGGCGGCCGATCAGGCGGCCCAGCTCACCCTCGTGCGGCGTGATCACCGTGGGCCGGCTGCGTCCGGCGAGGAGCTCGAGCTTGTCTCCGAGCGCGTAGAGGCCGTCGGCGTCGAGCAGCAGCGGCCGGTCCACGCCGAGCAGCTCGCGCACCAGCAGCCGCGCCTCGTCGGCGCGGCCGAGGCCGGGACCGACGGCGACGGCCCCGAGCTGGTCCGCCTGCTCGAAGAGCGCCGAGCGGGCGGCCATGCCGAACCGGCCGTCGACGCCGGGGACGGTCACGGTGATGACCTCGGCGAACGGCTTCTGCGCGCCGGCGCCATCGGGCAGCGCGGCGTGCACCAGGCCGGCGCCGCCCCTGAGGGCCGCGAACGCGGCCAGGTGGGCGGCGCCCTCCATGCCTTTGGACCCCCCGATGACGAGGACCGTGCCGACCGAGCGCTTGTGGTCGAGAGAGCGCTTGGGGAGCACCAGCTCGCCCATCGCCTCATCGGTGAGCAGCCACACCTCCGGGTCCTGGTCGCAGAGCGCCGGGATGCCGATCGGCGCGATCACGACCTCGCCCGAGAGCGCCCCCCCGGGCGTGACGAAGTGGCCGACCTTGGCTGCGTGCAGCGTGACGGTGAGGTCGGCCTCGACGGCCGGCCCGTGCACAGCGCCGGTGCTCGCGCCCACGCCGCTCATGATGTCGACGCTCACCACGGTGCCCGGCGCTTCGTTCATGAGCTCGATGACGGCGGCGGCCGGCCCCTTGGCCGCGCCGGTGAAGCCGGTGCCGAAGACGGCGTCCACGACGACGTCGGCCATCTCCGTGAGCACCATCGCGTCTTCGGCGAGCGCCCCGCCGTCATCGGTCGCGGGGCGCACGTCCACCCCGAGGCGGGTGAGGATGTCCAGGTTCAGCTTCGCGTCGCCCGAGTACTCGGCCGGCGCCGCGAGCAGGAACACGGTGACCTCGCAGCCCGCGTCGAACAGCTCGCGCGCGACCACGAACCCATCCCCGCCGTTGTTGCCCTTGCCGGCGAAGACCACGGCCTCCTCGGGCGCGTACCGCTCGAGGATCTCGGTCGCCACCGCGAGCCCGGCGCGCTCCATCAGGTGCCCGCCGGGGATGCCGATGCCGTCGATCGCCAGCCCGTCGACCTTCTGCATGCCGTCGGCGGTGTACAGCCCCATCAGCAGGGACTCATCCATCCGCGTCCTCCTTGAGTGCGGCGGCCACGGCGTACGCCATGCCGCCGGTGTGGCTCAGCGAGACCTCGACCCTCGTCACGCCCAGGCGCCGCGCGATGCCGGCGACGCCGCCGTGCAGCGCGATGAGGGGCTTACCACCCGAGAGTACCTCGATGTCGCGCCACACGAACCCGATGATACCGATTCCGAGCGCCTTGCCGACCGCCTCCTTGGCGGCGAAGCGGGCGGCGTAGCGCGACCAGGGATCGGCGAAGCCGTCGCAGTACGCGCGCTCCTGCTCGCTGAACAGACGCTCGTAGGCGCGCGGCAGCCGCTCGAGCAGCCTGCGGATGCGCGCGGCCTCGGTCACGTCGATGCCGAGACCGAGCAGCAGTCCGCCGGGCGGGACGACGAAGGTCCCGGGAAACCCCGAGAACCTCCCCGCCTCGTCCGCCGGGGTCTGCCCGGCGCGCTGGTGCCTGTCACTCATGCCGGCATTCTATCCGCCGGGTCGCCGGCGCTCCCCCCGCACCGGCGCTCGCTCCGGGGCCTCACGTGGCCGCCGCACCCGGATCCCTGCGCCGGAGAGCGCCGTGGAGCGCATCGGCCCTTGACGTCACCGGTGGCGTCGTGGATGGCGTCACCGCGGGACGCACCATGCCCGGGCCTCGCCCTATTCGACCGTCACGGTCTTGGCCAGGTTGCGCGGCTGGTCGACGTTCAGCCCCTTGATGCCGGCGATGTGGTAGGCCAGAAGCTGCAGCGGGATCACCGTGAGGATCGGCGCCAGATGCGGGTCGGTCTTCGGCACCCACAGGACGTCCTTGGAGAGCTCGCCGATGACCTCGTTGCCGTCGGTCGCCACGGCGATGACGTCGGCGCCGCGCACCCGGACCTCCTCGATGTTGCTCACGAGCTTCGGGAAGACCGGGCTGTCGTCGGCGACCACGACCACCGGCGACTCCTTGTCGAGGAGAGCGATGGGGCCGTGCTTCATCTCGCCGGCGGCGTACGCCTCGGTGGGGATGTAGGCGATCTCCTTGAGCTTGAGCGCGCCCTCGAGGCAGACGGCGTAGCCCATGCCGCGACCGAGGTACAGGAAGAAGCGCTCGGCGTGGTAGCGCCCGGCGATCTCGTGGACGGCGCTGGGGCGGGCGAGCAGCTCCTCCATCTTCTCGGGGACGGCGCGCAGCTCGCGCCCGAGGCGGCGAAGCTCGGCCTCGGGCTGCACGCCGCGCGCCCACGCGAGGCGCAGGGCGAGCACGAGCAGGGCGGCGACCTGGGCGGTGTGCGTCTTGGTCGCCGCCACGCCGATCTCGAGTCCGGCGCGCGTGAAGAACACGTGGTCGGCGTCGCGCGTCGCCTGGCTGCCCATGATGTTGGTGAGGGCGAGGACGGGCGAGCCGGCCTGACGCGCGAGCCGCATCGCGGCGAGCGTGTCGGCGGTCTCGCCCGACTGCGTGATGCCGATCACCAGGGTGTCGGGGTCGAAGACGGGCTGGCGGTAGCGGAACTCGCTGGCCACGTCGATCTGCACCGGGACG
>DASUMX010000080.1:0-10527 GCA_036277455.1 Thermoleophilia bacterium
GCCGAGCACCTCTTTCGGCAGCGCCGAGGTCTTGCAGGCGACCGCGTCGACCGCGAAGCCGTTGGCCTCGAACACCCGCTTGACCACCGCGGCCTCGTCCTGCAGCCCGATGCAATGCGCGACGCCCAGGCGCGCGAATCCGCAGCGGCGCGCGAAGTCCATGATCTCCTCGACACGCGTCAGGCGGCAGTAGCCGCCGGCCTCGACGCGAGCGGCCTGCCGGGCAAGCTCGCCGTCGGCCTCGTCCCGGTACGCCTCGATCAGCTCATCCCTGTCCAGATCGCGGGTCGGACAGTTCTTGGGGAACGGGCCCGTTTCAGCCTCACAACATGCAACGCTACGACAGTCGGAACATGCGTACATCTTTCTCGCCCCTCTCTCGGCTGATGCTCCATTTTACCGGGATCGAGCGTCCCGCAGGGCAGCTTGCTTTTCTCCGGCACGGGTATAATATGGGCATATGCTCATTACTACCAGCCGGTGGCGGCCTGATCCGCCACGCTGGAGAGGAGGCGTCATGCCACGCATGGACGGAACAGGGCCGATGGGGCAGGGCCCCATGACCGGTGGGCGCCGCGGACGCTGCGCCAGCGACACTGCCGAGATTCCCACTGCCGCCGGACCCGGGATGGGTCGTGGCATGGGCTACGGCCGCGGCATGGGCGCCGGCCGCGGACGCGGTGGTCGCGGCTACCGCAATCAGTACTACGCGACCGGGCTCACAGGCTGGCAGCGCGCCGAGATGGCCGCCGCTCCGGCCGGTGAGACGGTCGGCGATGCCGCGCGTGTCGAGCGCCTCGAGGCGAAGCTCACTGAGGCGCTCGACGGGCTCTCGCGGCTGGAAGGGACTGAGCGAACGTGACTTCCCGCGGCTCAGGCAAGGGCGCGCCGGACGGTCGCCGTGTCGGCAATGTCGATCTTGGCGGCAGTCGAGGCAAGGGCGGCGCCGGCCGTGGTCAGCGGGGCGGCGGCGGAGTGCGCCGCCGCCTGCGTGACGGCAGCGGCGCCGGCAGGCCGATCGCAGGCGCGCCCGAAAGCCGGACGGCGGGCGGCGAGGCGACGGGCGGCGTCTTGACGGGCGCCGCGCCGGCGGCCGTCGCCGCGGCGCCCCTCGTCGCACGGCTCGACGACCCCGATCTCTGCATCGGCTGTGGCATCTGCGTGGATGCGTGTCCCCGGTCGGCGATCGAGCTGGACGACGTCGTGTCGATCGACCGCGCGCTCTGCACAGGCTGCGGCGAGTGCGTGGACGCGTGTCCGCGCGGCGTCCTCTCGCTCGTCGAGGCGTGACGATGCGCATCGCCATCGCCAGCGGCAAGGGCGGTACCGGCAAGACCACGCTGGCCGTCAACCTCGCGACCCTGCTGGCCGACGAAGGGGTCAAGGTCCGGCTCCTCGACGCCGACGTCGAGGAGCCGGACTGCCACCTCTTCCTGCATCCGAGCGCCGTGACCTCCACGCCGGTGAGCGTGCCCCTGCCCGTCGTGGACGAGGCACGGTGCACCGCCTGCCGCGTCTGCGCCGAAGCGTGCGCGTTCAAGGCGATCACCCTCGTCGGCTCCACGGTGCTCGTGTTCCCCGAGTTGTGCCACTCCTGCGGCGCCTGCAGCCTTCTGTGTCCCGAGTCCGCCATCCGCGAGGAGGGGCGTGACACCGGGTCGGTAGAGACCGGCACCGTCTCCACTCCCAGCGGCCACTTCACCCTGGTGACCGGACTGCTCAATGTCGGTGAGGCCAAGGCGGTCCCGGTCACCAAAGCGACCTTGGCCACTGCGGGCGGCGCCGACGTCGTGCTCATCGACGCCCCGCCGGGCACGTCCTGCCCGGTGATCGAGTCCGTGCGCGGGAGCGACCTCGTCGTCCTCGTCACGGAGCCCACTCCCTTTGGGCTCAACGACCTGCGCCTCGCCGTGGAGATGGTCCGCGCGCTGGGCCTGCCCGCCGTGGTCGCGGTCAACCGGATGGGGATCGGCGACGATCGCGTGCAGAGGTACTGCGCCGAGGAGTCGCTCGACGTCGTGCTCGAACTTCCCAACGACCGCCGCATCGCCGAGGCGTACGCACGCGGTGAGCTGCTCGTCGACGCGCTCCCCGATCTACGCGCGGAGCTGCGCGCGGCGTGGAAGCGCATCGCCGTCGCCGCGGAATCGGCGGAGGTGACGGCATGACGGAGCCCCGAGAACTGGTCGTGATCAGCGGCAAGGGCGGCACCGGCAAGACCAGTGTGGTCGCCGCGTTCGCAGCGCTCGCCGGCGGCGCCGTGCTCGCCGACTGCGACGTCGACGCCGCCGACCTGTACCTGGTGCTGGACCCGGACGTCGGACCGCCGCACGACTTCAGCGGCCGGCAGCAGGCGATCATCGATCCTGCCGCCTGCACAGCCTGCGGCCGGTGCGCAGAGGTGTGCCGCTTCGCGGCGGTCCTCGGCGGCGGGGCAGACGGCTACACGGTGGACCCGATCGCCTGCGAAGGCTGCGGGCTCTGCCTCCGGGTCTGCCCCCGCGACGCCGTAGGCATGGGCCCCGTGATCAACGGCGCCTGGATGCTCTCGGAGACCCGCTTCGGCCCGCTCGTGCACGCCCGCCTCGGTGTGGCCGAGGACAACTCGGGCAAGCTCGTCACGCTCGTGCGTAAGGAGGCGCGAGAGACCGCCCTGAGGCGCGGACTGCCGCTGGTGATCGTGGACGGCTCGCCTGGCATCGGCTGCCCCGTGATCGCCTCGCTCGCCGGAGCCGACCTGGTGCTCGCGGTGACGGAGCCGACGGTGTCGGGCCGGCACGACCTCGAGAGAGTACTGCAGGTCGTGCGTCAGTTCCGCCTGCCCTTCGCCGTCATCGTGAACAAGGCCGACCTCAACGCGCCGCTCGCGGCGACGATCGCCGCGGAGACGACGGCGCAAGGGGCGCTCTTCGTCACCACCATCGACTACGACCCTTCGGTGACGCGGGCCCAGGTGGAGGGCGTCGATGTCATCACCTACGGCGGCCGTGCCGCAGCCGCGACCACTGAGGCTTGGGAAGCCGTCCGGGAGGCTTTCGGCCGCGAGCTCGTGTCCGTCCCGGCGACGGAAGAGCGGGTCGAGTCATGAACGAGAGCCTGGACACCCGCTCGCTCGTCTACGGTCCGGTACCCTCACGTCGCCTCGGACGCTCGCTCGGCGTGGACCTCGTGCCGTTCAAGACCTGCACCTATGACTGCGTCTACTGCCAGCTCGGACGCACGACGCACAAGACGGTGCGACGTGAGCGCTGGGTCGCCGCCGACGCGGTCGTGGATCAAGTCAAACGCCAGCGGGGGTCGAACCCGGACGTGATCGCGCTGGCCGGATCGGGCGAGCCGACACTCTACGCAGGCCTCGGCGAGGTCGTGGACGGCGTCAAGGCCATCACGGACGTCCCCGTGGCGGTCATCACGAACGGCTCGCTGCTGGGCCTCCCGGAGGTCCGGCGCGACCTCGCGCACGCCGACATCGTGCTGCCGTCACTCGATGCCGCCGACGAAGAAACGCACCAGAGCATCAACCGCCCCCACGACAGCTTGGATCTCAAGGGACTCGTGGACGGCATGGCCGGCTTCCGCGAGGCGTTCGCCGGCCAGATCTGGCTGGAGGTCATGCTGCTGGACGGGATCACCGGCACGGATGAGCACGTCGAGAGCCTGGCGGCACTTGCAGCATGCATCGCGCCGGATCGCATCCAGCTCAACACCGTCGTGCGGCCTCCGGCGGAATCGGCCGCGCGGCCGGTCGCCCCGAAGCGCCTCGCGGCGTTCGCATCCGTCTTCAAGCCCCGCGCGGAGGTCATCGCCGGCGCGCCGGCGCTGCAGCCGGACCAGGAGGCGACGGCCGCCGACGTGTTCACGCTCATCGCGCGGCGGCCGTGCACCGTCGCCGACGTCGCGGCGGGACTCGGCATCCATCAGAACGCGGCGCTCAAAGCGCTCACTGGGCTGGTAGAGCGCAGTGTGGCCGTGCGCCGCGACCACGAAGGCGGCGTGTTCTACGCCGCGGCAGACAACGCTCGATCCGATGCGGAGGAGCCATGAAGGTAGCAGTCAGCGCTCAGAGCAACGACATCGATTCCCTCGTCGACCCGCGGTTCGGCCGCGCGGCCTGGTTCGTCATCGTCGAATCCGAGAGCCTGGAGTGGACGGCGGTCGACAACCGCGAGAATGCCGACGCCAGCGGAGGCGCCGGCGTCCAGGCCGGCACGATCGTCGCCGACCAGGGCGTGCAGAGCGTGATCACCGGCAACGTCGGTCCGAACGCGCACAAGGTCCTGGCCGCGGCCGGCGTGGACATCTACCAGGCGGGCAACGGTATCACGGTGCGTGACGCCATCACCGGCTTGGGCAGGAACGAGCTGTCGCGGCTGAGCGCGCCGACCGTCGCCGGCCATTGGTCGTGACCCTCGTGCGACCCGTCGCAGCAGAACCTATGCCTGCGGACTGGCCCGACAACGATCTGATCGGCGATCGCGCCATCGTTCCGCCGGCACAGACGGTGGCGGATGCGCGCAAGCGGCCCCAGAAGTATGGCTGCTACGACTGGTGGTTCTGCCATAAGCCACTCGAGGAGTGATAGCGAATGGAGACCAGAGGAATGGAGCCGCGCCGTCACAGGCGGCGCAGTCCCTCCGCCTGTGACGGGAGAGGAACAGGCCGGGGAAGGTACCTCGGCGGAGGGCGCGGCGCCGGGCGGTCGAGGGATGACTCGAGCCTCACGACGCGCACGGCCATGCGCGCCGTGATCGCAGCCGGGACGTACGTGGCGCAAGACATGCGAGACCGCGAGGGTCTGACGCGGCCGATGCTGCGCCGTGCGGCGCTGCGGATGGCGGTGAGCCGGCAGCCGGCGCTTCGCAGGCTCGGCTCCGCCTACCTTCGCAACGACCCGCCGGCGCCGGAGGAACTCCCGGGGCACGCCTCTCCAGCGCTGTTCGCCGGCGTGAGGCCGCTGCCGCTGCCGGCATCTCCTGAGAGGCCCGTCATCGACGTCAAACCGGCGGCCGGCAGAGAGGCGATTTGATGGCCGGGCGGGCGCAGGTTATCCTGAGCATATGCTAAGAACCGACGAGGAGAGCCATGCCACGCCCGCCCATTGAGCGCGCCGTCTCGGGCGTTCCGCGCGTCACGCTGTTCAAGCCGGCCGGAGTGCCCACCCGTGAGCTCGAGCAGCTGCAGCTCGGCGTCGACGAGCTCGAGGCGATCCGCCTGGTAGACCTCGAGGGCCTGAGCCATGAACAGGCCGCGGAGGTCATGGGAGTATCCCGCCAGACGGTCGGGCGGGTACTCGAGCGCGGCCGGGGCCGTGTCGCCGAGGCCCTCGTGGGCGGCAAGGCCATCCTCATCGGCGGCGGCCAGTACCGCGTCGAGCCGCGCCGCATGCGCTGCTTCGCCTGCCAGGCCCGATGGGTCGAGCAGGGCGAGGACGCCGCGACCGTGTGCCCGGAGTGCGGAGCCCGGGATGTCGGCATCTGCTGGGGCGCCGGCGAGCGCTGCGGCGATGGCCGTGGCCGCCGCGGCGGTGGTCCCGGCCGCGGAGCCGGCAAGGGGCACGGGCCGGGATGCGACAAGGGCCACGGGCCGGGATGCGGTCAAGGCCGCGGTCCGCACGGCCGCGGCGCGACGACCTGACCTCATCGACCACGATCACGAACGGAGCGATATCACCATGAGCGACCAGAGCAAGAGCGTCCGCATCGCCATTCCATCCGAACTCCCCGGGGGTCTCGAGGCCCGCCGCTCCGGCCACTTCGGTCGCTGCGAGTGCTTCACCCTCGTCGACATCGCCGACGGCTCCGTCAACGAGGTACAGGTACTCACCAACGCGCCGCACACCGAGGGTGGCTGCATGGCTCCGGTCATGGCGCTGGCCGAGCACATGGTCGACGCCATCGTCGTCGACGGCATCGGCGGAAGGCCGCTCATGGGCTTCAACCAGGTGGGCATCGCCGTCCACGCGGGAGTCGGCGGCGACGTGCAGACCACAGTGGGTGCGTATCTGGAGGGCGGCCTGCCGGTCGTCGGCCTCGAAGGCGCCTGCCAGCACTGATCTGCCGCGCGGGCCTAAGGCTTCGCCGCGACCACCACGACGTGATACGGCAGCAGCTCGCCCGGCTCGTGCGCCTCGACCACCTCGAGGCCCATCCCGGCGATGATGCCGCGCACTGCTTCGAGGCCGAGCACGTGGCCGGGCGGCGGCCCGACCGGACGCTCCTTGTCGCCCCAGTCGAGCACCACGAACAGCCCGCCGGGGCGCAGGACGCGCACGACCTCCTCCAGCGCCTCCGGCTGGTCGTGGAGATGGTGGAGGACATCGACCATGACGACCCTGTCCGCCTCGGCGTCGTCGAGCGGGACCACGTTGTCGCCGGTCTCGACGAGGCAGATCCGCGCGGCGAGCTCCGGCGTGATCTTCTCGCGGAACAGCTGCGCGAGCCGAGGCAGCGCCTCGATCGCGAACACACGCCCTCTCGGGACGGCCGCCGCCACGGCGAGCGTGTAGATGCCCGTCCCGGCGCCGTAGTCGACCACGGTCTCGGCGCCGTCCAGCCGTAGCAGGCCGACCACGGCAGCCTGCGGAAGCGCCTCGAGTCGCGAGGGATCCTCGAGCCGCGAGGCGTTCATGGGATCGAACGTGTCGGCCATCAGGATGGGATCGCGGCCGTCGTCGTGATCTGGAACTCGGGCGGCTGGTGCAGATGCTTCTTCACGCTGCACAGGTTCATGGCGTTGATGATCGCCGCCTGATACTTCTCGGGGAAGCCGTCAGGCAGCGTCAACTGAAGGTCGATCCGGCTGATCAGCCCGACGTTCGGGTCGAACTGCGGCGTCATCTGGAGGCTCGAGCCGGCGGGGTCGATGCCGCGCTGCTGCATGAACCCGAGCGCGAAGATGCCCGCGCACGTGCCGATCGAGGCCAGGAAGAGGTCGAAGGGCGCCGGCGCGGAGTCGTCGCCGCCGCCGCGGGCCGGCTGGTCCGTCTCTATGGTGAAGTTGCCGTAGTCCGCGTACACGCGCTTGCCGCCCGGGAAGTAGACCTTCATGTCCATGGTGGATCCTTTCGCACGGCCCGGACCGCCCGGGCGCTTCTCTGTGTGAACAGTTGCCATGTTGCGAAATTTCGAAACTTGGCAATAATGAAGACATGACCGACGACCGACAGCGCTACGCCATCCATGCCGCGGTGTTCGCCGCCCTGGCCAACCCTACTCGGCACGAGCTCATGCATCACCTCTGTGACTCCCCCCGCACGCCGAGCGAGCTCGCCGACCTGCTCGAGGTCAGCCGGCCGAACGTCTCGCAGCACCTCGCCATCCTCCAGCGCGACGGCCTCGTACGCCGCCATCGCGAGGAAGGCCACGTGCTGTGGGAGGTCGTGAACCCACGGCTCGCCGAGGCCTGCGCGCTCATCGACGAGATCCTCGGTCCAGAGCTGGCCCTGCGCGCACACGCACTGACGCACGAGAGGTAAAAGGAGAAACCACGCATGATCGCCGTCAACGTCCACGCCTGTCCCCAGAACCACCCCTGCCCCGCCGTGCACCACTGCCCTGAGGGCGCCATCATCCAGGACGACATCTACTCGGCCCCGCGCATCGACGAGGACAAGTGCACGGAGTGCGGCGTCTGCACCAGCGTCTGCCGCGTGTTCTCCATGGTCCGGGACGAGGTCACGGTCGGCTGATGGCTCACTTCGACCTCATCTGCAAGGAGTGCGGCCATCGCTTCGAACTGGTCACCGGCGGCGCGATCCGCGAGAAGCAGAAGCGTTGCAAGGAGTGCGGCTCGGAGAACATCCGCCAGTCGTTCCTGAGCTACCTGCAGAACGGCCCGCTCTCCAGCCCCACGTGCGGAGAGCAGCGGCCGAGCAGCGGCTACGGCTGAGGCTGCTGACCGGCGGCGCGTCGCGCCGTCATCGCACTACCTGACTCGAACGGGATACCTGCCGCATCCACAGGTCGTGGGGTAAGCTACTCGGCAGTCATGGACGTTCCGCCCCGCGATCTCAGCCTGGATGAGTTCATCGTCGAGATGAGCGGCCAGCCGGTCAAGGCTCTCACTCACGAGCGGCTCATGCACCTGGCCGGCAGGTTGCGACTGTCCCACGCCCTCGTCGGCGCCAGCGTGGCCTTCTCGCGGGACGGCTACGCGCGCAACCTCGTGTGCCGGACGTCGTCCTTCGAGCTCCTGGTGCTCTGCTGGCGACCGGGCCAGGAATCGACCATCCATGATCACGCGGGGGCGCTGAACGCGATCCGCGTCTACTCCGGCGAACTGACCTCGCGCACCTTCACCCGGACCAGCGGCGCGGCCGCAGGGGACGGCCCGGTGGCGCAGGACGGCGAAGAACGCGTGCCTGCGGACGGCCACATGGTCGGCCTCGACAGGAACGGCATCCACCAGCTGGCCAACACCTCGGGGCAGGACCTCGTCACCGTCCACGTCTACGCGCCCGCGCTGATGGAGCTCAACGTCTACTCCACCACGTCGGCGGAGGTGGAGCGGCGGCCGTTGCGCTACACCCTGGCCGACGACCTCGCCTGAGACTCCCGGCACGGCCCGCGCCGCCGAGCCGGTCACGGGCCCGGTTCGGTCAGTCCATCGTCTCGGCCAGCAGCCCCTGTCTGGAGAGCGTGCCGAGAAGCACGGACCGGAGGATGTCGAGCGCGTCGATGACGCGCTCGTCGGCCAGTGAGTAGAGGACGCTCGGCCCCTCCCGCCTGGCCTCCACGAGGTGGCGCTCGCGCAGGACCTTCAGGTGCCGCGACACGGTGGGCTGCGGGACGTGCAGCGCCTCCGCCAGCTCGTGGACGTGCAATGGCTGATCCCGAAGGGCGTACAGCATGAGGATGCGTTTCGGGTCGGAGAGTCCCTGACAGACGTTGGCGTGCAGGAGGATGACCTCGCGTTCCAGAGACTCGTCCATCTGCGGCGCACCTTCCTCCCACGAATGACCACCCGCCGGGATGATATCTCCGGGCGGCTTCGGCGTGCCAATGAGCGTCTGCACGCTCGCTGGCTCGCACCAACGGCCGGGGGCCGCGACGGGGTTGCCCGTCGCGGCCCCCGCCGCATCTCTCGGACTTGCAGGCTCTTCCCTACCTGACGGTGAGCCTGGCCGAGCCGACCTTGGACTGGGCGTTGCCCGAGGCGTCGGTCGCGTACACGTAATACCTGTACGTCCCCCTGGCCAGCCCGCAGCGGAAGTTCTTGGCGAGCGGCACGTTGACGGTCACGGTGCCGGCGCTCATGGTCTTGACGACCTTGCCGGCGCTGTTCTTGACCTTGATCATCACGGTCGCGGTGCCCCTGGTGGGCTCAGGGTCGGTGACTCTGTACTTCAATGTCGCCACGCGGCCCTTGAGCACCACGGCGAACCGGGCCGCCGTCGTCGGCTTCACGGTGTCCTTGACGATCTCGAAAGTGACCGTCTGCTGGGCCTCAACGTTGCCGTTGATGTCCTGGGCCCAGACCTTCACCTTGTGCGCGCCGGCCGCCAGGGGCATGTCCTTGTCGGTCGGGATGCTGATCGCAGCGCTGAGGGGCTTGTCGGCGATCGTGGCAAGCCGCACCAAGCCGTTGTCGAACTCGTGGTAGATGTAGGCGATACCCTCGTCATCGGTCGCCGTGGCCACGATCGTCGCGGCGTCCCAGTACTGAGCGCCGGCGGCGGGCACGTCGGTCGTCGTGACCGGCGGGTTGTCGTCATCCGCCAGGCCCGCGTAGGCGCCGACGGCGCCGACCGCAAGAACGGCGACGGCCAGGACGATCGCCAGCACCATCAGATGTGTCTTCCTCACTGTGCATACCTCCATCAGCGGAGCGGAGCAGTGTGAGCTCCGTTCCGGATCATTGATCCAGGCGGATCGCTCAGTTCATGTGGCCGTCGTCAGTGGTGTTGTCGTGGCAGGATCCGCAGGCCATCTTCGCGCCGGTGTACGTCTTGTGGCACGCGCCGCATGCAGCGACGCTGGGATCCAGACCCACGGGCGGCGCTTCAGCCAGCTCGAAGTACTTGTTGAGCACCTCGATGGTCTTGCGGGCGACGTCGAAGCAGGCCTTGCCGCAGCGGTCGCGCTGCAGCGGGCCGCCGTCGGACGCGCCCGTGGTCGTCGTCCACTGGACGAGCGAAGAGTGGCACAGCGGGGAGTTCGCGGTCGAGGTGGGTGCGTTCTCGATCATCGTGTAGCCGTCCACCGCCGGAGGCGTCCAGGCGGGAAGGCCGAGCGCGCCTTGTGACGACTTGAAGGTGTTGTTCGTCGGCAACGGGGTCTCCGCGTAGTACTGGAAGATGCCGTTGATGAGGTTGTTGCGGTGCGTCCATCCCGGCTTACCGTCGACGACGTTCGTGCCTACGGCCATGCTCGTGAACGCTGCTGCGCCATTCAGCGTGCCGCAGATGGTCCCCCAGCCGGCGATGCCGCCGCCGCCGAAGCGGAACATGTTCATCGGCAACGACGCCCAATCGGCCTGGTTCACACCGGGAATGGCGGCGAGGGCCTCGACGCAGGAGTACCAGACGGC
>DASUMX010000081.1:0-5101 GCA_036277455.1 Thermoleophilia bacterium
TCTCTTGACGGGAACGCGCTCGAGGTGTCAGGTGGGGAGGCCCTACAGTCAGGAGACCGCCGTGACCGACCCATCCCAGGACAAAGACGCCGAGGACGAAGCCGCCGCGACCGGCGAGGTCGATGCTCCCGCAAGCGCCGCGCCGGAGGGCGGCGCGGCTCCCCCGCAGTGGCAGGAGCGCGACGCCTGGACGGCGCTCGACGACCTCGACGGCTCGCCGACCCTCGTGCCGGCGAGCGCGTGGCCGGCCGGCGCCGCCGGCGTGGACCGGCCGGGGCTCTTCGCCTTCTGGGTCGACGAGGCGGGCGCCGCCGACCTCTCGCGCGGCCTCGACCTGCCGCTCGCGGCCGGGCGCATCTACGTGGGGCAGGCCGGAGCCACGAAGTGGCCCTCCGGCCGGGCCAATGAGGACACGCTCGGCGACCGCGTCGGCCGCACGCACCTCGCCGGCAAGGTCCGTGGCTCGGCGGTGCGCCTGGCGCTCGCGGCCGTCCTTCTGGACCGGCTTGGACTGGTGGTGCAGGCGGCGGTGCTGCTCCAGGCGTCGTCGGAGGAGGCGCTCAGCGACTGGATGCGCACGCACCTCTCCGTGGCCGTGCACGTGCACGACGACCGCGACACCCTCGGCGGTCTGGAGCAGGCGGTCGTCGAGCGCCTCGACCCGCCGCTGAACCTCGAGAGCCACCTGCCGGCGACCTCGGTGCGCCAGCGCGTCGCCGTCCTGCGCAAGCGGATCAGCCGGGAGGGCTGACCATCCTCAGGTGCTCGCGCAGGTCAGCGCCCAGCACCGCGTGCAGCTCCGAGAGGTCGCCGGACGGCACCTCGACGAACGTGAACGCGAACACCGGGTAGCGGTTGAAGTCGGTCGGGCGCAGCTCGAGCACCGTGCTGAAGCGGGCGGCGAAGCCCTCGTAGTCGACGGACGCGATCGCCGCGAGGTCCACCGAGGCCGGCAGGTCGGAGACGATGAGCGCCGTGGTGCGGCCCGCGGTCTCTTCCGCGATGCGGGCCCAGTCGGGGTGCTCGTCGCGCAGGTAACAGCGGTAGGGGTTGACGCCGTAGGCGAAGTGGGCGAGGTCCGTTGCGCACCAGCCACCGAAGCGCATCGGGTTGACCTCGATCGGCGCGACCCGGCCGTCGCCGTCGATGCGCAGCTCGGTGTGGACGGGGAAGTCGGCGAGGCGGGCGCGCCGGCCGACCTCGGTGAGGAACTCCACGGCCGGCGGGCCGAGGCGCGCGACGGTCTCCGCGCTGGTCAGGTAGACGCGGTCGCTCACGTCGTCGGCGGAGGAGAACAGGTGCGCGTACGCGTTCACGAGGACCGGCGCGCCGTCGGCGTCGTAGTAGGCGTCGACGGCGAACTCCTCGCCCTCGATGACCTCCTCGACCACGAAGTGGTCCAGGTCCAGCACCTGGTCCGGGTACAGGTGGCCCAGCGCCTTGACCTCACTCTCGATCTCCTCGATCACCGCCGGCCAGGCCGCGGCGGACTCGACCACGTGCACGCCGAGGCTGAAGAACCCGACCGCCGGCTTGACGATGAACGGCGCGCGCAGCCGCGCCGGGTCGAACGTGCGCAGCTCGTCCGCCGGCACCCCGGCGTAGCGGTAGTCCGGGTACAGGTCGGCGACGAGGTCTCGGAAGGCGACCTTGTCCTTGAACAGGGCTATCTGCCGCGGCAGGTCGGAGCCCGAGAGGTGGGCGGCGATCCAGCCGATCGCGTTCTCGGAGTTGGAGTAGAGCCGTGCGCCGGGCGTGCAGGCCGCGGCGGAGAAGGCCGCGTCGTCGCGGAGGAGCGCGGCGTGCGCGCCGGACAGCCGGCGCTCGGCGATCGGCGTGCGCAGCACGGGCAGCCCGAGCTCGGCGACGGTCGCGGCGAGCAGGTCGGAGACGTACGGCTCTTCGAGGATGAACACGGTGGGCAGGCTCCTGGCTCGGTTCGGCGGGCTGGCGACAGGATAGCCGACTCGGGGACTGGGTGCGGGCGCAAACGGGTTAGCCTTGGCTGCGTTGGGCACTCCTCGTCTAGCAAACGTCAGACGACGGAAAGGGGACCCGTGGACAACGTCGGCATCGACCTCAAGGCGGAGCAGCTCGCGACCCTGGCACGGCCGCGGTATGCGTACTCATCCATCACCAGGGCGCTCGTCCGCGGCATGGACGTGTTCGCCGGCTCCGGGACCACGGTGCTCAAGGCCAAGATCGTCGAGACGCTGGCGCCGGTCCCGTACAGGGCCTGGGAGAACCGCGAGTACGGGCGTCTCTCACGGCACCCGGGAGACGACACGCTGGTGCGCGAGGCCGAGGCGGTCCTGCGCTGGGGCCGCGAGGCGCAGGACAAGGAGTACCAGCACCTGCGCGTGATCGACGCCAGACTCCGCGAGGATGGCACGCAGGTGCCGCTGCGCCTCACGCGGCCGATGCCCGATCTGATGGCCGGCTCGTGGGCGCTGGCGTCGCGCACTCTGTCGCGGACGTCGCTGCGCCGCGCGTTCCTCCTCAACGCCGAGGCCGAGGACCACGCCGAGCACTACTACGCCGAGCTGGTCCAGCTGCATCCGGAGTGGGAGGAGCAGCCGGTGACGAGCGCGGCGGCGCTGGAGTACGGCGCGTTCGCCTCCTGGGCGGACGTCTTCCGCCGCATCGGTCTCGACGAGCGCGACCACATGAACGCCAGCTTCGCGTTCGCCGGCAAGCCCGAGCTGATCGTGAGCTACGAGGGCATGCCGCCGACGCCGGGGCCGGAGCCGCGCGCGGCTGCGTAGACGCCGGGCGCGGCGCGGCGCGCTGGCGAGTACACTTGGCGCTCGAAGTAGCACGTCGCGTGCCCACGAAAGGGGACCCGTCACGTTGAGCGCCGCCTCCTACAGTGCCTTCCGACGGCGCCGGGCCGCGGCCCGGGTCGCGCTGCGCGCGACCTCCTCCGCGGCCCTCCTCGCGGCCGCCTGCCTCGCGGCGTTCGTCGTGCTCGCCGCCGGCGCCGCGGCGCCGGCGTCGGCCGGCCCCTACGTGAACCCCTCGCCGGCCGAGATACGCGCCAAGCTCCAGGCCGCGGCGGCCGAGCGCCTCATCCCGCCCAAGATCCTCTACGGCATCGCCTTCCAGGAGAGCACCTGGCGCCAGTTCGACGCCAAAGGCGACCCGCTCATCGGCCTCGACGGCAAGGGCATCGGCATCATGCAGGTCACGACCATCCCGCTGGGTGTAGACGTCGAGCGCCTCAAGACCGACATCGACTACAACATCGCCGTCGGGGCGGACATCCTGGTCACCAAGTGGGGGTACGCCCCCTCGGTCTTCCCGGTGATCGGCGGCGGCGACCCGCGCTGCTACGAGAACTGGTTCTTCGCGGTCTGGGCGTACAACGGCTGGATCCGCGGCAACCCGTATCCGTACAAGGTCTGGGGGCACATCGCCGACGGCCGCGGCCTGTGGACCGGCCTCGCGGTCACCCCGATGCCGGCCGCCTGGCTGGTCGGTGGGTTCCCGGTGCCGCCTGTCGCGACGCCGCAGCCCGAGCACTGGTGGAGCCCGACGCCGCTGCCCAAGCCGGTGCTGAGCGTGCCGCGCGTGCAGAAGCGGGTCGGGGTGGGCGACCGGTTCAGCGTCTCCGGCTCGCTGTCGCCCCGGCACCCGGCCGGGGCGAACTCGGTTGAACTGCGCCTCTCCCGCTGGAACGGCTCGCGCTGGGTCCTGCGCCGCACCGTGCTCACGACGAACCGCGACGGCGCCGCCGCCGACGTCACGCGTTGGGCGGCCACCTTCTCGCTCGCCAAGACCGGCCGCTGGAAGATCGTCGCCTACGCCCCGGCAGACGCCGACCACGCCGCCACGACCTCCAAGCCGGGGTTCGTCACGGTCGTGCGCTGACGGGCGACCCCGCGGGTCGCGCGCAGCGCGAAGCGTCACCTCGCCCCACCCTTCGTCGCCCTTGTCCGGCGTGGTCCTGGGACTCACGCTCAGGGGACTGTGGACGACGGTGATGACAAAAGGCACACAGCGCGGTATGGTCTTCTGCAGAAGACCATGCGCTGGAACGCAGAGAAGAACGAGCTCCTGAGGATCGAACGTGGCGTTTCGTTCGAGGCGATGGTCGTCGCCATGGGCGCGGGTGGACTGCTCGACGTGCTGCCGCATCCGAATCAGGCCAGGTATCCGGGCCAGCGGATCCTCGTCGTGGCGGCCGACCGCTACGTGTACCTGATCCCGTCCGTGGAAGAAGAGCAGTACATCTTCCTCAAGACGATCATCCCGAGCCGCAAGGCGACGGGAGCGTACCTGCATGGGGGTGGACGCCGTGCCGGATCTTGATGCCTACGAAGCGGAGATCCTCGAGGCCTACGAGAAGGGCGAGCTCGGGTCGGTCGCGACCAGGGACGAGCTCGCACGGATCAGGGAGGCGGCTCGCGCCACGGCGGCCAAGGACCGCCGCGTCAACATCAGGCTGACCTCGGGCGACCTCGCGGACATCCAGGCAAAGGCCCTGGAGGAGGGCATCCCGTACCAGACGCTCATCGCGAGCGTGCTGCACAAGTACGTCAGCGGCCGGCTGGTCGAACGCTGACGGCAGGTTCAGCGTGCGGCGAGATCCTCGAGGTCGCTCGCCGAGAGGCGCAGCGACCGCACGTGCTGGTGGCCGGTGCGGCTGCGCCCCTCGCGCTCGATGGGCAGGAGGAAGAAGCCGTCCATGACCTCCTGCATGCGCTCGATCCAGGGGTCCTCCTCGCCGCGCGGGACCACGAGCAGCGACGAGAAGGTCTGCTCCGGCGTGTAGAGCGTGCCGAGCAACTGCAGGGGCGCCGCCGGGTCGGTCTCGGGCGGCTCCGTCGTCGCCAGTTGCAGCACGGGAAAGCCCCGCCAGTAGACGGCGCTGGTCTGCAGCTCGGCCGCGCCGGTCTTCTCCAGGAACGGCGCGGCCTCGCGGCGCGTGACCTCGTCCCAGTCCCACCAGGCCAGTACGCCCGGTCCCAGCCGCCTGGCGTCGGTCGTCAGCAGCAGGCTCGGCGCGCGGCCGCCGGCGATGTCCTCGGCGCTCGCGTCCCAGGGTGCGAAGACGACGGCCGTGGCGACGGCCGTCCGGATGCGCGCTGCCCAGGTGGCG
>DASUMX010000082.1:0-2583 GCA_036277455.1 Thermoleophilia bacterium
CCGCGGATCTCGGCGAGAAGGCCAAGCCCACGACCGACAAGGCCAAGTCCGAGGCGGCGGAGATCATCGACAAGGCCAAGAAGGAGGCCCTGGACCTGATCGAGCGGGCCAAGAAGGAGGGGCCGGAGCTGCTCCAGAAGGCCATGAAGGAAGGCGCCGAGCTGCTCGAGAAAGCGCAGAAGGAAGCCAACGAGTTGCTCGAGAAGGCCAAGGGAAAGCTCGGCAAGCAGGATGACACGCAGTGATGCCCTCGCGGCCGGCCCCGACGGCCGGCCGCGCTGCTTCTGGGCCGTCGGCGGCGCCCCCGAGTACGTCGCCTACCACGACGAGGAGTGGGGCCGGCCGGTCCTGACGGACGACGGCCTGTTCGAGCGGCTCACGCTCGAGGCCTTCCAGTCCGGACTCTCCTGGCTGACGATCCTGCGCAAGCGGCCGGCGTTCCGCCAGGCGTTCGCGGGCTTCGACGTCGCCGCGGTCGCCGCGTTCGGCGACGCCGACCGCGAGCGCCTCATGGCCGACGCCGGCATCGTGCGCAACCGGCTCAAGGTGGACGCGGCGCTGGCCAACGCGCGCGCCGCCCTGCCCGTGATCGAGGAGCACGGATCGCTGGCGGCGCTTCTCTGGCGCTTCCGGCCCCAGGACCACGCGGCGCCGCGGACCCGGGCGGACTGGGCCTCCACGAGCCCCGAGTCCATGGCCATGGCGAAGGAGCTCAAGCGACGCGGCTTCCGCTTCGTCGGCCCGACCACCGCCTACTCCCTCATGCAGGCGGCCGGCCTGGTCAACGACCACGCCGCAGGCTGCTGCGTCCACGGCGCCGTCGAGGCCGAGCAGCTGGAGGCGGCGGCGCGCCTCGCCTGAGGCCGCGCGGGCATTCCTCGCCGCCGGGCTTTCTTGTAGGCTTGCGCACAAGGAACGGGGCGCCGTGAAACGCGCCTCGCTCGGGGCAGGCCCACGTAAGGAGAGCAGGCACAGTGAAGGTCAAGCGAGCACTCATCTCGGTCTTCAACAAGAGCGGCGTCGAGTCATTCGCCAGGGCCCTCACCGACATGGGCGTCACCGTCATCTCCACGGGCGGCACGGCGAAGCTGCTCAAGGATTCCGGCATCCCGGTCACGCTGGTGGAAGAGGTCACCGGCTTCCCGGAGATGCTCGACGGCCGCGTCAAGACGATGCACCCGCGGCTCATGGCCGGTGTCCTCGCGCGCCGCGACGTACCCGAGCACCTGCAGACCATCGCCGAGCACGACATCGAGCCCATCGACATGGTCGTCTGCAGCCTCTACCCGTTCGAGGAGGTCGCGGGGCGGCGCGGGGTCGAGGACGAGGTCGTCATCGAGAACATCGACATCGGCGGTCCGAGCATGATCCGCGCCGCCGCCAAGAACCACGCCGGCGTCGCCGTGGTCACCAGTCACGAGGACTACGAGGCCATCCTGGCCGAGCTCAAGGCGTCGGGCGAGCTCAGCTACGAGACGCTGCGTGAGCTCGCCACCAAGGCCTTCCACCGCACGGCGCACTACGACTTCGTCATCGCCAACTGGTTCAGCGAGGCCGAGGACGACTTCCCGCACTACGTGATGCGGGACTACGAGAAGGTGCTCGACCTCAAGTACGGCGAGAACCCCCACCAGCGCGCCGCCTACTACTCCGAGGTCGGTCTGCGCCAGCACCTGCTCTCGCAGGTGACGCAGCTGCACGGCAAGCAGCTCGGCTTCAACAACCTCTACGACCTCAACGCCGCGCGCAGCATCTGCGACGAGTTCACGCTGCCCTGCGTGACGCTCATCAAGCACAACAACCCGTGCGGGTGCGCGCTCGCCGAGAACCTCGCGGCCGCCTACGACAAGGCCTACGCCTGCGATCCCGTCAGCGCCTTCGGCAGCGTCATCGCCGTCAACCGCACCGTGGACGTGGCGCTCGCCGAGCGCCTGGCCGAGCTGTTCGTCGAGGTGCTCTTCGCGCCCGGCTACGACGAAGCGGCCCTGGAGATCCTCCAGCGCAAGGCCGACATCCGCATCCTGCGCAACGAGGAGCGCCGGCAGATGAACCCCGGCGAGTTCGACTACAAGCGCGTCACGGGCGGGATCCTCGTCCAGGACAAGGATGGCGACATCGAGGAGCGCGACGAGATGACGGTGGCGACCAGACGCCACCCGAGCGAGCAGGAGTGGGGCGACCTCATCTTCGCCTTCCGGGTCGCCAAGCACGTAAAGAGCAACGCCATCGTCATCGCCAGGAACCTGGCGACGCTGGGCGTGGGCGCCGGCCAGATGAGCCGCGTGGACAGCACGCGCATCGCCATCGACAAGGCGCGCACCGGGCTCGAGGGCGCGGTCGTGGGCTCGGATGCGTTCTTCCCGTTCCCGGACGCCGTCGACCTGGCCATCGACAACGGCGTCACCGCGTTCATGCAGCCGGGCGGCTCCAAGGGCGACGAGACCGCGGTCGCGGCCTGCGACGCGCGCGACGCCGCCATGGTGTTCACGGGGCGGCGGCACTTCCTCCACTGAATCGAACGAGCTGCGGGGCGGGGAGGCCGGCAGGGCCGCCCCGCCCCTCTTCGTTTGTGGGCCCACTCCG
>DASUMX010000083.1:0-6339 GCA_036277455.1 Thermoleophilia bacterium
GTGCGCGAGGCGGCGCGCACGCTCCGCGACGAGCTCGAGGACCGCGGGCTCGAGAGCTATCTGCGCACCTCCGGCGGCAAGGGCCTGCACGTGGTCGTGCCCTTCACGCCGCGCCGGCACTGGCCGTTCGTGGGTGCGTTCACGCGTGAGGTGGTCGAGGCGCTGGTCGCGCGCGAGCCCGGCAGGTACACGGCGACGATGTCCAAGGCCAAGCGCGGCGGCAAGGTGTTCGTGGACCACTTCCGCAACGGGCGCGGCGCGACCTCCGTGACCTCGTACTCGCTGCGCGCGCGGCCCGGCGCCCCGGTGGCCGTGCCCATCAGCTGGGACGAGCTGGGCAGGACGCGCGGCGGCGGCGACTGGACGGCCGAGCGGGTGCTGCGGCGCCTGCGCGGCCGCGACGATCCCTGGGCGGATTTCCCGGCCACCGGCCGCAGACAGAAGCTGGAGGAGTGATCACGATGTTCACGCACAGCCCCGCGTTCGCCGGATTCTCGGTCGACGACATCGCGAGCGCGCGCACGTTCTACGCCGACACCCTCGGGCTCGAGGTCAGTGAGGCGAACGGGATGCTGACCCTGCACCTCGCCGGCGGCGGCAGGGTCCTGGTCTACCCCAAGGAAGAGCACGAGCCGGCGACGTTCACGGTGCTGAACCTGCCGGTGGACGACATCGACGGCGCCGTCGACGCTCTGGGCGCGCGCGGCGTCGTCTTCGAGCGCTACGAGGGCGCGCCGCACGACGAGAAGGGCATCCTGCGGCCGCCGAGCCCCGAGTACGGGCCGCCGATCGCGTGGTTCAAGGATCCCGCCGGCAACATCCTCTCGGTGCTGCAGACGGCGGCGGACGAGGCAGCCGGGGACGACGCGGCCGGCGGCGGGGAGGTGCACCTGCAGCTCTCCGTGTACCCGCTGCGCCAGCCGCACCTGAGGCCCGCCATCGAGGCGGCGCTGCGCGCCGCGGCCGGCGAGGGCGTGGACGTCGCCGTCGGCCGCCTCAGCACCCTGGTGCGCGGAGACGAGCCGGCCGTGTTCGCCGCCCTGCGGGCGGCGTTCCGCGCGGCCGGCTCGTCCGGCTCCACGGTGATGGTCGCGACGCTCGCCGGCGGCGCGCCGTCAGACGAGACGCTCGCCGGCATCCAGGCCGTCGTCACCGGTGAAGACTGACGTCCCCCCGAAGCACTGCGGTCATGGTACGGTTGACGGCGTCGAGGGAGCCTCCGGGGGAGGAAGCGGGGACACGATGAGCGACAGCGGCACGCGAGCACCCATCAGAGTGGTCGTCGTCGACGATCACGAGCTGGTGCGCGGCGGGCTCGCGACGATCCTCGGCCTCTACGACGACATCGTCCTCGCCGGAGAGGCCGACTCGGGGGCGGCGGCCGTCCGGCTCTGCGCGGAGGCGCAGCCCGACGTGGTGCTCATGGACCTCGTCCTGCCGGGAGGCATGGACGGGGCGGAGGCGACGGAGCAGATCCTCCGCACCTGCCCCGGCGCCAAGATCCTGGCGCTCACGAGCTTCTCGGACCCCGACCTCATCCAGCGCGTGCTGCGCGCCGGGGCGCTCGGCTGCCTGCTCAAGAACGTGAGCGGCCGGGAGCTCGCCGAGGCGATCCGCCGGGCGGACGCCGGGACGAGCACCCTGGCGCCGGAGGCGGCGGACGCCCTCGTCCACGCCATCTCCTCCCCGGTCGAGGTGCGCGCCGGCCTCACGCGGCGCGAGCGCGACGTGCTCAAGCTCATGGTCGAGGGGCTGACCAACGCCGAGATCGCCGAGCGCCTGGTCGTCAGCCTGTCCACCGTCAAGACGCACGTGAGCAGCATCATCGCCAAGCTGGGCGCGTCCACGCGCACCGAGGCGGCCACCATCGCCGTCCGCGAACACCTCGACTGACGCTTCGGCGCCGGTCGCGCATCGGTCACCTGACCCAGAGAAGACCCGTCCACCGGCCCCCCCAAGTGTGTCCGCCTGCCCGATGCGCCGCGGCGCGTCGCTACGTACGCTGGCCTGGCTTCCATCACCTGCGGGGCATCACTCTGCGATGCCGCCGCGAGGATCGCCGCCGGAGGGTGCGCCTCATGACCACACGCACGACGACACGGATCACAGGGACGCTCAACCCGTGGGGACCCGTCTCCCAGACGAAGCGGGTCCGCTCCTACCAGGAAGGGCGCATCTGCGCGCACGCGGCGTGCGGGACGATCCTCTCGATCTACAACCCGTCGAAGTACTGCACCGTGCACGCCGCGCTCGGGGCCGGCGGCCGGCGACGGGGGCTGCCCCAGCCGATCCGCGAGGTGGCCTGCGAGCACTGCGGCACGGTGTTCGCGACCGGCAACCAGACGCGCAAGTACTGCAGCGACCGCTGCCGGATGGCGGCCTTCGCCCGGCGCAAGCGCGCGGCGCTGCGCGCCGCGGACTCGCCGGCGCCGGTCCAGGCCCTCCAGACGGCCGCGGCTCCCGGCGAGCTTCGTGAGCCCGTCGGGAGCGCCGCCTGACAGAGGACGGGCGCCCGGCGCCCCGCCCGTCAGTAGATCTTCACGTAGCGGAAGGGGCTGACGGCCGCGGTGTGGTCCACGTCGCCGGCGAAGCTCGTCGCCCAGCGATACGTGCCCTTGTACCTCGGCCGCCAGGACCACGTGTAGGTACTGGTGGTGGTGAGCGCGCGCGCGGAAGCCTTCACCTTGACCCACTTGCGCGACGTGTACCGGTAGGCGGTGACGGTGACCTTCCCCGCGGTCGTGCCGTCGCCGAGCCTGGCGTGGTTGGGCGCCATGGCGCCCTTGGCGTACACGGTGCGCCCCGCCTTGTAGAGGAAGTACTTGCCGCTCCTCCTGTTGTACCTGGTGAGCGCCAGGGTGACCTTGGGCTTCACCTGGACGCGCACCGAGGCGGAGGCCGGCGGGTAGGTGACGTCGGCGACGGTGGCGCCCTCCCACACCGCGCGGTAGCTCGTGGTCGCCGCCGGCTTCACCGGCGTCGGCAGGACGAAGGAGCCGTCGGCGCCGGTGGTGACGGTCACGGGGTTCGTGTAGCCGGTCGTCCCGGCGACGTTGGCGCTGATCGTCACCGTCTGGCCGGCCATCGCGACCGCGTCGCCGTTGGTCGCGTCGAGCGGGGTCGGATCGCTGACCAGCTTGCCCGAGAGTGTCGTCGTGGCGCCGTACGTGAGCAGCGTCTTCGCCGCCGACAGCGTCATCTGCGACGGCGTCGCGGTCGTCGTGTACGACGCCGTCAGGTTCTTCACCTTGGCGGTCGTCGCGCCGTCGCCGGTGAACCCGATGACGGCCACGAGCCTGCCGCCCGGCGCCGCGACGCCCGCCAGCGGGATAGTGGTCACGCCGGACCCGACGAGGTACTGACCGGCGGGGACCAGCGTGGCGCCGGCGTCGTCCTTGACCGCCACCGTGAGGCCGCTGCCGGCCGGTGCGTCGCACGAGACGGAGAGATCGCCCCAGGTGAGGAGGTACAGACCGTCCGGCGGACCCAGCGGCACGGTCGCGGCCGTCGCCGCGGCCGGGAACTGCACCGGTGCGTGGTTCACCGTCAGCTGCTCGAGCGTCGGCGATGCCGCGGCGTCCGAGCTGGTCATGCGCACCTGCCAGCGCATCTTCTGCACGGTGAGCTGGAAGGGCAGATCGGTGTCGCCGGCGACCTCGTAGAAGTCGGACCAGCCGCCGGTGACCGTCGGGTAGTAACTCACGTGGACCTCACGCGTGGTGCCTTCCGGCGTTGCCGCCGGGGCCCACGCGATCCGCCGCCAGTCGCGCACGCTGCCGCCGTCGAGCTCGTAGGTGGCGGAGCCGGTCGCGACGAAGCCGGCGCCGGCGGCCGTGGCCTTGCCGACGCGGGTCCAGCCGAAGCGGTCGGTGCCGGTGAAGTAGAGCGTCTCGCCGGCCGGGTCGAGCGCCGAAGCGGCGCTCGGCTCCACGCCGGCCTCGGTGAAGTCGTAGGCGTCGGGAGAGGCGTCCATGACCAGGCCGCGCCGCGTCCAGGACGAGAGGTCTGCCGGCGCGGTGGCGTAGGCGATGCGCCGCACGCCGTCGGTGCCGATGGCCGTATAGAAGAGGCGCCAGCTGCCGTCGGGCGCCTTGTGCGCGACCGGGTGACGCAGGCCGCCGGCGTCGTAGGCGTAGGTCGCCGGCTCCGGCGCGAGGACCTGATGCGCCGCGGAGAACGTCGCGGGCGCCGCCGTGGTGGTGGTCGCCGACCCGATCGACCACGTGCCCGAGACGTCCTTGCCCGCGTACAACAGCACCAGCGCCGGCCCGTCGGCGACGACGCACGGGTCCGCCTGACCGGCGGCGTCGTAGGCGGCGCCGGAGGCGAGCACCGGCGACGGGTTCCGTGCCGGCGTCGAGAGGTCCTCGGGGACGGTGTGGAGACCGATCGAGGACGTTCCCGTCAGGCTCAGCGAGGTGTGGTAGACCCACCAGCCGCCGGCAGGGTCCTCGACCGGCGCCGGGCAGGCCACGCCGCCCTCGTCGAACGCGCCCGCCGCGCCCTTGTCGATCAGCGTCGCGTGCGTGCCGGCGTCGGTCCACGTCAGACCGTCGTCGGACGACTCCTTGACGCCGATGCGCGAGACGAAGTCGGCGGCGTTGGTGCCCGTGTAGAAGCCGTAGAGGCCCGTCCCGGCCGAGGCCGGCTTGGCGACGGGCCGCAGGTCCGCGACCTTCATCGTGTCGAACGCCGATCCTTGCGTCCCCAGGGTGAGCACGGACTCGTAGTAAGGGTCGCCCGCCGCACCCGGCGCCTTGACCCACTGGGTGACGGTGCCGGGGCTCTTCTGGTAGGCGAGACCGATGCGGTCGTGGTAGTTGCCGTTGGCGTCGGGGTTGTTGCCCACGTACCACATCTTGTACGGGTGAGCAGCGTCCGCGGGGTCGCTGAGGATCGTCGGCTGCGAGACGTTGTAGCCGTCGAAAGCCGTGTCGCCGCCCGAGGCGCTGAAGGCGATGTTGCCCGCCGCCCAGGTGAGGCCGTCCGGGCTGTCCGCGTTGATGAGCTTGCTCTGGATGTCGCCGCCGGCGACGACCTTGTTGCCGGTGAACAGCATGTGGAAGCCGGTCGCAGTGCGCACGACCGCCGGCGCGAACGCGCCCTCACTGTAGTTGCCGGCGCCCACGTCGAACACGACGCCGCCGCGCTGCCAGACAAGGCCGTCGGCGGACGTGGCGTAGGCGACGCGGCGGTTCTCCGCGTCGTCGGCCGTGTACCACATGAAGTACACGCCGTTGTCGATGAGCACGCACGGCTGCATCACCCGGTGGCTGTCGGGCATCCCGGGCTTGCCCGGAGGCAGCACTTCGCCGGCCTTGGTCCAGGTGCGGCCGTCCAGGGAGGTCGCGTACCCCACGCCGCCCTTGGTCTCATCCTCGGCGGCGTACCACATGCGGAACGGCGCTTCGGCGTTCAGGGGATCGTAGATCACGCTGGGCTTGGTCAGCTGGCGCGAGTCGAACGCGCCGGGTTCACCGAGCCCGAGCACCGGCTCCGGTTCCTTGGTCCACGTCGTGCCGTCGGTGGAGGTGGCGAGGTAGATGCGCTGGGCGAACTCGTTCTCCGGGACGCCCGCGTACCACATGTAGTACTTGTCGCCGTCGCCGCTGACGCGCTGGACGCTCATGCCGCCGACGCTGAAGCCGTCCACGCTGAGGGCGTCGACGGGCTCGAGCACCGGCTCCGCGGCCGCGCGCCGGAACGCGAGCGGAGTCTGGGGCAGGCGCAGGGTCCCGGAGACGGTCGCGGCGTCGAGCGTGGACAGGCCGAAGACGGGACCGAGCGGTGGCGCGGGCGTCGTGAAGTCGGCCGCGCTCGTCCAGGTGGCGGCCGTGGCCTTGCCGATGGTCGCCATGCGCAGGCCGCCGAGAGAGTCGATCTGCACGCCGCTGCTCTGCGAGAGGTCGACGCCGGTCAGATCCTGGAACCCGTCGAAGTACGCGACGTCTGACCTGGTGACCGCGCCGGCGACGACGCCGGCGGCCAGCGCCAAGAGCAGCAGACTCGCGGTCAGGGCCGCGAGCCGCACGATACGCCTGTTCATGCCAGGACCTCCCCCGGTTGGACGTTCAACGCGCGGCGCCCCCTCCGGCGCCGCCCGCCTCCCTGTTATCGGCCGGGGGCCGAGTTCCTGTACGGGCGAGCCCCCTACCGCGCGCCGGCGAAGAGGATGGCGGCCGCCCACACCAGCAGCGGAAGAATGACGGCGGCGAAGACACCGAGGACGATCGCGGCGATGCAGCCGCGGAAGAGGCGCAGGGAGCCGACGCGCTCCTCCCCGTCGCCGGAGGCGGCTCCCGGCGCCGCCTGCACCTGCGCCTGCCCCGCCCGCATCAC
>DASUMX010000084.1:0-9891 GCA_036277455.1 Thermoleophilia bacterium
GAGTGAGCCTGCGCCGCGCCGCCGCCAGTCTAGCGTCCCCGACCCGGAGACGCCTGAGGGCAGGGTGGTCGACTGGGCCGACCCGCGCTATCTCAGCGTCTTCAGGTAGGCGAGCAGGTCGCTCCATTCGGAGCCGGTCAGCTGCCACTGCGGCATCGGCGCCTCCAGGCGGCTGCCCTCGGGGTCGAGGCCCTCGATGACGGCCGTGCGCAGGGTGGCGTCCGAGAACGTGGGCCCACGACCGCCGTCCGGCTCGAGCATGCCCCGTGGGTCCGTCAGGTTGTCGTAGGTGATGTTGGGCGCGGTGAACGCCGCGCTCGTCCGTCCGCGGCCGTCGGTGCCGTGGCAGGTCGCACAGCCGCCACCCATCATGCCCCCGCCACCCATCATGCCGCCTTCGCTCATCATGCCGCCGCCGCTCGAGCTGCGTGGGATGAGGTCGCCGTCGGCATCGACCCCGGACTGGAAGATGGCCTTGCCTCTGGATACCGGCGACCGGTCCGCCGCACCTTGGGAGCCCAGCACGAAGACGCCGACCGTCGCCAGCGCGGCGACGGCGAGCGCGACCACGACGATCACGAGGTCAGTGCCGCGCGCACGAGCCATGCTAGAGGTCGCCGAGCCTCTGCAGGTACTCGTCGCGGTCGATCTCGCCGGCGGCGTAGCGGCGCTTGAGGATGTCCTTGGGCGACTCAGGCCCGCTCGCTGGTGCCGACGGCGGGGCCGCTGCCGTGGACGATGTGCCTCCAGAAGCCTGGCTGAGATAGCGCACGAGGAAGACGATCGCCACGATGACGGCGATCACGGCGATGACGATGAGGGCGAGCGTCGCCCAGTCGCCCGAACCCCAGTGTCCATTGTTGTTCCACATCATCGTCGGGAATCGCCTGTCTCGGCCTGCGGAATCTTCTACCCTTCACCATGCCCGAGGACTCCGGACACCAAGCCGGTGCGACCCCGGCGGGAGGATGGATACCACCCGGCCGGGGTCGCTGGTGTTGCGTCCGCTCGCGCGGGTCAGAGCGCGGCGTTTACCAGCCGAAGCCGCCCCACATGCCGCCGAGTCCCATCCAGCCGCCGGCGCCGTCGCGCATGCGGGCGGTGGTCACCGACAGGTGGTGCTTCGCGTAGAAGGTCTTGACCTGGGCGCGGTGATGCGCGCGCATTGTCTTCAGAGCCGTCTGCGCCGCGTCGCTCTTGAGGCGCTTGTGGTAGCGCTCAGCCCAGCGGTCGACGTGCGCCGTCTGCTCGGCGCGCATGTCGAGCCAGCGGCCGAAGGCGCGAGGATGGTTCGCCATCCAGGCGGCGCCGTGTCCGGCGCCCCACATGTGGGAGGCGTCCCACTCGTGGCCCATCATGCCGCCGTTGTCCCAGCCGCCCCACATGCCGTCGGAGGGGCAGGTCCAGGCGGCGCCGCCTCCATACTGCTCGTAGAAGGCCTTCATGGCGTTCCAGTGCGCTGTCCACAGATCGTGCAGGGCCTGCTGCGCCGCGGAGCTCTTCAGGTCGGCCTTGTAGGTCTCATGCCAGGTCTGCATCGCTTGCTGGTGGTCGACGCGGAGCTGCGTCCAGGCGGCCAGAGCGTCGGGGTGACTCGTCAGCCAGGCGGCGCCCGAGGCGGTGCCCCACATGCCGGTGCCGCCCCAGTGGCCGTCGCCGTTCCACACGCCGCCGCCGCACCAGTCGCCGCTGTGATCGCCGTCGTGGTCGCCGTCGCCCATCATGTCGCTCGGGCTGGCGCCGGCGATCGGCACGAGGAGCAGCGCCGCGAGCGCGACGACCGCGAGGGCGGTGAGAAGCGCCTTGAAGCTCAGTTTCATCAGGTGACCATCCTTTGGCTCATCGAGGGTGTGGTGCTTCCGCTATCTGGAACACGCGAGGCCGGCGTTTCTTACAGTCACGCTCCGCGAAAGCGGCGAATCAGTCGCCCGTGCCGCCGTCGTGGCTGCCGGACGTGTCGCCACCGTCATGGGTGGTCGTCGTGCTGGTCGAATGGGTGCTGGTGGAGTCCGTGGTGCTCGTGCCGCCGTCGTGCGTCGTCGTCGTGGAGTCGCCGGCGGCGTCGTGCGTCGTGGTCGAGCCGCCGGCATCACCCGCGTCGTGGGTGGACGTCGCTGTGGAGTCATGCGTCGCGGCGTCATGACCGCCGTCGGAGTCGTGACCGGCCGAGCCCGCGTGGCGTGCGGCCTCGCCGTGCTCGCCCCAACGCGCCCCGTGGCCCGCCCGATGCCGGTCGTGCATCGCGGTGTAGGGCGACGGAGTCTGCGAGCCGGCGCCGACCGGAGCCGAGGTCGCGGCCGCTGCCGGCACTCGTTCGCTCCTCGCCCCCTCCTTGACCGCGACCGCGCCGCCGCCGATGACGACGGCCGCGGCGGCGGCTGTGACCGCCGCCTTGGTCGTGACGGCGGCGCCGATCTTGGCCAGCAGCCCGGCGCCGGCGGGGCCGGCGGCCGAGGCGATGTCGGGTGAAGGCAGCGCGTGCACGGGCGCGAGGCCCGCAGGCAGCGGCGGCATCGCCAGCAGCGCGGCCGGCACGCTGAGGGGCATGAGCACGAGGCCGAGCGCGGCCGGGGCGGCAGCATCCGCACCCGCGAGCTTGGCGAACACGGTCTTGAACGACGCGCGCGCCCGGTGCACGAGTACGTCGGCGTTCGGCCGCGAGATCTCCATGACCTCGGCGATCTCCTCGGGCGGCAGGCCCTGGAGGTCCTTGAGCACGAGGGCGGTGCGGTAGCGCTCGTTCATCTCGCCGAGCGACTGCTCCACCAGGGCCACCGTCCGGGCGCGCTCGAACTCATCGACGCCGGAGGCGGCCTGCTCGAGGCCGGCGTCGCCGCCGCGGTCGAGCTTGCGCCGCGAGCGCAGGTGGTTGAAGCAGGCGTTGGTGGCGACGCGGTAGAGCCAGGCGCGCAGGCGGAACGACTCCTCGTCCTCCTGCGGCAGCTGGTCGAACGCCTTGATGAACACTTCCTGGGTCACGTCCTTGGCCTCCTCGCGGTCGCCGAGCACCCGAGCGCAGAGGTTGTAGATGGGTGCGTGGTACTCGCCGTAGAGGCGCTCGAAGGCGTCGCGGCGCCCGGCCCGGAGGCCGCGCACGAGATCGGGGGCTGTGGCGGGGGGTGAGGACATCAGAGGAGTTCCGCGCTCAACGGTACTCTCATCCTGCCGGTCTTCAACCGTGCCCGCCGCACCGCGGCCGGCCGTTGCCGGCCGGCCGCTGTGACTTGCGTCGTGATCGTTCAGTCACCGCCGTGGCCTCCACCGTGGCCGCCGTCGTGGCCGCCGGACGAGGCGTGCGTCTGCTGGCTGGTCTCGTAGTGGTGCGAGCCGGACGGGCTGGCGGAGCCGCTGTGATCGCTCTGCTCGCTCTGAACGCTGTTCCGGACGCGCTCGACGTGCCGAGCCTCGGCCTCATGGGCGCCCTGTTGCGCCTGGGCGTGCTTGCGCTCGACGCGGCGCGCGTGGGTCTTGGTGCGCTGCGCCTCGCGGACGTGACTGCCCTGGTGGTCGATCAGCCGGGCCAGCTGCTTGTCCGTGAGCGTCACCGTGTGCTGGGCGCGCGTCTTGTCGGCTGCCTGATCGTCCTGCGCCTTGGTGAGCTGCTGCACGCCCGCCATGGCGACGCTCGTCATCGCGAACACGACGACCGCCGTGGCGACGATGGTCTTGAGTACCTTCATGGTCTCTCCCTGGGTTCGTTGTCCTTTCACTTGCTTGAACACGGGGAGGCGGCGTTTCTTACACAGGTTGCGCAGGAACATCGAGCGCCTGCCCGGGCCGGCGTGGTCGCGCCTCACGCTGGAGAGCGACGACAGGGTGTACACGCCCTCCGACCTGCTGCCCGTCTTTGCCGACACCGGCGTTGCCGCTGGTCTACGAAGTGCATCACCACCGCTGCCTGCCGATGGCCTCAGCGTGGCCGAGATCGACCGGTGCGCGCGGAAGACATGGCCGAGCCGCCGTTTCGGCTTGGAAGTCGAGGCCAAAGCGAAGGAACTGGCGGTGGCCAGACTGATCGCCGATCCGGATGGCGAAGGAGCGCGTCGCGAGTCGGGTTGAGCCGCGCCTACGAAGAGCTCGGACCGGCGCCCGGGAGGAGAAGCTCGGCGAGACTCGCGGCGAGCCAGTCGCGGTAGCGGCGCTGCGACCAGCCGCGCAGGCGCACGAGGAGCCGGTGCAGCTCCGGGCTGGTCAGCGCCCAGACCGTCTCGGCAGCCTCCTGCTCGCTGACGCGGAGGGGTCCGTTGGCGACGTCGTCCGCGTCGAGGGCGGTCGCATCGTCGAGCACTGGGGCGTGCCCGACCGACTCACCACCCTCTTCCAGCTCGGGCTCGCACAGCCGCCGAGCGCCGCGCCTTCAAGCGCGGCGCCCGGCGTGGGTCCTCTGCCCGCGAAGAATCGCGCGCCCGAGCTCACTCCCGACTGACGATATCGACCGAGATCTCCACCGCCGGGATCGTACCTCTGTTCTCGAGCCAGTGTGTCGTGGTCCGGTCCTCGGGCCAGCCCACTCCCGGCCCATAGTCCGTGGCGGTTCCGTCTCGATGATCCGTGATCGTCCCTTGCAGGATGTAGACGGTGCCTGGTCTGCCCTTGTGGTCGTGCATCGGGCCGAAGACGCCTCCAGGCTGGATGGTCACCATACGCATGCGAAGCCGGCGCCCTGCCATGCCCTCGATCTCAGGGCCAAGGTCGACCGCTGCCAGTGACTCCACCGTGACACCTTTCGTCTCAGGTGCCATCTCTTCATCGCTCATCGTGCTCCCTCTCCTGCGATCGGCTTCACTTCTCAACGATCTTCCAATACGAGTCCTTCCTGATGACCTTGCCGCCGCGGAACTCCCAGTGATCACATCCACGGACCTGGACTTTGGTCCCATCGGGTCTCGTCCCTGTCAGGAGCCACTCCGAGACACCCAGATCGCCACTCACCCAGTGGCGGTCATCGTTGTAGTGGACATCGGGGAGCCCCGCGAATCGCGACGCAACTCCCTCGCGCACCGCCACCTTGCCGACGAAGCGTTGCCCCCAAGCGTCCGGCCCTCGAGGCAGGTCCATCGAGCAGTCCTCCGCGAAGAACTCCATGATTGCGTCGAGATCGTGGCGATTGAAGGCGTCGGCGATCATCTTCAGCGTCTCGACCGTGACGGATCCCGGATCAGCCATCGCCTTTGCCTCCGTCTCGTCGTGGGTGCTTCAAGACAGCTGCCTGACGACCGTGGCCTTGAGCGGCGCGGCCAGCAACTCCGCCAGAGGCCCGTAGACTCCACTGGCCATCACCGCCTGCACGGCCGTCGTCCGAGCCTCGGCCGTCTCCCAATCGGCGATCTCGATCAGCGCATCGGGGTCCTCGAGTACCGCGTAGCGGGTGCTGCCCAGATAGCCGGGCGCGCTCGGGCCGCTCTTCGCATCGACGCTCTCGAGCAGACTTCTGAGCTCTTCGCGCCTGCCTGGTCTCGCGTGAAATTCGATGATCACTCTGATAGCCATCTCGGATTCTCGCCTCGGTCGGAACGGCAGACCGCGCCCTCTTTCAGGCGGCCTGACGGCGCTGCAGCATCTCGGCGAGGCCCGGGGAGGTGTCCGTGTGATGGTGGACCATCTTCCACTGGCCGTCCTCGAGGCGGTAGACGTTCGTCACGCGATGCTCGAACTCGATCGGCTCTCCGGCGAGCCTGGCACTGCCACGCTCGATGCCGGTCTCGAACGCCAGGTCCGTGCCCGCGTAGACCCTCTGGTCGACGAGCTCCACGTGGCTGTCGGTCATCGGTCCCGCGGCCTGCTCGAACGAGGCGCGGACTTCTTCCCAGCCGACCTGCTCTCCGCCCATGGGGTGCATCGTCGTGACGTCATCGCTGTGGGACCAGATCTCGGGCAAGGCCGCGACGTCCATGCGGCTCAGCCCCGTGTAGAACCTGTCCGATATCGCTCGGACATCGTCTTCCCTGGACATGACTCGTCCTCCTGTCAGCAGTGGCCTCGAAGCCGCCACATTCGATCCATGGGCTGTAGATGCCCCGCGGTGCATCGCTGACACGGCCGGCTGTTGGGGCGTTCGTGTCGCCGGCCGATGGATGCCGGAGCGCGGTGGGTTGCAGGCGCTCGGGGACGGGTAGGAGAGTGGTGCGCTAGTCCCAGTACGACTATCGTCCGCCTGCGCCGTCCGACCCGAGCCTCATGCACCTGAGCCAGGGACCCATGGGTCCCAGTGCGCTCCCCCTGCGAGCGTCGCATTCCCGATCACCATGTTGATGGGGCGACCGTCGGGACCAGAGCGCTCGCGAAGGCGCGAAGTCGGGGTCGACTACCTCGTGACGGCGCACCACTCAGCATCCAGCCTGCGCCGCGACGCAGGCGAAGGAGGCAGCAGTAATGCCGAAGGTCTCACAAGACAGTGCGCCACAACGTCAGGAAGCTGGACCGGTGGTGGATCTGCGCGACGAGCTCGACGGCTACACCGTGAGCTTCACGTCGCTCCTGCAGGATATCGACGCGACGCCCTTCATGAAGGGGCTTCCGGACGACCGCTGCCAGTGCCCGCACTGGGGCTACGTCTTCAAGGGCAAGATGACCGCGCGGTACGCCGACCATGACGAGGTCTTCGAGGCCGGCGACGCCTTCTACATCCCGCCCGGCCACATCCCGGTCGAGAACGAGCCCGGCACCGAGTTCCTGTGGTTCAGCCCCAGCGAAGAGCTGCGCACAGCCGAGGCGGCGATGATGAAGAACATGCAGGCGATGCAGGACGGCTCAACGTCTTAGGCGAGGAGGCGCGCGGGCACCCCTCCTTGGGTAGCAGGCCGTCACCTCCGTGGCTTCTTGTACCCGCGCGCGACGGGGCCGCTGGACAAGTGTCCAGCGGCCCCGTCGACGAGCGGAGCGCCCGGCGGCGTTCTCTCGCGTCGCGGCGCCTAAGCCCTCACGGCAGTGCGCACGCCGGCTGACCGGGGGCGCCACACTCCAACGCCGGCCGCACGGCCGGCTTCGTGATCCGCACGCCGATCACGAGCAGGTAGCCGACCATCCAGACCTCGGCGATAGCCGCCGGGATGACGACGTAGGCGGAGATCGCCTCGCCGAAGCCGGGGACCAGGAACAGGGCGAGTGTGTCCACGAGGTAGCTCGCTCGCGTGGTCGCAGGCGGACGAGCAGGCGCGTACCATCGGGTCAGCATGTCGACTCCAGCTGCCTCCTCGCCTTCCAGACCGTCCGAACTGGCCGTTGGGGACTTCCCCGCTCAAGGGGCGATCCTGCGCGTCGGCGGCATGGCGTTCGCAAACGGCGTCCTCATGCGCTCCGGTAGCTCGTGGGCGTGGGCGCGCGACGATGGGACCGTGCTCCACGGGACAGTCGCGTCGTTGCTCGAGGGCCGGCGCTGGCTGCGACTCCCGGTGCTGCGCTCGGCCGTCTCCTTCATCGAGATGACTGCGCTGAGCCTCAGATTGCATCGCCTCAACGGCGGCCGGCGCGGTGTGAGGCTGATCGTCTGTCTGGTCATGTGCGTGCTGGCAGGCATCGCCCTGGGCTCCGCCGTCCACGCCTTGGTCGGCAGTCAGATGCTCAGCGGCCTCGTGATGCAGGCGTCAGGCATGCTGTTGGCGCTCGCGGTCCTGCAGGTGGGGATGGGCGCGGAGGTCTGGCGCTACCACGGTGCCGAGCACAAGGTCGTCAATGCCTACGAGGCGCGGGTCGACCTGCGCGATGTGGCGGCCGTGAAGCGCTTCAGCCGGATCCACGATCGCTGCGGCACGAACCTCGTGGCGATCGTCTTCGCGCTGGCGCTCCTGTGCTTGCCGATGGGCACCAGCGCCCTCGCGCAGGCGCTCTCCCTGGTCACGGCGGTCCTGGTGATCGCCGTCGCACTGGAGCTGTTCCGTCTGATCGAACGCTCGCCGCACGCGCGCTTCAGCCGTGTGCTGCTGTCGGGCGGCAGGACCCTGCAGCGGCTGCTGACGACCCGCGAGCCGCGTGCGGAGCACCTGCACCTCGCCAGCAGGGCCCTGCTCGAGGTCATCGAGGCCGAGTCCGCGAAGTCCCAGGCCGCGCCGGCCTCGTGAGCGTGAGGCCGGCGGGCTCGCGCCAAGCACGCCGCTACGCCCTCAGCGACCCGTCCACACCGGCGCCGTCCAGGCGGTCACGCCCTCGTTGCCCCAGAAGTCGGAGGCGGTCGTGACGCGCACCAGGAAGTAGCGCTCCTCTTTCGAGGTCACCACGGTCGTCCACTCGGCCTCGGCCTCATCGAACGCCTTGCTCGCGACGACCTCGCCGCCGTCGGCCACGATCTCGACCAGCTTGACCTCGTCGCCGGCCCCGTCCGGGTCCTTGATCTCTATCTTGGCCTCGTACGAGGCCTTCGGCGCCAGGTCGGAGCCCATGACGGCCCCGTCGAGCGTGTAGCGGACCTCGAGGTCCTCGTCCATCGTCGCGTAGCCGCGGCTCGCTCGCAGCGCGCCGAGCAGCCCCTCCCGAGTGAGATCCTCGGAGAGCAGCACCGTCCGCACGTCACAGCCCGTGATCCAGTCCGCGGCGTGCGTGTCCGAGTTGGCGCTCGGCAGCACGTGCCAGCCGGCGTCGAGCGCCTCGAAGTACTCGTCCTCGTAGATCTCCTCGTTCCAGACCTCGACCATGGTGACGCCCTCGTCGCGCTGCGGCGTCCACCAGTCGAAGTGGAAGAAGTCGACGAGGGACGAGCCGCCCTGCGCGCCGTAGAGACCGGGGTGGTTCCACTGGCCGACGGCCCCGGTCTCGCCCAGCCAGGCGTACAGGTCGGGCAGCACCCGGCGGATGCTCTGCCTGATGCCGTTGTTGTAGCCGCGGTCGCCCGGGTTGCCCGACTGTCCGAACATCTCGGTCGTGTTGAAGACGTTCATCTCACCGACGGCCGGCAGCCACAGTTCGTAGCCGGCGAAGGCGACGAAGGTCTCGTCGGTGAAGGCCTCGCTCAGCGCGACGGTCTCGGCGTAGCGCGAGGGCGTCTGCCAGCCGGTGCCGTAGCCGTAGTGGGTGTGGTCGGTGAGGGCGAAGAAGTCGGCGCCCGCTGCCTTCGCCGCCGTGTAGGCCTGCCACGGTGTGCCCGTGCCGTCGGAGTAGTCGGTGTGCGCGTGCATGTCGCCGAAGTAGAGGTCGTAGGGCGCTGCGCCGGCCGCCGCGCCGGCCGCCGCGGTCGCGACCAGCCCGAACGCAAGGACCAGTGAGGTGCAGAGCAGTGTCGCAACGAGGTGCCGCTTCATGGTGTCCCCTTTGGTCGCGTGACCTTCTCCCCGCTCCTGAATGCAGCATAGCCCCGGGGTCCGCAACGGGGAAGGAGGGCGCGTTTGCCGTCTGTTCGCGTTCGGGTCGTCGATGAGGCAGGCGCGAGAACGGGGAGGGCCTTTGGCCGAGTGGTAGGCTCTTCGTGCTCGAAGGGGTCGATCGAAAGGGGGGATCCCTTGCAGCGTCGTGCCCTCACCCTCGCTGCGGGCCATGTCAGGCGAAGTCGCCTCGTCGGCTTCGTCGGCGCGGTCTGCGCCGTGCTGCTCCTGACCACGCCCGCGCTTGCCGCGTCCTCCGGGCAGAGGCTCTGGGTGCGCACCTACCGTCCGGCCTCCGGCGGCGCCACCTTCTCCGACGTGGCGGCCGGAGCCCGTGGAGCGGCCTACGTCGCCGGCAGCAAGCGCATCGACCAGTCGCTTGCGCTGATCCTGCTCAAGTACGACGGCGGCGGCCGGCGGACGTGGGCGCATGCGTTCCGGGGCGACTACCGTCTGACCACGGGCACGGCCGTCGGCCTCGACGCGCGCGGGAACGTCTACGTCGGCGGGGACGTCCGCTGGCGAAACGGCGAGAGCGGCATCCTCCTCGTGAAGTACGCGTCTGACGGCACGCGCAGGTGGTCCCGCACCTGGAACCCGT
>DASUMX010000085.1:0-9921 GCA_036277455.1 Thermoleophilia bacterium
AGTTCGGCATCGACGTGGAGCGCCCGCTCCTGCTGCAGGTCTCCCGCTTCGACCCCTGGAAGGACCCGCTGGGGGTGGTCGACGTCTACCGCGCCGTCAAGGCGAAGCACCCGGACGTGCAGCTCGCACTCATCGGCTCCATGGCCAGCGACGACCCGGAGGGCTGGGACTACCTCGAGCGCGTCATCTCCTACGTGGGCGGCGACCCGGACGTGTTCATCCTCTCCAACCTCGACAACGTCGGCTCCGTGGAGATCAACGCGTTCCAGAGTCACGCCGACGTGATCATGCAGAAGTCCACGCGCGAGGGCTTCGGGCTCACCGTGACCGAGGGCCTGTGGAAGGGGCGCCCCGTGATCGGCGGCGCCGTCGGCGGCATCCCGCTGCAGATCGAGGACGGCGTGACCGGGTACCTGGTCCACTCCGCCGCCGAGTGCGCCGAGCGCTGCCTGCAGGTCATGGCCGACCCGGCGAGGCACCGCGAGATGGCGCTGCGCGGCAAGGAGAAGGTCCGCCGCGAGTTCCTCACGCCGCGCCTGCTGCGCGACGACCTGCGCCTCTTCGCCGATCTCGAAAGCGGTACGATAGGGGCCTGACCAGCGACGCAGGGGGCCCGGCGTGGAGGGTGTCGATCTCACACAGCGCCGTCTCGTGGTGGCGGCCAACCGCGGCCCCGTCTCGTTCCACGACGACCCGTCGGGAGAGCCCGTGGTCACGCGCGGGCCCGGCGGCCTCGTCACCGTGCTCACCGAGGTGCTCCGCCACCACCCCGGCACGTGGGTGGCGGCGGCGCTGAGCGACGCCGAGCGGCGCCTGGCCGCCGAGAACCGCGCCGTCGAGGTGGCCCTCGACGGCGAGGAGTACCGGGTCCGCTACGTCGCCCCGTCCCCGGACGCCTACCACAAGTACTACAACGTCGTGAGCAACCCGATGCTGTGGTTCATCCAGCACTACCTCTGGGACCTCGGCCGCCATCCGGACATCCGCGCCGAGGAGATGGACGCCTGGCACAACGGCTACCTCGTGGTCAACGAGCAGTTCGCCAGGGCCGTGGCCGACGAGGTGCGCCGGGGGCCCGACGGGCGCCGGCGCCGCGGCCCGGCCGGCGACGGTGACGACGCCCTGGTGCTGCTGCACGACTACCAGCTCTACTGCGTCGCCCCGGACGTCCGCGCCGCCTGCCCCGGCGCCTTCCTGCACCAGTTCGTCCACATCCCGTGGCCGCAGAGCGACTACTGGCGCGTGCTCCCCACCCACATCCGCGAGGCCGTGTTCCGAGGCCTGCTGGGCAACGACGTGGTGGCCTTCCACACGCGCCGCTACGTGCGCAACTTCCTGCGCTGCTGCGCCGACCTGCTCGATCTCGAGGTGGACGAGGCGCGCAGCGTCGTCCGCCACGAGGGCCGCGAGGTCTGGGTGCGCGCCTACCCGGTGAGCATCGACCCCGAGTCTCTGCGCGCGGCGGCCGGGTCGCGACGGGCGCGCACCGCCGAGCGCAAGCTGCGCGGCCGGCGACGGGAGTTCCTCCTGCTGCGCGTGGACAGGCTCGACCTGAGCAAGAACATCATCCGCGGCTTCGTCGCCCTCGACCGTTTCCTCGAGCTGCACCCGGAGTTCAAGGAGCGGTTCACGTTCCTCGCGCTCCTCCAGCCGTCGCGTGAGGACGTGGAGGAATACGTCACCTACCGTGAGCGGGTGGAGCGGCTCGTCGCCGACGTCAACACGCGCCACGGCACCACCGACTGGATGCCCATCGAACTGCGCATCCAGGACGACTTTCCGACCACGCTGGCCGCCTACGCGCAGTACGACGTCCTGCTCGTCAACGCCATCGCCGACGGGATGAACCTGGTCGCCAAGGAGGGCCCGATCCTCAACCGCCACGACGGCGTGCTGGTCCTGAGCGAGTACGCGGGGGCCTACGAGGAGCTGGGCGCCTTCGCCCTCGGCGTGAACCCGTTCAACATCGAGTCCCAGGCGGAGGCGATCCACCGGGCGCTCGTCATGCCGCCCGACGAGCGTGCGTCGCGGGCGGCCATGCTGCGCCGCGTCGTCGAGGAGAACAGCGTCGAGAAGTGGGTGCAGGCGCAGTTCGCCGACATCGCCGCGAAGCTGGCCGCCGGCGCTTGACCCAGGTCATGGCGCCGGCGCTCGTCCTCCGGCAGCATGGCGTCATGAGGATCGATGTCCTGGGCCTTCCCGGTGAGACCACAGCTGCCCTCGAGGCCGCGCTTCGCTCGGCACTCGACGAGCTCCGCCTCGACGGCGTCGTCGTGGGCAGGATCAGCGACCCGGGCCTGATGATCGCTCGCGGCGTCCGGAAGCCCCCTGCGCTCATGATCGACGGCAGGGTCGTGTGCCGCGGGCGGGTGCCGTCGGCGGACGAGCTCCGCGATCTGCTGGCGGCGGCGCGGTCAGGCGCGTCCGGCGATCAGCCCATGAGGTGCGGGTAGGTCGCGAACAGCACGATGCAGTAGACGATGAACGCGCCCGCCACCCACATCAGGGTGTGCCGGACCCTCTTGATGGTGAAGCGCTGGCCGATCGCGACCAGGAACAGGACGGCGGCCAGGATCACCGTCAGCCGCACGTAGTGCTCACCGGTCTCCCTGGTCTCCACACCCTCTTCGAAGGCGTGGGACGCCTCTTCCGTGAGGTGATCGGCTTCCTCGAGGAGCGTGTTCTCGTACTCCGGCATCGATCCCGGACCGGCGGGCGCGTCGGGATTCTCGAGCGGGTCCAGCGCGATCCAGGCCTGGAAGGCCTCCTCGAACTCCGGCGTGAACCGGCGCTCCAGCACGTCCTGGAGTTCCTCGTCGCCCGCCACGTACGCCTGGAGCCACGCGTTGAGCGTCCCCGCGTCGTAGGCGAGCGTCTGGTTGGCCTCGAGGTGTTTCTCGTTGGCCTCCACGCGCAACCGGTTGGACTCTGCGTACGCGCGGGCGCTCTCGCCGTCCCAGCGCGCCGCCTGGTAGCCGCTGAGCGCCGTGAGGATCGCCACGAAGGCGAGCAGGACGGCCTCGAGGATCTCGATGGTCTCCATGCGGCGCTTGCTCGGCGCGTGCTGCTCGCCGTGCTCGTCGTGGGCACCGTGTTCGCGCAGATGGTCCGCGACCTCGGCGTTGATGTTGCCCTCCGGCATGGTGCGACTCCTCCCGCTGCTCGTCGTTGCCGACGGCAGATGCTACTACAGGAGCTGACCGGACGGTAACCCCGGTCAGCGCTCGCGGAGGCGCTCGCCGGCGAGGGCGAGATACTCCGCCGCGAGGTCGATGCCGACGGAGCGGCGGCCGAGCCGGGAGGCGACCAGCATCGCCGTCCCCGTGCCGCAGAACGGGTCGAGGACGACGCCGTCCGGCGGGCACGTGGCCAGGATGGGGATGCGGCAGAGGTCGGCCGGGAACGGGGCGAAGTGCGAACCGCGTCCCTGCGTGTCCTCGGGCAGGATGTCCCAGACGTCGCCGGGCTTGGCGCCTCCCGGGTGATAGCGCAGCACGCAGAAGCCGCGCTCCTCGAGTTCGCGAGCGCGGCCCGACACCGCCCCCACGTCCGAGTGCGTCGCCCGCTGGCGGCCGCGGATGATCATGCGGAAGTCGCCGAGGCGGCCGGCCTCCACCTCGGCGAGCGTGTCATCGAGCGCGGCGATGGCCGCCGCCTTCTCGAGCGCGTCCAGTGACGTCGAGAGCTCGATCTGGCGGCGGTAGCGCACGCCGCGCACGCCGGTCCCGGAGACGACGGCGCCGTCCTCCACGCGCGCCGCGCGCGGCGCGCGCCTGACGGCGTCGGCGTCGTAGTAGTAGCCCTTCGGCTGCCGGACGAAGTGGAACAGCAGTTCGTGCACGTTGCGCAGCCTGTCGCGGCTCGTGTCCGGCCCGCCCTTGACCTTGTGCCACACGACGCTGTTGCGCAGCGTCCAGCCCTGCGCGTCGGTGAGGTGGAAGGCGACGCGCCAGGGGATGCCGAGCTGGCGCTTGCCGCGGTAGGTGTCGCCGAGGTTGAGCCACAGGGAGCCCGTGGGCTTGAGCACGCGCGGCAGCTCGGCGGTGACGGCGCCGAGGGCGGCCACGTAGTCTCGCCAGCCGCCCTCGGCGCCGATGCCGCCGCCCGCGTAGCGGCGGTGGCCGAAGTAGGGCGGGCTGGTGACGACGCAGTCGACGGAGGCGGCGGGGAAGAGGCGCAGCGTCTCGGCGGCGTCGCCCAGCAGGAAGAGCGGCTCGGGACGGTCCGCCGGCTCGCCGCCGGCCGTGAGGTACGCGGCGAGGTCCTCGCCCGCGCCGGCGTGGCCGTCGGTCCCCGCGCCGGCGTTCGTCACCTGTCCAGGTAGCGCCGGTAGATCGCCTCGTAGTCGGTGACCATGCGCTCGACGGTGAACCGCTGCTCCACGGTGCGGCGGCAGACCGCCGGGTCGATCTCGCCGACCCGGCCCACCGCCGCCACGAACTCCTCGAACCCGTCCACGACGAAGCCGGTCACGCCGTCGTCCACGACCTCCGGCACCGAGCCCTGGCGCAGCGCCACCACGGGGGTGCCGCACGCCATGGCCTCGATCATGACCAGGCCGAACGGCTCGGGCCAGGTGATGGGGAAGAGGAACGCGTGCGCGTGGGCGAAGAGCTCGCGCTTGCGCTGGTCGCTGACCTCGCCCTCGTAGACGATCTGGTCGCCGTCGATGTGAGGCAGGACCTTCTCCTCGAAGTACTCGCGGTACGGCTCCTGCAGCACGCCGGCCATGATGAGCCTGCGGTCCAGCCGCTTGGCCGCCTCGATGCTGTGGTGGAAGCCCTTGGCCTCGCAGACGCGGCCGAAGGCCAGCAGGTAGTCGTCCTTCTCCGGCGTGAACGGCCACTGCTCCACGGCGATGGCGTTGTAGGCGCGGCCGGCCCAGTCCATGCCGGGCGGCGCCATGGAGCGCTGGTACTCGCTGATGCAGATGTAGCCGACGTCGCCGGCGAACTGCTCGTAGAAGCCGAAGGCCGCCTCGTCGAAGGCGCAGTGGACGGTGTGGACCATGGGCGTCGCCAGGTAGCGGCTGAAGGCGACGCCGAGGAAGCCCGAGTGGTCGTGCACGAGGTCGAACCCGCTCGCTTCGATGTCGGCGAACGCGAACGAGACCTGGCGGGCGTCGTAGGGGGTCACGCCGATCCTGTCGGGCATCTGCTCGGGGAACAGCGCGCACAGTTCCGCCGCGGTGTGCGAGTCGCCGGTGGCGTACAGGCGGACCTCGTGACCGGACGCGACGAGGCCGTCGCAGAGCTGCTGCACGACCCACTCGGTACCGCCGTAGCCGGCGGGCGGGACGGTGATCCACGGCGGTGCGAGCTGGGCGATGCGCATGGCGGCATTCTACAGGACGGAGGCGCCTCGGCCAGAGTGCAGCGCGGACGGGCCGGTCTCGCGGGGGCTCATGCGCCGCCGCCGACGTGCCGATGGGAGGCGCACACCCGGCGTCCGGCTGCGCCGGCCCGGGCAGAGTCACCCTCAGACGTGACGACGAGGTAGAGTGACGGCGATGATCCTGTATCTGGACTGCTCGAGCGGCATCAGCGGCGACATGCTCGTGGGCGCGCTGCTGTCGCTGGCCGGGGCGCGCGAGTCAGACCCCGGACCGCTGGACGACGTGCTGCGTCCGGCTCTCGCCGCGGCCGGCATCGACCCTCGGCTGGTGCAGATCGAGGACGCGCGCCGCGGCAGCCTGGCGGCGCTCGCGTTCAGGGTCGCCGAGCAGCCGGGCTTCGCGACCTTCGACGAGATGATCGTGTCGCTGTACGCCTCGGACCTCGAGCAGCCGGTCACCGACGCCGTCGCCTCCATCGCCGAGCGCATGGCCGCGGCCGAGGCCGAGGTGCACGGGCGCGACGAGGCGGAGCATCTCCACGAGCTGAGCGACGTCGACACCGCCGTGGACCTGATCTGCGCCGTGACGCTGCTGGCGAAGCTCGCGCCGGAGCGCGTCGTCGCCTCACCGCCGGCGCTCGGCGACGGCGAGGTCGAGACGGCGCACGGTGCGCTGAGCGTGCCGGCGCCTGCCGTGCTCTCGCTGCTGGCGGGTCTGCCCACGGCCGGCGGCGCCCCGCCCGTGGCGGCGGGGGAGACGCCGGCCGCACCGCTCGGCGAGCTGACGACGCCCACCGGCGCCGCCCTGCTCGCGCACTTCGCCGGGGAGTACGGGGGCCTGCCCGCGGGGCGGATCGAGCGGATCGGCTACGGCGCCGGCCGCCGCGAGCTGCCCGGCCGGCCCAACGTGCTGCGGGCCGTCCTGGTCGACCCGGCGGGCCTGTCGGACGGCGCCGCCACCGGCCCGGAAGCCGACGCCGCGGCTCTCGCCGCCCAGGGCGGTCACGGCCGCGGCGAGCACGTCGTCCTCGAGGCCAACATCGACGACATGACGCCCGAGCTGCTCGCGCACGCCGCCAACGCGCTGCGCGAGGCCGGTGCGCTCGACGTGTGGATGAGCGAGGCGCTCATGAAGAAGGGCCGCCCCGGCGTGGTCCTCCACGTGCTCGCCCCGGCGGCCGACCGCGAGCGCCTGGCCGAGGCCGTCTTCGCCGAGACCACCACGTTCGGCCTGCGCGTGGTGGCGTGCGCGCGTGAGTACGTCGAGGAGCGTCGCGAGAGCGTCAAGATCGGCAAGCTCAAGGTGAACGTCCGCCTCAGCTTCGTGCGCGGACGCCTGGCCACGGTGTCGCCGGAGTACGACGACGTGCGGCGCGTCGCCACCGCCGTGGGGCGGCCGGCCCGCGTGGTCTACGAGGCGGTCCAGTCGGCCGCCCGCAGCCGCTTCAGCGGCTCCTGACGGCGGCCGCCCCGCCGCATCGGCCGGACGCCGCGGCCGCGCCCTCCGCCCTCCACCGGCGTCATCTCCGTCCACCCCTCCGGACAGACCGTGTTCGAAATTGACCGTTTTTGTGCCGCGCTAGTAGAATCGGGCACAAGCTGCCGGCTTTGCCCCCGCGGGCGCTCCGGCCGTCACCAACGAGACGCGCGGGACAGTGGAGACCAAAGGAGGACGCGTTGAGTTCGATCGTTCGTAAATCCCCGGTGCCGAGCGACATCGAGATCGCCCAGGCCGCCACCATGCAGCCCATCCAGGCGATCGCCGAGAAGGCCGGCATCCTCGAGGACGAGCTGGAGCTCTACGGTCGTTACAAGGCCAAGATCGACTACATGGCCGTCCTCGAGCGCCTCAAGGACAAGCCGGACGGCAAGATCATCAACGTGACGGCGATCACGCCGACGCCGCTGGGCGAGGGCAAGACGGTCACCGCCGTCGGCCTCACCGAGTCGATGAACGCCATCGGCATGGACACGATGCTCGCCCTGCGCGAGCCTTCCCTCGGCCCGGTCTTCGGCATCAAGGGCGGCGCCGCCGGCGGCGGCTACGCGCAGCTCCTCCCGATGGAGGACCTCAACCTGCACTTCACCGGCGACATCCACGCCGTCGGCACGGCCAACAACCTGCTCGCCGCCATGGTCGACAGCCACCTCATGCACGGCAACGAGCTCGACATCGACCCGCTCACGATCAGCTGGCGACGCTGCGTCGACCTCAACGACCGCGCCATGCGCGAGATCGTCAATGGTCTCGGCGGCCGGCTCAACGGCCTCCCGCGCCAGACCGGGTACGACATCACCGTCGCCTCCGAGGTCATGGCCATCCTCGGCCTCGCCACGTCGCTCAAGGACCTGCGCGAGCGCCTCGGCCGCATCACCTTCGGCTACAGCAAGACGGGCAAGCCGCTGACCGCCGACGACATCGGCGCCGGCGGCGCCATGACGGTGCTCCTCAAGGACGCCCTCAAGCCCAACCTCATGCAGACGCTCGAGGGCAACGCCGCGCTCATCCACGCGGGCCCCTTCGCCAACATCGCCCAGGGCAACAACTCGATCATCGCCGACAAGGTCGCGATGAAGCTGGCCGAGTACGTGGTCACCGAGAGCGGCTTCGCCGCCGACCTCGGCTCCGAGAAGTTCATGGACATCATCTGCCGCTACGGCGGGTTCGCGCCGAGCGCCGTGGTCATCACCTGCACCATGCGCGCCCTCAAGATGCACGGCGGCCTCCCGGTCGATCCCGAGCTGCTCAAGCAGGAGAACAACGAGGCCCTCACCAAGGGCTGCGAGAACCTCGCCAAGCAGATCGAGAACATGAAGTACTTCGGCCTGCCCGTCGTCGTCACCATCAACCGCTTCGCCTTCGACCGCGACAGCGAGGTCGAGATCGTGCGCAAGGAGGCCGTGGCGGCCGGCGCCGAGGACGCCGTGCCGATCAACGTCCACGCGCTCGGCGGCGACGGCGGCCGCGAGGCGGCCGAGGTCGTCAAGGCGGCGGCCGACAAGGGCGGGGACTTCAAGTTCCTCTACCCGCTCGAGGCCTCCATCAAGGAGAAGATCGAGACCATCGCCACCAAGATCTACGGCGCCGACGGCGTGGACTACCTGCCCGAGGCCGAGGCCAAGATCAAGCAGTTCACCGAGCAGGGCCTCGACAAGCTGCCGCTCTGCATGGCCAAGACCCACCTGTCGCTGAGCCACGACCCGGCGCTCAAGGGCCGTCCGCGCGGCTTCCGCGTGCCGATCCGCGACATCCGTCCCGCCACCGGCGCCGGGTACCTGTACCCGCTGCTCGGCGAGATGCGCACCATGCCCGGCCTGGCCAAGCGGCCGGCCGCCGTCGACGTCGACATCGACGTCGAGACCGGCCGGATCATCGGCCTGTTCTGAGAACCTGAAGGAGCGACCCGGGGCGCCGGCCGTTCGCCGGCGCCCCGCGGAGCCCTCCGGGGCTCCGCGCCCGGCGGCGTCCGCCGCCCCACTGGTCGCTCCCCGTCCGCGGCGCGAGGACGCGCCGCGCTGGAGGTACACGGTGAGCGACGGTCCCACCATCTACGCGACTGAACCCCTGCAGGTCTACCTCGACGACGCCGCCAGCAAGAAGCCGGCGCCGGGCGGCGGCAGCGTCTCCGCGGCCGTCGGCGCGCTCGGCGCGGCGCTCGTCAGCATGGTCTGCAACCTCACCCAGGGTCGCGAGAAGTTCGCCGACGTCGAGACGGAGATCGTCGCGCTCGTCGGTCAGGCCGACGACGACCGCAGGCGGCTCGAGCAGCTGCTGCAGGACGACACCACGGCGTACAACGGCGTCATCGACGCCTTCAAGATGCCCAAAGAGACGGACGCGGAGAAGGCGGCGCGCAAGGCGGCCGTCCAGGCCGGCCTCATCATCGCCGCCGACGTCCCGCTCGAGATCTGCCGCGTCGCCGTGGACGTCTGCCGCCTCAGCAAGGTCGCGGCCCAGCTCGGCAATCCGCAGGCCGTCACCGACGCGGGCATCGGCGCGATCCTCGGTGAGGCCGCCGTCGTGGGCGCCGCGCTCAACGTGCGCATCAACCTCGGCTCCATCGAGGACTGCGACTACACGATCGCCGCGGCCGCCGAGATCGACAAGATCCAGGCGGAGGCCGCGGCGCTGCGCGAGGAAGTCCTCGTGATCACGCTCTCCAAGCTCTGATCATCACCCTGACGACGCACACGAGAGGGAAAGCCATGGCAGCTCAGATCATCGACGGCAAGGCGATCGCCGAGCAGGTCCGCGAAGAGATCAAGGCCGAGGTCGCGAGGCTCGCGACCTGCGGCGTCAAGCCCGGCGTCGCCACCATCCTGGTCGGCGAGGACGGCGGCGCGCAGTTCTACCGCGGCCAGATCGAGAAGAACACCGCCACCGTGGGCTTCAGCTACTTCAACAACACGCTTCCCGCCGGCACCAGCGAGGCGGAGATCCTCGACCTCATCGCCAAGCTCAACGACGACCCCCGCGTGCACGGCATCCTGGCGCTCATGCCGATGGCCGGCGGCATCGACCAGAACGCGGTGTTCAACGCCATCGCGCCGGTCAAGGACCTCGACTGCGTCAACCCGGCCAACATC
>DASUMX010000086.1:0-26844 GCA_036277455.1 Thermoleophilia bacterium
AAGGCGGCGCGCTGCTCGTCGTAGTCGGCGACGACGATCTCGGTGACGGCCGGGTTGCGGCCGAGGTTCCAGGTGAGGACCTGACCCTGCATGCCGGCGCCGACGATAAGGACCTTCATCGTGTCTCTCCCTCCGTGTGACTACGCCCGGACGGGCGCGAGGACTGCCTCTCACATCGCAGGTTGTACCACCGCACGCCGGGAGAGGCAAGCGTTTGAGGGAACGATTATCGTACATCGAGAGATAGATGGCAGCGAAAGTCGTTCCTCAGACGACCCAGGCACCCCGTATTCGCGTTCGTCTGATCGAGGCAGCTGACGCGCCGGCGAGCGGCGACCGCCGCCGTGCTTGGCGGCAGGCGTGGTAGAACTCCGAGGAGGACTGGCCACAGAGCGGAGGAGCACCGTGCACGAGCTCGGCATCACACAGGGGATCATCGACAGGGCACGCGACGCGGCGGTGGCCAACGGCGCCCGCCGGGTCGCCGGGCTCCACTTGCTGATGACCCCCGCCGCGGACTTCACGCAGGACTCCATAGAGATGTACTTCGAGATGCTCGCGAGCGACGACGAGCTCTTCAGGGGGGCGAAGCTCCACTTCGAGCACAGGCCGGTCGCCGCGACCTGCCTCAGCTGCAGTGACGAGTTCACCACCGACGCTCCGCACCCGATCTGCCCGCACTGCGGCTCACAGCTGGTGCGACTGGATCCCGACGCGCCGATGGTGCAGCTCACCGACATCGACATCGACGAGGGGTCGGACGAGTCGTCGTGAAGGCGGGAGCGGTGGTGGAGCATAGCGGAATCGAACCGCTGACCTCCTGGGTGCGATCCAGGCGCTCTCCCAGCTGAGCTAATGCCCCACGCGGTCCCGGCGTGCCGGGACAACGTAGTATGCGGCATTCCCGGGCAACCGGCAAGTCAGTCAGGCTGCCGCGGGGCCGGCGGTGGGGGCGCCTCCGGCCAGGAGGCCGCTTGCGGCGCGGGCGGTGGCGCGGCCGGCCACGCGGCCGCGGCCGGCGGGACCGCCGTGAGCGAGGGGTCGAAGGTGAACGGCGGGTAGCGGTCCACCAGTCCGAGGGCGTAGGCGGTCACACGCGTGTACCAGCGAACGTATCCGGCCACCAGGTCCCACATGCCGCGCGGGAACGTCGCCCCGAAGAGGATCACCCACTGCACCACGAACCAGAGCACGAACGCCGCGATGCCGACGAAGATGAGCACGACGTAGTGCGGGAAGGCGGCCAGCTGCCGCAGCAGCAGCCCGCCGCCGCCCCACGACGGCAGGTTGAGCTGGTAGTCGTAACTGCCGTCCGTCGACCAGGACGCGATCGTGTCCGCGTGGTCGATCAGCCAGGCGGCCATCCAGATGAGGGCGATGAGGCCGAGGATCTGGACGACGATCGTGAAGACGGCATACACGCGGCTCGGCTGGGCCGGGCGCTCCGCCACCACATCGACGGGGTAGTCGTCCACCGGCTTGAGGGCGAAGGGCGGGTACCGGTCGTCGACGGAGAGGACGAACGCGGTCACCCGCGTCTGCCACCTCAGCACGCCGGTGACGAACTCGTGCATGCCGGCCGGGTACTCTCCCTTGAACGCCACGACGAACTGTGCGACGAAGGCGACCACCCACTGGGCGATGCCGAGGAAGATCAGGACGATGCCGTGCGGGATCAGCGCGAAGAACTTGATCCAGAAGATGGTGAGCGCCGCCCAGCCCCGCGAGCTCCTCTCGGGGTAGTCGGCGCGGACGTCCACCGGATAGTCAGTCGGAGCCATGATCCCCCTCTCGTGCCGGCCTCACGACCGGATCAGAACAGCGGCCGCAGCCGCGCCGCCATCTCCTCGGGCGCGGCGAACATCAGCTCACCGCCCAGCTGCTTCTGCAGGAAGTAGTCGTCGGTGCGGTAATCCTGTTTGAACGCGGTACGGGCGATCACGCGCACGACGACGGGGAACCCCGTGTCTCGCCCGTCCAGCGGCCCCCCCGAGAGCGTGAAGTTGAACGCCGAGAGCCCCTCGTCCTCATACCAGGTGAGGACCTTCGTGAGGCCGTGGGCGAGCGCCGCGGCGTGTTCGTCCCGGAGGTCCGTCAGGCGCGGCGCGTCGGGCACGACGGCGATCGCCTCGCGGGCGCCGGCCGGCGCGAAGGGCACCAGCCAGTGGACACCGGCGGCTCCCCAGACGTAGCGCTCACCCGCGGCGCGTTCCTGCTCGACCAGCGTTCTCCAGTAGCTCTCCCCACGCGCGCCGAGCCAGGCGGCCGAGCGGTCCCAGTACAGCTGGACCAGCCAGGGCACGGTCTCCCCGCCGAACACCTGGAAGTGGGGGTGCACCAGGCTGGCGCCGCCGGGCAGCATGTGATTGCAGCAGACGGAGATATGGGTCATGCGGGGGTGGAACGCAGCGGCGCGGCGGGCGAAGTCGAGCGCCGCGCACAGACCCTCCTCGAGCAGGCTCGGCGTGAACTGCGACGGCCGCAGGAAGTGCTCCCCCGGGAACGTCACCACAGCGTGCACGGCCGCGAGGGGGAAGAGGTTGGGGAAGACGAGAGCCCTCCCGCGCTCGAGGCGCCCGCCGGGCAGCATCTCGTCAGGATAGCGAGGCGTGGCCTCCAGCACGTTCTCCGGGCAGAAGAAGCACCCCTCGCGGCTGCGGGCGACCAGCTGGTCGGTGTACGCCCAGTCGGCCCTGCCGAGGAACATCTCCTCCTTGGCCTCGAGGCCGGCGGAAGCGACCGCGGTCATCCCGGTCAGGGGGTCGGTGCGCACCTCGACCCGATCTTCGGCGTACTCCATCCCGGCGAGAGGGCTGTAGAACGCGGCGGTCTCCGTGCGGCGATGGAACTCGATGGGCTCGGTCATGACCGCTCCTCTCGTGGTGCGGCGGTCCCCCTCGGGGCGGGCGGCACGATGATACGGCCGGTCGTGGAGCCCGACAAGGCCGACGCGGCCGCCCATGGCATAGACTGGGTGCGCCCCAGTCCCCGACCTCGCGGAGCCCGCATGAGGACCATCGCCGTGCGCAACCATGCCCCCGGGCCGACCGTGGGCAGGAAGACGGCGCACGAGGGCGGCCGGTGAGGTGCTGATGGAGGCCGAGGCGCTCAGGAAGCTCTGGGGCGACGCGGGCGGCGGCGGGGACCCGGCGCCCAAGGGCGCCGGCCTGCTCGGTTTGCACGTCGTCGACGACCCGGCGGCGCTGACCGGGATGGCGCTGGCGGTGCTCGGGCTTCCGCTGGATGACGTCGCCGGACGCCCGGCGGCCGTGAGGCGCGAATCGCTGCGCTATGCGGATTGGCTGCCGGGCCTGTCCACCGGCTTCCGGGCGGCCGACTACGGCGACGTCGCGGTCGCCGAGGAAGACCCGGCCCTCGCCTTCATGCTCGCGCACAGCCGGCTGGCCGACATCGTCGCCGCCGGCGCGTCGCCGCTGGTGCTGGGCGGCGACGCCCTCGTGAGCGTTCCCGTGCTGCAGGTGCTCTCCGGCAAGCTGCGCGGCCGGCTGGGGATAGTCGCTTTCACACCATCCTACGACGTCTCGCCCGAGCCGCTGTACGCTGCCGGCTCGCGCTGGGCGCGAGCTCTCGAACTCGAGGTGCTCGCGCCCGCCAACCTGGTGCTGGTCGGCGGGCGGGCGGCACCGCCGGACAGGCCCGCCCGCCGCGTGCTCGACGCACTCGGTGCGACGACCTTCTCTCTCGAGGACGTCCTTCGTGACGGCATGGCCACCGTCGCGCAGGAGGCGCTCGAGGCGGCCGCCAGCGGCACGGAAGCGGTCTACCTCTCCGTCGACATGGACGTGCTGGCAGGCGTCGGCGATCCCGTCGGTCTGCAGGCGCGTGAGCTGGCGGCGGGAGTCGCCCGCGTCTCCGGCGCCCTGCTCGCGGCGGCGGACATCTGCGGCGCCGCTTCGGGATGGGGCGGCGGCGACGGCCCGTCTGCCGCCGCGCGCGTCGCCGCCGAGATCGTCGCCGGGGTGGCCGGCAGGCTCAGGTAGAACCAACGTACCGCCGGCGGGCCCGTGCGATCGGCTCGCGGGGCGGCTCGACCGACAGTCCGCAAGGAGGACCAGTGGACCCGCACACCGCGCCGAAGACCCCCATCGTCAACGCGTTCAACGAATGGGACCCACTTGAGGAGATCATCGTCGGGCGCGTCGACGAGAACACGCTCGTGCCGCCGTGGGACGTCATCATGCCGGCGGTGGTGCACGACAGGACGCAGTGGCAGTTCTTCAAGCAGCATGGCGGCACGCCGTGGCCGGTGGAGATGCTGAAGAAGGCGGAGCGTGACCTCGCCGCCTTCATCGACGTGCTCGAGCAGGCTGGGGTCACCGTGCGGCAGCCCGAGCCGTACGCCTACGAGCGCCCTCTGGCGACGCCGGACTGGGGGGTCGCCAGCAGCTGCTACGCGCTGATGCCTCGCGACGTCCTGCTGGTCATCGGCGATCAGATCATCGAGGCCCCGATGGGCTGGCGGAGCAGGTCCACCGAGCGGCTCGCGTACCGCGAGCTCTGCAAGGAGTACTTCCGGGGCGGCGCCCGCTGGGTCGCCGCGCCGCCGCCGCGTCTCTCCGACGACAGTTTCACGCCCGGCTTCGTCGCCCCGGAAGAGGACGAGCCTCAGCGCTTTCTGCCGACGGAGTACGAGCCGATGTTCGACGCGGCCGATGCCATCAAGTGCGGCCGCGACGTCTTCATCGCCCGCTCGAGCTGCTGCAACCGCTTCGGCATCCAGTGGCTGCAGCGGCACCTGGGCGACGAGTACACCGTGCACGAGATCGAGGTCCACGACACGCACCCGATGCACATCGATGCGACCTTCCAGCCGCTGGCTCCGGGCAAGCTGCTCATCAACCCCGAGCGCGTGGTCAAGGTGCCGGACATGTTCGAGAAGGCCGGCTGGGACGTCCTCGTCTGCCCCGAGCCGGAGATGCCCGAGAGCCATCCCATGTACAACTGCAGCCGCTGGATCATGATGAACGTGGTCATGCTCGACGAGACCCGCGTGATCGTGTCGGCCGGCGAGAAGCGGTTCGCCCGGCAGCTCAGGGACTGGGGCTTCGAGCCGATAGAGTGCCCCTTCTGGGACTTCGAGACGATCGGCGGGGGGTTCCACTGCGCCAGCGTCGACATCCGCCGCCGCGGCAGCCTCACGTCCTACTTCTGAGCACCTCGGAGAACGCCCGCGCCAGCTCGTCCTCCCCGTCGAGCGCCGGACACTTCAGCAGCTCATCGAGAGCCTCCGCCTCCGAGATGCGGGCGCGGTACGGACGCTCGGTCACGAGCGCCTGATAGGTCTCCGTCAGCGCGACGATCCTGCCGGCCGGCGTAGCGCTGGGCGTCCCGGCGCCGATGGCCGCGTGGACGTCCTCCGCCGGCACGCCGGTCGCGAGCGCCACACCCAAGGCGATCTGCGTGACCGCGGCGCGCCGCCGCTGACGAAAGGCCTCCCGCGCGGCCACCAGCTCGCCCATCGCGGCGACGTGGTCGGGACGGACCACGGCGGCCTGCTCGGGCGTGTCGCCGCCGTGCTGCGCGCCGAACGTCATCACCGTGTCGCGCCCGCGCCGTTTGGCGAGGTACATCGCCCAGTCCGCCTTGTCGACCAGCTCTTCCTTGAAGGTCGCGTCCCTGGGACACGTGGCGACGCCGATGCTCACCGACAGGGTATCGGCGCCGGCGCCGAGCCGGATGTGGGTGATGCCTGCGCGCATGCGCTCCGCGACCTCGAGCGCGCCGGGCTCGGTCGTGTCGATGAGGATGGCGGCGAACTCCTCGCCGCCGTATCTCGCGACCAGGTCCACGTGGCGCACGGAGCTCTCGAGCACGCGGGCGACCGCGCGCAGCGCCTTGTCGCCCGACCCGTGTCCGTGCAGGTCGTTGAAGGCGCGGAAGTCGTCGAGGTCGCAGAAGAGGAGCGCGAGACTGGTCCCCTGCTCCTGGCAGCGTTCGATCTCCTCACTCAGGCGCTCGTGGAAGTAGCGGTGGTTGTAGAGGCCGGTGAGACCATCCGTGATCGCCTCGAGCTCGGTACGACCCGATTGCGCGGCGGCGTTGTGCAGCATCGAGGCGAAGGTCTCGGCCACGTTGCTGCGCAGCCCCTCGACTTCGGTGACACCCTCGGCCGCCGGGACGTCCGCGGAGACGACGGCGACCACGGAGCCGTCCGCGTCGGTCACCGGCGCGACCCCACTGATCCACACGCCCCACTGGTCGACGTACAGGACGTTGGCGGGCAGATCACGGCCGGCGAACGCCTCGGCCAGTTCATCGTCGCTCACGACCTCGTCGCCGGGCTGCGGGGAGTCCGGGCCGGCGCCTGCCTCGGAGTCGGCAAGGACGACCGTCCGCCGCCCGTACCGCCCGTACAGCGTGAGGTGCTTCGTGCGGGCGTCCTCGGCGCGGGTCTGCCGCAGCTTCTCCGCCACCGCGGCGCGTCCGGGCGCGATCTCGCCACGCGCCTCGCGCAGCGCGAGGCATTCCTCGACGGTCAGCGCCGCCGCCGCCCGGCCGGCGACAGCGGCCGCGTCGCGGCGGCCCTCCGCCACGCGCGCCAGCACCCGGAGGAACGCCGCGACCATCGCCGGGTCGAACTGCACGCCACTGCAGCGTTCCAGCTCCTCGAGGCACTCCTCGTCGGTGAGGCCCTGACGGTACGGGCGCCGGAACGACATGGCGTCGTACGAGTCCGCCACGCACATGGCGCGGGCGACTGAGGGGATCTCCTCGGCGGCGAGTCCGTCGGGGTAGCCGCCGCCGTCCCAGCGCTCGTGATGATGTCTGACGCCGGCCACGAGCGACTCGGCGAACAGCGAGTGGATGATCTCGGCGCTGAACATGGGGTGCTGCCGCATCAGTCGCCACTCGTGCTCGTTCAGCCCGCTCGGCTTCATCAGCACCCGGTCGGGCACGCCGATCTTGCCGATGTCGTGCAGGTAGGCCGCCTCCTCGACATCGCGCAGGAACTCGTCCGGCCAGCCCAGCTCCCGGCCGAGCAGGGCCATGTAGGCGGCCACGCGTGCGGCGTGCCCGAGGGTGTAGTAGTCCTTGGCGTTCAGCGCCGAGCTCAGGGCCTTCAGGTTGCCGAGGTGCATGCTCTTGATGCCCTCGTAGAGCTCCGCGTTGGCGAGGGCGCCCGCGGCGACCTGCGCGAGGCTGTGGAGGAGGTCCGTGCGCGTGAAGGTGCGGGCGCGATCGTCGTGGACCACCGCTACGCCTATGACCTCTCCCCTGCTGGTGAGCGGCAGGCACAGCATGGCCCGGTGTCCTCTGCGGGGATCCCCCTCGCGCTCGAGGTCGCTGACCCGGGGGTCGTCGGTGATGTCCTCGGCGTACGCCGGCCGCCGCGTCTCCAGCGCGATGCGCATAAGGCCCAGGTGGTCGAGCGGGTACTCCGTGCCGATATGGTCGCCGTCCGCCTCGCCGTGGTCCATGCGGGCCACGACACGGAGGGCGTCGCCGTGCAGCGTGGTGATCTCGCAGCACGGAGCGGCGGCGGCGGCGCACAGGCGAAGGGCGACGCTCTCGAGGAGTCGGTCCCTGTCCAGCGTCGCCCCGAACTCGATCCCACTCTCCACCAGCAGCCCGAGTGTCTCGTTGGTCTCCTCCAGGCGCTCCATGAGCAGGGCGTTCTCCAGGGCGCCGGCCATCATCTGGCCCACGCGCAGGAGGAAGTCGCGGTGCTCGGCGTAGTCGCGCCGCCGGTGGTCGTAGACGTCGAGCAGCCCGACTACCCGATCCTCCAGCACCAGCGGCACGCAGATCTCACTCTGCGATCCCGACTCGAGGTAGAGCCCTCGCTCGTAGTCGCTGAGGCGCGGATCCTCCGGGGTCTCGATGATCAGCGCCGACTTCTCCGCGATGGCCGCTCTGGTGCTGGGAAAGAGGTCGAGGTCGAGCGTGCGGTCGGCGTAGTCGTCGAGGAACTGCCCGTCGTCGTAGGTGAGGACGCAGTGGAGGGAATCACCGCGGAGGATGAACACCTGGCAGCCGTCGGCCTCCATGAGCTCCACGACACGTGGGCCGACCGAACGGACCAGCGCCGTCAGGCCGCCGGCATCCGAAGCGGTCCTGCCCAGCTCGACGAGTTCCGCGAGCGCCGCGTTGCGGCGCTCGAGCTTCTCGAGCAGCACGGCGTTCTCTATGGCCCCGGCGGCCGTCTGACCCACGCTGCGCAGGAAGTCGAGGTACTCCGCGTAGTCACGCGGCCGGGTGTCGAAGACGTCGATGAGGCCGATCACCCGGTCGCCGCCGAGGAGCGGGATGCAGAGCTCGCTCTCGAAGCCGTACTCGGCCATGTCCTCGCGCTCCTCGTCGGTGAGGTGCGGGTCGTCGAGACTGGCGATCGCCATGGGCTGGCCGGTGCGTACCGCGAGCGCGGTTGCGGGGAAGCGGTCGACGTCGAGGATGCGGCCCACGACGCTCGCGTCGAGGCCATCCTTGTCCGCGCTGACCATGCAGCGCAGCATGCCGTCCTTCAGCGTGAAGATGTCGCAGTCGGCCGCGCCGACGGTCTCGCGAAGCCGCACGGCGAGCGCCGTGAGCACCGTCTCCAGGTCGTGGGCCTGCGAGGCGACCGCCCCCAGTTCGACGACGTCGCGGAGGATCGTCGTCCTCCGCTCCAGCTGGTCGACGAGGAGGGCGTTCTCGAACGCCCCGGCGAGCGCCTGCGCCGTACCGCGAAGGAAGCCCAGATACTCGGCGAAGTCGCGCTCGCGGGTGTCGTACACGTCGAGCAGCCCGTACAACTCGTCCCCGATGACCAGCGGCAGGCACACCTCACTGGAGAACCCGTAGTCGTGGTACGTATCGCGCTCGGCCTGACTCAGCTGGGGGTCGTCCGGGCTCGTGATCGTGAGGATCTGGTGGCCGTACACGGCCTCTGCGGTCGTCGGATAGCGCTCGAGGTCGAACTTTCCGCCCAGCACCGAGTCGTCGTGCCCGCTGCGGTCAAAGCTCGCGACGCAGAGCAGCACCCCCTCCATCGAGCGATAGATGTCGCAGTTCGCCGCGTCCACCGCGGAGAGCACGCGTTCGGCTACAGAGCGCACGAGCTGGTCGAGATCCCGCGAGTGGCTCGCGAGCGAGCTGAGCTCGACCAGCTCGTTCAGGGTCCGGTTGCGCCGGTCTACCTGCTCGAAGAGCGAGGCGTTGTCCAGGGCGTGGGCGGCTACCTGGCCGAGTCCACGGATGAGATCCATATCTTCGGCGAAGTCGCGCGGCTCGTAGTCCGACAGTTCCGCGACACCGAGCACGCGTCCCTGGGAGACAAGCGGCATGGACAGCTGCGACTGGTACCCCCATCTCTCGAGGGAGTAGCGGCCCTCCTCGTCCAGAAGGGGGTCGTCCAGCGCCGCGACCACGGTGACCTCGCCGGTCTCGACCGCCTTGCGACTGCAGGGATAGCGGCGCAGGGGGAGCACGACGCCATCCCACTCCGCGTCGAACCGGCCGCCGTCGTAGCTGACGAGCCCTCGCAGCGTGTCTCCCTCGACGGCGTAGATGTCGGTCACGGGGGTGCGCGTGAGCTCGGAGAGCCGTTCGGCCACGGCGTGGAGGATCTCGTCCGTGCTGAGGCGGGCGGTGTCTTCAAGGCCCGCCTCGACGACCAGGCCGAGATCGCGGTTGCGGCGCTGAAGGCGGCTGATGACCTCGCCGCTGCCGAGCGCCGCCGCCAGGAGGTCGGCGGCCACTTGGGCGACCTGCGCCGCCGTGGCCACGCCGGCGGCAGCCGCCGAGCCGAACTCGAGCACCCCGACCACGCGGTCCCAGAAGACCACCGGCGTCAGCACCACGCCGGCGAGGCCTCGCTCGGTGACGAAGCGCGCCGTCGCCGCGGGTGACATCAGCGGCTGGTCGGAGTCCGCCAGGACGATGACGGGCGCTCGTCCGGCAACGGCTTGTGCGGCGGCCGGATAATCCCCGAGGCGCCACGATCCGCCGTCGCCGACGGGATTGCCCGCGTCGTCACCGGCCGGGAAGGGAGTCGCGACCGCGTCCTCGACGCGGTAGACGGTGCAGGCATCGAAATCCGGCCGTCTGCGGATCGCGTCGAGCGTGGACTGTACGAGCGACTCCGCGTCCATGGCCGGGGAGTGCGTGCCGAACCCGGCGATCATGTCGTCGAGTTGCGCGATGCGTCGGGCGAGGACGGCGGTGTCGTGTTGGTCCGTCAGCGCGAGCGCCGCCGTGGCCGCAGCAGCGTCGACGAGTGCCTGCTCCTCTCGCCCCAGCCTTCTCCCCGGCTCCCGGCTGTACAGCTCGAGAAGACCGACGACTTCGTGGCCCAAACGGATCGGGGTCGCGTTCACGGTCCTCGCTCCGCTCCGCTCGCGGCGCACGAGGTGCGGGCCGGCGGCGTCGATCTCCGCCAGGTCGTCGATGCCCACGGGGTCGCCGCTCACCAGCGCGGACGCCGCCTCGTCGAAGTCGGCCACGGTGTACAGGACGCCGCGAAGCGGCGGTGCGTCGCCGGTGGCGGAAGCGGCGACCGGCTCCAGCGCCTGCGCTTCGTCGTGGAGTCGCAGGACGTCGCAGGCGACGGCATCCAGCTCGTGGCGGAGCCGGTCGGCGAGCGTGAGCAGCAGGTCCTCGGGCCGCGGTGAGGGTGGAGTCGCCCGCGGGACGCTCTCGTCGGGAAGCCCGGCGGCGGGCTCACGGTCTCCGCCGCCCTCCACCAGGAGGTTCGCCGCCTGGCGCGCCATGAACTCCGCGAAGGCGACGTTGGCGCCGTTGAAGGCGCGCGGCGCGCGGGACTCGACGAGTTCCAGTACCGCGCGGGTGCGGCTTTCCACGGTCACCGGCACGGCAAGGACGGCGGCGTCACCCCGCTGACGCAGCGCGCCGGCCTCCGAGCGCTCGAGCAGGCTCGTCGAGCCCAGGTCGGAGATGACGAGCCGGCGTCCCGTGCGCAGCACTTCCCGGACGGTGGGGAGCATCTCCCCCGCCCCGTCCTCATCCCTGGGTACGCCGGTACTCTCCAGAGTCCGGCTGTGAGCGATGAGGAGACCGCAGGCGCCGTGTGCGTCGACGAGTGAGAGGCGGCACTCCGACACGCCGACGCCCTCCGCCGCGACGCGGGCGAGCGTCAGCAGGGAGGCGCGGCGCTCGTCGCGGTCGCCGGCGGGCGCCTGCTGGACCGGGAGTCTACCAGTGCGGCCACTCCCGCTCTCGGAGCTCAGGAGGAGCGCCTGCACGTCGTCTCCGCGGTAGCGGCGGTGACCGCCGGGGCTGCGGTAGCAGGTCAGCGTACCGGCGTCGCTCCAGCGGCGGAGCGTGTTGAGACTCACGCCGAGCTCCGCCGCGGCTTCGCCCAGGCGGAGCCAGCGTTCGCCATCTGCTCGTCCTACGCGCATAGAGGGAGAAGGGATCGGTTGACCGGACGTTCAGAACTTCCTCAATTCTCCCGGCATTCCTGCCCGGCGCAAGCCCTCATCAAGTATGGGCAGGTTCTCTGCAGGAAGGCAGGCGAATATGCCTGCCTGAAGACAGGGCGGGCCGCGCACGGTGCGGCTCCAGGCAGTCCTCGCGAGCGGACCCTCGCGGCGTCCGATTCCCGCCGGGTCCGCCGGCGCGCGTGGCGAACGCAGTCCGTGCGAGCTATGTGTGTGCCGGCTCCCCGGCCTCAGACTCAGAGCCGGGTGCTTCCGCACCGTCGTCGATCGCCTTCGCGATCTCGGCGAACGCCGCTCCCACGGGAGAAGTCGGATCGACGGCCGCCGGGACGCCGATGTCGCCGCCCTCGCGGGTCGACTCGTCGAGCGGGATCCTGCCGAGCAGCCGTGTGTCCATGAGACGCGCGATCTCGAACGCGCCGCCGCGCCCGAAGATGTAGTGGCGACCGCCGCAGTCTGGACACACGAAGTAGGCCATGTTCTCGACGACTCCGAGGATACGCTGCTTGGTCATCTGCGCCATCTTGGCCGCCTTGATGGCGGTGCGTGCGGCTGCCTCCTGAGGCGTCGTGACCACGACGAGTTCGGCCCCGGGGATCATCTGCGCGATCGTGAGGGCGATGTCTCCGGTGCCCGGCGGAAGGTCGATCAGGAGGTAGTCCGGGCTTCCCCAGAGAACGTCGCCGAGGAACTGCTCGATGGCGCGGCCCAGCATCGGCCCTCGCCACACGACCGGTTCGTTGTCCGGGAGGAAGAAGCCCATGGAGACGACCTTCACCCCGTGGGCCTCCGGCGGGAGCATCTTGCCGTCGTGCGTCTCCGGCGGGACTGCCGGAAGGCCCATCATGAGGGGGACCGTCGGGCCGTACACGTCGGCGTCGATGAGGGCCACTGCGCGACCGCGGGAGGCGAGTGCGGTCGCCAGGTTCACCGTCACGGTGCTCTTGCCCACACCGCCCTTCCCGCTCGCCACGGCGATCGTCCGTGTACGCGAACCTGGCCCGAAGAGCGACTGGACGAGCTGGTCGCGCTGCCTGAGGCGGCCTGCGAGCGCGTCGCGCTCGTCGCAGGACATGGCATCCAGCTTGATCTCGACCGATCGCCCGCCGGCGATCGCGCCGAGGGCCTGCTCGGCGTCGGCACGGATCTGGTTGCGAAGAGGGCAGCCGGCGGTGGTCAGGACGATCGTGGCGCCGAGGCGCGCGTCGTCCGCAACGACATCTCGGACCATGCCAAGGTCGACGATGTCGCGTTGCAGCTCAGGGTCCTTGACGCTCGAGAGAGCGCGGAGCACGTCTTCCTGGGTCACGTTTGCCTCCGTGATCGAATCGCTCGGAGCTTGAATCGCCCTCCCGTGTGTACCCGCGCGCAGGGTGTCGCAGTCGGCCGGCGCCATCGTAGCAGGTCACGTCGATGCGCCGGCGCAGATCGTGTGGCGTTCCCCGGCACGGCAGGCGTGCTTCAAAGGTTCTTCACAACTTTCGTGTAGCATGACGGTCGAAAAGGTGCGACCTGCCGCTGAGGCGGCGGTCGTGAGGCGATGAGCGGCGGTGCGGAAGCTCCGCTCGGAAGGAGCGCGCTGTGAGACGACACTGGAAGAGGATCGCCATGGTGGCGGTCGTCGCTGCGGTCGCGTTGTCGGTGGTCGCAGTGGCGTATGGAGCGACCAGGACACAGACCGAACGCCGTGCTGCAGGCAACGGTGCGTGCGGCGTGCTCATGAACGACCCTGAGGCGCTCGACGCGATGCAGGCGCTGCGAACAGAGCATCTGAAGGAGAGGCAGGCGTGGTACAAGCAATTCGGCTCGGACCCGGCCTCCGCTGAAGCTCAAACCGCGCTTCAGGATCTGCGCGAAGAGCACTGGAACGACATGCGCGGGCTGCTCGAGAAGCTCGGCATCGAGCTGCCCGAGGGCGCAGGGCCGGGCGGCATGATGGGGCGCGGCGGCGGCTGCGGAGGCGGCTGTGGAGCCGGCGGAGCAGGCGCCGGCCAGGGAGCAGGGTACGGCGGCATGATGGGTTCCGGTGGCGGCATGATGGGCAACTGGAACTGAGCGGAAGATCTTCCGGCTCGCAGCGATGCGAGTCTGAGGAGTACGGGAAACGGGGGCCGGTGTTTCACGTGAAACACCGGCCCCCGTTCTGTTGCGAAATGATCGTTCGCCCGCGCCCTTGTCCCCGGGAGGACGAAGGAGTCATGACTTCCGGCGCGCTCCTGTTTCACGTGAAACGTGCAGAGGGCCCCGACGCCGCCGTCGGGGCCCTCTTGGCTCAGTCCTGCAAGGTCGCGATCCGGGGGCGCACCCGCGGACCCCGGCCTCAGGCCTTCAGCCCGACCGGCTCGGGGTTGCCGGCGCCGGTCGCGTAGGTGCCCTTGAAGATCTCCATGAGCACCGGGCTCTCGCGAACGACCTCGAGCGAGATCACGGCGTGGTCCTTGGTGTAGCCGTTGCCGATGATCATCAGGGTGTCCGCGCCGATGCCCTCGGCGCCGAGCGCGGCGGACGTGAAGCTGGTCGCCATGCTGAAGAAGTAGACCGTTCCGTCGTCCTTGGTCGCGAGGACCGAGGCCATCTCGGTGTTGGGGATGTCGACGCAGTTGATGGTCAGGTCGGCCATCAGGCCGTCGGTGGCCTTCTTGACCTCTTCGTAGACGAAAAGCTGGTCGGTCGCCGAGCCCTGGATGATGACGTCCGCGAAGCCGGACTTCTCCAGGCGCTTCTTGCCGGCGTCGCCGTGCACCAGGCAGATCACCTTGCCCGTGGGCTTGACGCGCTTCTTGGCCTCGTAGGCGCACAGCAGGCCGCTCTTGCCGCCGGCGCCGATGATGAAGACGGTCTGGCCGGGTTTACTCAGCTTGGCGGCCTGGGCGGGAGCGCCGGCGACGTCGAGGATGGCCAGCGCCAGCGGCTCGTCCATGTCGGCGGGCATCTTGGCGTAGATGCCGGTCTCGAACAGGATCGCCTGCGCCTTGACCTTGACCTGGCAGGTGTCCCTGTTGACCGAGATGACTTCGTCGACCTTCAGCGGGGTCAGGGAGAGTGAGACGAGGGTGGCGATGCGGTCGCCGACCTTGAGATCGCGATCCTTGAGCTTGGGGCCGATCGCCGCGACCGTCCCGAGGAGCATGCCGCCCGAGCCGGTGTCGGGGTTGTGGTGCTTGCCGCGGCTGGCGATGATATCGAGGCTGTGCCGGGCCATCTTGTGGACGTCGCCGCCCTCGGCCTCCTCGATCTGTGTGAAGCTGGCCGCGTCGATGTTGAGCGTGTCGACGTCGATGAGGATCTCGTTGTCGTAGATCTCCATCGTGTTGTCGACCTTCCACGCGGGCTGTGGCAGGACGCCCTGCGGCTCGATGACCCGGTGGGCCCCGAACTTGTTGCCTTCCTTCATCCCTTCTCCCTCCCCCCGAAGGGCGGCCGGGCGCGGGTGGCGTGAGCCTGTCCCGCGCCCGACGCATCATGCGGGGTCGTTTCGTGGGGCGATATCAGCCCTCTACCTTGATGACCGAGCCGGCGCCCTGGCCGCCGCCTACGCAGGCGCCGGTGAGGCCGATCTCCTGGCCGCGCTTCTGGAGCTCGTGGATGAGCGTCACGATCATGCGCGTGCCGGTGTTGCCGAGCGGATGGCCGAGAGCGACGGCGCCGCCGTTGACGTTGACGATGTCGCTGCTGAGGCCGAGCTCACGGATGGCGAGGGCGGCGACGCAGGCGAAGGCCTCGTTGAGCTCGGCGAGCTGCACGTCCTTGCTGGTCATGCCGGCCTTTTCGAGCGCCATTTGGGCCGCCTTCGTCTCGCCGAGACCCATGATGGAGGGGTCGACGGCGGCCGTGGCGTAACTGACGAGCTGCGCGATCGGCTTGAGGCCGAGCTCTGCGGCCTTCTTGCGCGAGGTCACGACGAGTGCGCTGGCGCCGTCGGCGATGGCCGAGGCGTTGCCGGCGGTCACGACGCCGTCCTTCTTGAAGACGGGCTTGAGGCCGGCAAGGATCTCCGGCGAGGTCTCACGCGGGCATTCGTCGGTGTCGACCACCTTGGGGTCGCCCTTGCGCTGCGGGATCACCACGGGGACGATCTCGTCCTTGAACCTGCCGTCCTTGATCGCCGCGGTCGCGCGCAACTGGCTCTGGTGGGCGACCTCGTTCTGCAGTTCCTTGCTGATGCCGAACTGCTCGCTGAGATTCTCCGCAGTGAGACCCATGTGGGTGCCGCCGATCGCGCACCACAGGCCGTCGAGCACCATCGCGTCGAACATCTCCTGGGACGGCATGCCCATGCGGTAGCCGCTGCGACCGTCCTGCAGCAGCCACGGAGCGCGCGTCATGTTCTCCGTGCCGCCGACGAGGTACAGCTCGCCGTCGCCGGCCTTGATGTTGGCCGCCGCCCAGGCAAGCGCGGAGGCGCTCGACACGCAGACGCGGTTCAGGGTGATGGCCGGGACGCTGTCCGGGATGCCGGCCTTCAGCTCGGCCTGGCGGGCGACGTTCTGCCCCAGGCCGGCTTGGATCACGTTGCCGAAGATGACCTCATCGAGCTGGTCGCCGGTGACGCCTGCGCGCTTGAGCGCCTCGGTCATGGCGACGGCGCCGAGCTCCTGCGCGGGCGTGCCTGCGAAGCCCCCCTGGAAGCGGCCTTGAGCCGTGCGGACTGCCGAGATGATGACGATGTCGTTGTCAGACACTGCGGCCTCCTTGAGCCGATGCGTGTGTGGCTGCAGCCCCCGACGCGACTCTAACGCTCTGCATCACGACACATTGATGGGAGTGGTTCATGAGTATGCTACCGGGTCAGGCGCTCTCGTGCCTGCGCACGACTTCCTGAGCGAGGAACGACGCCACTTCGAGCGGCGTCGTCCGCGGCCCGAACCCCGCGTCGTAGCCGAGCTCTTTGGCGAACGCGTTGTTGATCCGCGGGCCGCCGACGATGAGGACGAAGCGCTCGCGCACGCCCTCGGCCTCGAGCAACTCGACGAGCTGCGTCAGATGCTGGACGTGGATGTTCTTCTGCGTGACGATCTGGCTGACCAGGATGGCGTCGGCGCCGCGCTCGAGCGCCGTCCGCAACAGCTGCGCGCAGGGGATCTGCGACCCCATGTTGAGCGCGTCCATCTCCGGGTAGCGCTCGAGCCCGTAGTTTCCGGCGAAGCCCTTCATGTTCATGATCGCGTCGATGCCCACGGTGTGGGCGTCGCTTTCGATCGCCGCGCCGACGACGCCGAGCTTGCGGCCGAGCCTCTCCTTGATCAGCGCGTTGATCGCGTAGTAGTCCATCTCCTCGACCTCGAGGTAGTCGCCCTTGACCTCGTCGGGGTCGATGCCGGTGTCGGTGCGGCCGTAGGCGACGAAGAACGTGTAGTCGGGGTCGATGGCCTTGCACTCGGCGATACCGACGGTGTGGAAACCGAGCTTCTCCAGGAACTGCTTGCCGACGTCGGCCGCCTTGACGGAGTAGGGCATGGGAAGCGTGAAGGAGAACTGGACGACGCCGTCGTCACGAGTATCACCATACGGTCTTATAAGCATCAGTGCCCCCCTTCCGTCTTCGCGGCCGTGCCGCCGGGGGGCGGGCCTTCGGGAGCACCGTCCATCCTGCCGTCTCTCAGCGCCGCGAAGAACGGATTGAAGTAGTCCGGCGTGACCTTGAAGACGCCCTCGAAGCCACGGCCGCCCTTCGGGTCGCGCTTCACGTCGGCGAACTCGCCGTCCTCGAGCGCCCTGAACAGGCTGATGTCGCGCACGTGCTCGAGTTGCTCGGTGGCCTTCTGGAGCTGATCGTTGGCGCGCTGCTCGATCATCCCGCCGGGCTTGTAGGTCACCTCGCCGGCAAGGTCGCGGCAGCTCTCGAAGACGTACTTGGCGTTCTTGATGCTCAGGTAGCGGTCCTGGAGCAGCGGCGTGTGAAGGGCTTCGGTGAGCATCCCGAGCAGCATGATCTCCTGGCCGGTGAAGATGCCGGTGAAGTTGAACATACCGTCGATGATGTGCCCGTGGAAGATGTCCCCAGGCATGTACTTGGTGGGTGGCATGTACTTGAGCGGGTAGCCCGGGAACAGCTGGCGGACGAGTTGCGCGTCGGCGATCTGGTAGACGACCTGGTCGGGCGTCTGCGGATTGATCTCGAAGGCGTGCCCGAGGCCGATCTGCCACGGCTCGAGGTTGGCGCGCAGGGCGAAGGCCTCGTTGATGAAGTCAGAGCTGACGACCGTGTAGCCCTTCTCGAAGGCGTCCGCGGTAGTCAGGTAGTTGTCCTCACCGGTGTTGATGATGATGCCGGCGCGCGCGTTGATCAGGCGGCTGAGGTACTGGTCGACGAACGTCCGCTGCATGTTGATGTTGCGGAAGATGATGCCGTACATGGAGTCGTTCAGCATCATGTCGAGACGCTCGAGCGCGCCCATCGTGGCGATCTCCGGCATGCAGAGGCCGCTGGCGTAATTGCACAGGCGGATGTAGCGGCCGAGCTCTTCGCCCACCTCGTCGAGCGCGGCGCGCATCAGGCGGAAGTTCTCCTGCGTCGCGTAGGTGCCGCCGAAGCCTTCGGTGGTCTCGCCGAAGGGGACGTAGTCGAGCAGGCTCTGCGCCGTCGTGCGGATGACCGCGATCACGTCGGCGCCGGCGCGGGCGGCCGCCTTGGCCTGGGCGGCGTCCTCGTAGATGTTTCCGGTGGCGACGATGACGTAGACGTAGGGTTTGAGCGGCTCGCCGGTCTGAGCGACGAGCTCGTTGCGGCGCGCGCGGACGGCGTCGATGCGCGCGACCCCTTCCCTGGCGAGCTCTTCGGCGCGCGCCTCTGCGGCGGCGCGCCGCTCCGCGGGGACCTCAGCCAGAGCGAGGTCGCCGGCGGCCACCGCTTCGGCCACCTGCTGCGCGGCCTTGCCGGTCTGGTTCATGAGGTCGACGAACGGTCGCATGATGCCGCCGGGCAGCAGCTCGCGAGCGTGCTCTGCGACCACGTTCACCAGGGGTACGTCGATCTCGTTGACGCCGGCGATCCCGAGGAGGCGCAGGGTGGCTCGCTCAGTGGTGTCGGTGGTGTGCTCCTCGATGTGCTGCTGGATGTCGTCGGCGATCGCGTTCGCCGCGGTCCGGGCGCGGTCGACCAGGTCGCCGTTCAATCGGAGGGCATCGTTCACGTGGCCACCCACTTTCGTCAGGAGGAGGGAGAGGACTCGGGGCTCGCGCAGCCGCCCTCCGGCAGCCGGGAGAGCCCGTTCACGACGTCGAACATCGGGACGCGGCCGCCGACCGCCTCGGCGACCGAGGAGAAGAAGGCCTTGGGGCGATACGGCTGCGGCACGCGGAAGGGGTTCACGGTGAGCGCGAGCACGCGCAGCGGGGTGAGCGTCTCGAGGCGGATGCCGCGGCGCAGGAAGCGGTAGACCATGGCCGGCGGCAGCACCAGCACGGTGGCGTCCCGCACGACCACGCTGACCTCTGCGCGTGGCGACAGCACGCGGGTGAAGTCGTCGGCGAACTCCTGGGTGAGGGCGCCTCCGACGAGCAGCGTGTCGGCGCCCAGGCGCTCGACCTCGCGCGCGACCGTGACGCCTTCGCCCACCACGCTGGCGAGCTCGAGAGTATGCGCCAGCCCGTCCGGCGTGAAGGCGACGACGCGCGAGCCTGCGGCCACGTGCCGTTCCATCAGCGACCGGCGTTGTGGAGCGACTCCCGGGAGCATGAGCAGATCGAGCGCTCCGACCGTCGTGGCGAGCACGTCGTCGAGCGTGTCGCCGACCATGCCCCCGGTGGCCACGACGACGCCGTCGCTGACGCGCGGTGACGCGCTGCCGATGCGGTTGATGGCGCCGTCGATGATGACCTGGTCGGCGCCCAGTGCCTGCAGGCGCTCCACGGTGACGCGGAGCTCCGCGAGGGTCGTCGGCCCGCTGACCTCGACGGCGCCGTCTCCGGCCGCACGACCGATGACGACCCGGCCGAGCGGCGTGTGGAACGGCAGCACCTCGAGTGTCTCCATCGCGTAGCGCGAGCGGTCGAGCGAGCCCTGCGTCGTGGCGACCAGCGTCCCCGCCGGCGGCGTGATGCTGGGCTTGGCCAGGCCGGTGAGGTGGTCCGTGCGCTCGCCGTCGAGGCCGAGCGAGGTGAGGCCGAACCGTCGCGGCGAGTTGGCCATCAGCGCATTGACCACGGTGGTCTTGCCGGCGTTCTTGACGAGGCCGACGACAGCCAGCGACCGGCTGCCGGAGCCGGCGATGATCTCGTAGAGGGCGCCGACGGCAGAGCCGTCGGGACGGAGGCCGGTGGCGCTCGTGCCGCCGTTGTGGGTCACCGCCTGCCTCCGGCCGCGCGCCCGGGGACGGCGACGCCGGCATCACGGCCGGCCTGGGCGGCGGCGCCGCGTCCTTCCTCGCCGTGACGGATCTCTTTGAGGTACGCGAAGATCGTGTAGCGCGAGAGGTCGAGCGCCTCCGCGACCTGCTCCGCCGAGCGCTTGACGAGGAACGCCCCGCGCTCTTCGAGGCGCTTGACCACCTCCATCTTCTCTTCGCGCGCCATGGCGGCCGGCGTCTTGCCGATCTCGCCCAGAGTCTGCGTGACCATGCCTGCCACCACGTCGCGGATGTCGCCGGCGAAGATCTCCCCCAGCTCGGGGCCACCGCCGCCCAGGCGGCCTATCGCCGTGAAGTCGGCGAGCACGCGCTGGGCCTGTACGACCTCGGAGACGTCGTAGTTGAGGCCGAGCAGGCCGTACGGCTCGCCGTCCGCGCCCCGCAGCGTGACCGCGAGCGACTTGAGGATCTTGCCCTCGTGGGAGGAGACGTAGAGGCGCACGTCCTGAGCCTGGTCCGGGCTGCGCAGGTTGCGCAGCATCCGGTCGGTGGGCACGTCGCCTACGGTGCGGCCCGACACGCCGCCGTTTTCGATCGCCACGATGGAGTGGGGGAGCCGGCTGACGTCGTGAAGGACGACCTCGCAATCGGGGCCGAACATCTGGGCAAGGCCCCGGACGATGGGCAGCAGCGCCTGGAGGCGCTCATCGAGCGGGTGCGTGAGCAAACGACCCTCCTGGGTCCGTGCCTGGCTGCCGGAGACAAGGCGTGGGCGGCGGAGGTGTGCTCCACGCCGCTTCCCGGCCTCGACACACGGTATACACCCGGGCAGGGCGGCCTGTCAAAAACAGTGTGCCTTCTACCTGAAAAAGTAGGCACGAGGCGGAGCCGGCCGTCTCTCGGGCTCCGCCTCGTGCCTCGGGTCGCAGGGGCCAGGCACCGCGTCGCCCGCCCCTACATCAGAGGTTGCTGGGACGTTCCGCCAGCGTGACGTCGACCTCCTCGGTCTTGCCGTCACGCTCGACTGTCACGGTGACGGTGTCGCCCGGCTTCTTGGTGCCGAGATACGCGATCAGGTCGTCCGCCGTCTTGACCTCGGTGTTGTCGACCTTGACGATGACGTCGCCGCCGATGGTGAACTGCTCGCCCTGCACGGTCACCGTCTGGTCGCCACCCTGGATGCCGGCCTTGGACGCAGGGCTGTCCGGGGAGACCGCCTGCACCAGGGCGCCGCCCTGCGTCTGCATGTTGAACATGCCCGCGATGTCGCTGGTGAGGGTCTGGAGGCTGACTCCCATCCAGGCGTACGTCACCTTGCCATCGGACTTGATCTGCTCCAGCGAGCGGACGGCCGTGTTGATGGGGACGGCGAAGCCCAAGCCCTGGTTGCCGCCGCCCGATGTGGCGATCTGCTCGTTGATGCCGATGACGTTGCCGGCGCTGTCGATGAGCGGCCCGCCCGAGTTGCCCTGGTTGATCGCGGCGTCCGTCTGGATGCCGTTCGGTATGGTCTGACCGTTGGGCGCCTGGAGGCTGCGCCCCGTCGCCGAGACGATGCCGGACGTGATGGAGAAGTCGTAGCCGAGCGGGTTGCCGATGGCCACGACCGGCTCGCCGACGACGACGTCGTCGGAGTCGCCGAGCGGAAGAGGCTTGAGGTCGACCTTGGCCGGGTCGACCTTGATGACGGCGACGTCGCTGCCGATGTCCACGCCGACCAGCTGGCCGGGGACGCGTTGCGTCTCGGAGCCGCCCTTGTTGAAGACCACCGTGACGCTGTTCGCGCGCTGTCCGTTCTCGTCCACGACGTGCGCGTTGGTCAGGATGTAGCCCTCACTGTCGACCACGAAGCCCGTCCCGAGCGCCTGCGCGCTCTGAGGCTGTCCGAACTGGTCGGTCCCCGATCCGCCGAACTCCGCCAGGACCATCACGACGCCGCCCGAAAGGGTGCTGTAGATCTGCTCCGGCGTGAGCCCGCCGCCGGTCGTGGACGCGGATGGGGTGCTGTAGACCGTCGGAGTCTCAGGCGTTGCCTGGACGACCGTCTTGCTGACCGCTCCGATGTCGAACACGAACACCAGGAGGAGGACGACGGCCGCGGCGGCTACGGCGCCGCCCGCGAGGCCCGCCAGGAACCCTTTGAGCTTCATGCCTGCTTCCCTTTCGCTGTGCTGCACAGGGAGGGAGACGCGCCCGCCCTGGCCGATAGTCATCCGTAAGATGCCGTTCGGCTATTACCTGTCCCCTACAGGAGTATTAAGCAACCGCACGGCGTGGATTAAGGCGTGTGAACGCCCCCGCTCCGTTCGGAGGAGGCACGACGACGGCGCCCGCCGGCTGCACGCGGCAGGCGGACGGTGAAGCGCGCGCCGCCGTCCGGCGGCGACTCCGCGGTGATGCTGCCGCCCATCATCTCGGTGAGCTCGCGGGCGATGGAGAGCCCGAGGCCCGCGCCCGCGGTCGTCGCGCGCTCGTCGCGGCCGCGGTGGAAGCGCTCGAACACGTGCGGCAGCTCGCTGCGGGTGATGCCGGGGCCGTCGTCGGCGACGACTACGACGGCCTCTTTCTCCTCCAGTCTCGAGGAGAGTCGCACGGAGCTGCCCGACGGAGAGTACTTGATCGCGTTGTCGATGAGCGCGCGCAGCACCTGTACCAGCCGCTGCTCGTCGCACCACGCCGTTTCGCCCTCCTCGCCCCTGAACGACAGGGCGACCGCCTTGGTCTGCGCCTGTGCCTGGAACTCGTCCAGCACCGACCGGCCGACCACCACGAGGTCCACGTCCTCCGGGTTGAGCTCGAAGGAGCCCGCCTCCACGCGGGAGAGGTCGAGCATGCTGACGGCCATCGTGCGCAGCCGGTCGACCTGCTGGCGCATGATCTGGAGGAACTCGCGCTGCTCCTCCGGGCTCAGCTCGCCCTCGTCGATCAGCTCGAGCGATCCCGCCAGTGAGAACAACGGCGTCTTGAACTCGTGCGATGCATTGGCGATGAGGTCGCGACGGGCGCGCTCGAGCCTGGCCTGCGCAGTCACGTCGCGGAGCACGACGATGGAGGTGAAGTCGGCGTCACCACCCACCGGATACGTGGTCGCCTCCAGGGTCACGTCGTCGTGCGCGAACACCACCATGTCGAAATCAGCGTCCCGTTGCGAGTCACGCCACAGCTGGGCGACGTCGGCCGGGAGGGCGTCGTCGACGGTCTCCCCGACCAGCGCCGGTGCGTCGAGCAGGATCGCCGCGGCCGGGTTGGCGATGGTGACTTTGCCCTCGGCTGAGACGCCGATCACGCCCTCGCTCAGGTCGTTGAGCAGTACCTCGACGCGGTCGCGCTCGTACTCCACCTGGGCGAAGGCGCTGCGCAGCCTGTCGGCCATGACGTTGAAGGTGTCGGCCAGCTGTCCGATCTCGTCCTCCACGGTCTCGGGGACCTTGGCCGAGAGGTCGCCGCCGGCGATGGCCTCCGCGCTCCGCTCGATGCGCTTGAGGCGGCGGGCGATGAAGTACGAGGCCATGTAGCCCAGGAGCAGGCTGATGCCCAGCGCCAGGGCCGTGGCGAACAGGAGCTGGCGCTGCACGGCCGTCACGGCATTGTCCACATCCTCGAGCGACTGCACCACGAGTACGGCCCCCACGGCGGTGGTCCCGGTGAGCTTCGTGAACAGCGGCACCGCGGTCGCGGCAGCGCGCCCGGTGGCCGTGGTGACCGTCCCCTGGGTCACCCGCCCGGTGCGGACGGTCTCCTCGAGCATGGGGTAGTCGGACACGTCCGGCGCTGTCTGGCTGCTCGAGTCACGGACCGGGACGAGGCTGCGCGCGTAGATGATCGCCCGGCCGCTGAAGCGCGCCCCGATGATGTTGAGGGTCTGGGTCACCGCATCCGAATCGACGATGACCAGCTGTCCGCGGTTGGTGTCGTAGCTCATCAGCCCGGGGGCGGTGAGCGTCTGGCCGACCAGTCGGGCGTTCTCCCTCGCGTCGATCAGCTTGCGGTCGGTGAGCCGCCCCTGAAGCGGCGGCACCACGTACACCCACGCGACGAGCATCGCCAGCGCGACGAGCGCGACGATGAGGAGCGTGAGCCAGTTCTTGACTGAGCTGAACATCAGGTGAGAGGCTGGCGCATCGGGCGCCGTTGCCTGCCCTATTAGAACTCGCGGAACTTGTAGCCGATGTTACGGACCGTGAAGATGAACTCGGGGTCCTTGGGGTCTGCCTCGAGCTTCTCGCGCAGATGGCGGATGTGCACGTCCACGGTGCGCGAATCGCGGTAGTCGCTGTCGCCCCACACCAGCTGCAGCAGCAGCTGGCGGCTGTAGACCCTCCCCGGATGCGAGATCAGGGTCTTGAGGATCTCGAACTCGATGTAGGTGAGGTCGACCTTGGCGCCGCGCACGATGACGTTGCGCTTGAGGACGTCCACCTCGAGGTCGTCGACCTTGATGACCTCCTTCTTGGTGGCCTCGGCGCTGCGGCTCATCTCGGCGCGGCGCAGCTGCGCGCGCACGCGGCTGCGGAACTCGCGCAGGCTGAACTTGTCCTTGGTGATGTAGTCGTCGGCGCCGATCTCGAGACCAAGCACCTTGTCGAACTCGTCGCTCTTGGCGGTGAGCATGATGATCGGCACGATGCTTTGGGCGCGGATGCGGCGGCAGACCTCCATGCCGTCCACGTGCGGCAGCATGATGTCGAGGATGACCAGGTCGAAGTCCTCGCGCGTGAAGGTCTCGAGCGCCTCGTCGCCATCCCGTGCGGTGACGACCTGGTAGCCCTCCTTCTCGAGCGGGAACCGCAGCAGCTTGAGGATCGCCTCCTCGTCGTCGACGAGGAGGATGCGCGCCCCGGACTCGGCCATCAGTGGTCTCCCTTCTCGGCAGCTGGACGCGCGCCCGGGGCCGCGTAGCCGCGGGCCCGGAAGCCCGCACCCATCGCGGCCGCGATGTCGGCGACGCCGGGCAGATCGGCGCCCGGGTAGTCGACGGCGGTCAGCGTGGTCTCCATTCCATGCGCAAGACACTGTTCGGCGAAACGCAGGACGGCCCTGTAGGACTTGGTGAAGACGGGCCGGCACGCCCGGTCGTACTCCTCCGGGGTCGCCGCGTTGAGGCTGACGGTGACGGCGTCGAGGCCGGCCTTCGCCAGGGCGGCCGGCACGTCCAGGTCGGGGTTGAGGAGGGCGCCGTGGCCGTTGGTGTCCAGCCGACTGCGGATGCGCCGCAGCCGCAGCCACTCGGTGACGGCGAGAACGACGTCGAGCCGCATCGTCGGCTCGCCGAAGCCACAGAACACGACCTCGTCGGCGGGCCCGTCGAGGAAGGCGACCTCGATCGCCTGCGTGACCTCCTCGAGCTCCGGCTCGCGGTCCAGGCGCAGGTCCTCCCCGAACACCCCGTCGGTCCACTCGCGGAGGCAGAACGCGCAGGAGCAGGAGCAGCGGTTGGTGAGGTTGAGATAGATGGACCTGCCGGCGCGATAGGCGATCGTCCCGGCGAAAGCGGGAGTCGCGGTCATGGCGTGGCGGGCGGAGGGGTCATGGTGGCGGGCCGCCGCGGCCTCGTCAACGCTGACCGCCGGTCGGCACGCAGAGTATAGCAGGGTAGAATCGGGAGCCCTTGACCGACGTCACCGACAGCCTCATCACGCTCTGCGGCCGCCTGCGCGAGGTCGTGCTGCCCTCGCTGGGCACGCACGCCGCCCGCGGCCACGCCGGCGTGGCGGTCGGCGGCGACGTCACCTTCAGCATCGACGAACAGGCAGAGGCGCTCCTGGTGGAGCACATGCGGGAGCACCTTCCGGCGTGGGCCTTCTACTCCGAGGACGGAGGGCTGCAGGGCGCCTCTGACCCCGAGCTCATCCTGATCGTGGACCCCATCGACGGCACGCGCCCGGCGGCGGCCGGGTTCGAGATGGCGTGCGTCAGCGTCGCCGCAGTGCCCGCAGGCCCGGCGCCCACCATGGGCGGCGTGGTCGCCGGTGTCATCCAGGAGATCAAGAACGGCGACCTCTTCGTCGCGGAGAAGGGCGCCGGCTTTCACATGAGGCGCGCCGACGGTGCGGCGATCCCCTTTCTGCCCACGCCGCGCTCCGATCTCGAGAGCATCTTCTGGACGCTCGGATTCCGCGGCCGTCCGGCCGTGATCCTCGCGAGCGTCCTCGAGGAGCTCATCGACGTCTCGTCCGTGGGCGGCTGCGTCTTCGACATCGGCTCGGCGACGTACGGGATCACGCGCATCCTCACCGGCCAGCTCGACGCGTACGTCGACATCGGGCCGGCGATCATCGCCGCGCACCCGTGGACCGAGGCCGAGTTCCGGCGCGTCGGGCGAGGCGCCGTGCTCTGCAACTCTCCCTACGACGTCGCCGCGGCGTACCTGCTGTGCAAGGAGGCCGGGCTGCCGTTCGGCGACGCCGACGGCAGTTCGCTCGACGACAGGCCGGTGCTCGGCTCGGACGCCTCCTTCCAGATGGCCACCGTGGCTGCCGGCAACCAGGAGCTGCAGGACGCGCTCGTCGAGAGCGTGCAGCGCGGGATCGCCGGCCTGCGCCGGCCGGAGGCGTGAGTCATGGCTGAGAACCTGACCGACTGGCACGAGGCGATGCTCTACGAGCAGCTCGGCGAGGGCGTGGTGCAGTGCCACGTGTGCCCGCGCCTCTGCCGCGTCGCGCCCGGCAAGAGCGGCGTGTGCCGGGCGCGGGTCAACCGCGACGGCGTCCTCTACGCCATCACCTATGGCAAGGTGTGCAGCGTCGCTGCCGACCCCATCGAGAAGAAGCCGCTCTACCATTTCTTCCCCGGCACCACGGTGCTCTCGCTGGGCAGCCTGGGCTGCAACTTCGCCTGCCGGCACTGCCAGAACTGGCAGATCGCGCACGCGGACCCGGGAGAGGCGACGCGCGACCTGCGCGACCTGCCCATCCGCAATCTCCCCGTGCTGGCCGCGAACAACGAGTGCCAGGGCGTGGCCTGGACCTACAACGAGCCCACGATCTGGCTGGAGTACATCTTGGACGGCGCCCAGGCGGCGCACGAGCATGGGCTGTACACGGTGATGGTCACCAACGGCTACATCACCGATGACGCCCTCTCGATCCTCGGGCCGCACATCGACGCCTACCGCGTCGACGTGAAGAGCTTCACCAATCAGCAGTACAAGGAGCTGT
>DASUMX010000087.1:0-6497 GCA_036277455.1 Thermoleophilia bacterium
CGCAAGCTGCTCGAGAAGCAGAAGGAAGGCAAGAAGCGGATGAAGCAGCTCGGCGTGGTCGAGGTGCCGCAGGAGGCCTTCCTCGCCGTGCTGGAACTCGAGCCGGGCGACAAGGACCGCTGACGCCGACCAGACGGAGGCCGCCGATGGACGCCACGCTGGCGAGGAAGCTGCAGCTCAAGCCCGGGCAGGTGGTGCGGGCGCTGCACGTCCCGGAGAAGATGGAGCTCGACCTGCCGGAGGCCGGCGTGGCCGAGGCCGCGGGCGGGCATGCGCCGGCTCCGGCGACGCTCGTGTTCGTGAGGACCCACGACGAGGCCGAGGCACATACCGGCGCCGCTGTGGAGGCGGCGCTCGCCGACGAGCTCTCGTGGGTCGCGTATCCCAAAGCCGGCAAGCTCGGCACCGACCTGAATCGCGACTCGCTGGCGGCGTTCATGACCGCCCGCGGTGTGCGGCCCGTCCGCCAGGTGGCGATCGACGACACCTGGTCCGCCCTGAGGTTCAGGCCGCCTTCTCCTTGAGCGCGCCGCCGGCCCGGTTCGCGCGCCCCGACGCGAGCTTTCGCGACTCCTGGCTGGAGGCGCTCCGCGAGTACCACGACGAGGGCCGGCACGACGAGCTCGACGAGGATCTCCTCGCGGACCGCGAGGCGTTCGCGCGGTACTGCGACGCGTTGAACGCCGCCGCCGTGCAGCCCGGCGAGCCCGACGTCTACCTGGCGGAGTTGCGCGGCACTGCGCCGCGGGGGGAGTGGCGGGACGGCTACGTGCCCTACACGGTGCTGTGGTGGACGGCCGGCCACGACTACCTCGGCCGCCTCACGATCCGCCACCGGCTGACGCCGCACCTGCTGTACCACGGCGGCAACATCGGCTTCGAGGTGCGGCCGTCGGCGCGGCGGCGAGGCCACGCCACGGCCATGCTGGCCGCGGCGCTGCCGCTCGCCGCCGCCCTCGGCATCGACCCGGCGCGCCTCGACTGCGAGGCGGGCAACGTCGCCTCGCGCCGGGTGATCGAGGCCAACGGCGGCCTGCTCGACGAGGAGCGCGACGGCAGCCTCTTCTTCTGGGCGCCGACGCGGTGACCGACCTGTTCCAGGGGCCCGTGCGGCACGTCTACGTGCACGTGCCGTTCTGTCGTGCCAAGTGCGACTACTGTGCGTTCGCCTCGCTGCCGGTGGGCGCGGATGGCGAGGACGGGCGGGCCGGGGCGCAGGCCGCCCGCCTGCTCGACACCTACGTGGACGGCGTCGCCGCCGAGTGGGAGCGGGAGCGGGCGGCGCACGACGTGCGCCGCCTTCACACGCTCTACCTCGGCGGCGGCACGCCGAGCCTGCTGGGGCCGGACCGGCTCGAGCGGCTGCTCGAGCTCTTCCGGCCGCACCTCACGCCGCACGCCGAGGTCACCGTCGAGACCAACCCCGAGGACGTCGACGGCCCGTACGCGGCATGGGCGGCGGGAGCGGGCGTGCGCGTCTCGCTCGGCGCGCAGAGCTTCTCCGCGCAGCTGCGCGCCGCCCTCGGGCGGACGGCCCGATCGGATCCGGCCGCCGCCTTTCGCCGGCTGCGGTCAGCCGGTGTCGCGAACGCCGGGCTGGACCTCATCCACGGCATCCCCGGCCAGACGCCGGAGTTGCTCTGCGCGGACATCGCCGCCGTGCTCGACCTGCGCCCGGACCACGTCTCCTGGTACGAGCTCGACGTGATCGAGGGGACGGCGCTGGCGGCGCGGCTGGCGGGGGACGCCGCGTCCGTCACGCAAGCCATCGATCCGGCAGCCATGCCGCCGGACCCCATGGACGACACCCGCGCGACCGGCTACCGGCGCATCGTACGGGAGCTCTCACGCGCCGGCTACGACTGGTACGAGGTCAGCAACTTCGCTCTGCCGGGGCGCAGGGCGCGCCACAACGTGGCATACTGGCGCGCCCGCCCGTACCTCGGCCTCGGCCCCGGCGCCGTGAGCACCGTCGGCGCACGGCGCTGGACCAATGCGGCCGACCCGTCGGCGTGGGCGGCGGCGCTGGCGCGCGGCGCGTCGCCGCCGCGCACAGTGGAGGCGCTCGACGCGCCCACACGCGCCCGCGAGCGCCTCCTGCTGGCGGCGCGCTGCGGCGAGCGCGTCCCCCTCGCCGAGGTGGCCGCGGTCCTCGACCGCGACGTCGCCGCGAGCCTCGCCGCCGCTGGATTGGTTTCCCTGCACAGTGGTACAATCCGCGTGACGCGAAAGGGGAGGCACGTGGCAGACGGACTGTGCGTGCGCCTGTTTCGCTCTCCGCATTTAAGGGGTTAGGTTGCCGCTCACGGCGAGGCAAGAACAGGTCCTGCGGACCGTCATCGAGGAGTACATCGCGCTCGGCGCTCCGGTCGGGTCGAGGCACCTCAGCGAGCGGTTCCACTTCGGCGTGGCCGCCTCCACCATCCGCAACGACCTGGCCGACCTCGAGGACATGGGCATGCTGGCGCACCCGCACACCTCCGCGGGGCGGGTGCCCACAGACGCGGGCTACCGGCACTACGCCGACATCGTCGCGGCGGAGCGGCGGGAGGGCACGCCGGCGCTGCTCCTCGAGCGCGACCGCGCGGCCAGCGAGATCGACGACGCGCTGCGCGAGACCGCCGAGGCCCTCTCGCGCGTCACCGAGCTGCTCGCCGTCGTCTCGGCGCCGGCCGTCAGCACCTCGAGCCTGCGCCACATCGAGATCCTCGCCCTGCAGCCGCGCCTCGTCATGGTGGTGCTCATCACCACCTCGGGGCAGGTCACGAAGCGGGTGTTCTCGTTCGCCGACCCGGTCGACGAAGGCCTCGCCGAGTTCGCACGTGTGTACCTCAACGAGCGGCTCGTGGGGGCGCAGCTGGGCACGCGCCGCGTCGCCGCCGTGTTCGAGAGCCCCGACTTGCGACCCAAGGAGCTGGCCTTCCTCGAGGTGCTGCGCCCGGCGTTCGAGGCGCCCGGCCCGGGCGACGTGGAGGGTCTGCACCTGGGCGGCACGTCGCGCCTCCTCGACAACCTCACCCGCGCCGGGGCCGGTCACCTCAACGAGGTGCTGCAGATGCTCGAGTCGCGGTACAACCTGCTGGAACTGCTGGCCGGGGCTCTGCGCGAAGAAGGCATGTACCTGCGCATCGGGCACGAGATCGCGTCGCCGTCCCTGCAGGAGTGCTCGCTGGTCGCGACCACCTACGGCGTGGCCAACCGCAGCCTCGGCACGGTGAGCGTCATCGGCCCGACGCGCATGGACTACCAACGTGTGATCGCGACGGTGCGCGCCACGGCCGACGGCTTGAGCTCGTATCTCGAAGACATCTGGTGACCACCTCCGACTGGGGCGACCATTGAAGCGTGACTACTACGACGTGCTCGGCGTGCGCCGCGACGCCGACGCCGGTGACATCAAGAAGGCCTTCCGCAAGCTGGCGCGCGAGTGCCACCCGGACGTGAACCAGGAGGACCCCGAGGCCGAGGCGCAGTTCAAGGAGGCGGCGGAGGCCTACGAGGTGCTCTCCGACGCCGATTCGCGCGCCGCCTACGACCACTACGGCTTCGACGGCCTGCGCGGGCGCCCGATGACCGACTTCGAGCACGTCGGCTTCGGCGACCTCTTCAACATCTTCTTCGGCGGCGGCATGTTCGACTCGGTGCTGCGCGACGCCGGAGGGATGTGGGGCGCGGCAGGCGGCAGTTCGCCCGCGCCGCGCGGCGACGACGTCGAGGCCCAGGTCACGCTCACCTTCGCCGAGGCGGTCTTCGGCGTGACCAAGGACGTGGAGGTCACCGCCGACGCCGCGTGCGAGACCTGCTCCGGCAGCGGCGCCAAGGCCGGCACCGGCCGTGAGCAGTGCCCGCAGTGCCACGGGAGCGGCCGCATGCGCGAGGTCTCCAGCCTCGGCGGGTTCGGCCAGTTCATCCGTACCAGCACCTGCAACATCTGCCGCGGCCAGGGCACCATCGTCAAGGAGCCGTGCCCGACGTGCCTCGGCTCGGGTCGCGTGCGCAAGACGCACACCGTGCCCGTGGAGGTGCCGGCCGGTATCTCCCCGGGCCAGCGCCTGCGCCTGGCGGGCGAGGGCGGCGCCGGCGCCCACGGGGGCAGGCCCGGCGACCTGTACGTCGCCGTCGCGGTCGAGCCGAGCGAGGACTTCGTGCGCGACGGCGACGATCTCATCTACCGCCTCGACATCACCATGGTCGAGGCGGCGCTCGGCACCACCGCCTACGTGCCCGCCCTCGACGGCGACATCGAGGTGCAGCTCAAGCCGGGCACGCAGCCCGGCGAGGTGAAGTCGTACCGCAGCCGCGGCGTGCCCGTCCTCCAGGGCTACGGGCGCGGCGACCTCAAGGTCGTGGTCAACGTGCTCGTCCCGCGCAAGCTCACCGACGAGCAGCGTGAGCTGCTCGAGCAGTTCGCCGAGCTCAGCGGCGAGGCGACGTACGAGGTCGACCAGAGCTTCCTCGACAAGGTCCGCGCCGTCTTTCGTCAGTGAAGCGCCCCGGCTACACGCGCTACGCCCTGCGGCTGGTGAAGCCGGCGGGGGCGCGTCCCACGGTCGCGCCGGTCACAGGGGCCGGTGATGCGCGTGCGGACCAGCGGGGATCCGTCGACGACTGGTCCGGAGCGGCGGCCTACGAGCGCGGCCCGGACGCACAGGCGCTCGACTACGCCGACCCCCGGGCCGTCGCGGAGATCCGCGCACTGCAGCCCGCCGGCTGGCAGGAGGAGGACGGCGGCGGCACGCTCGTCTTCTGGCTCGAGGACGGCGCCGAGGCCGACGCCGAGGTCGCGGCGGCACTCAAGCGGCTCGGCGCGTCCGGCCGCCTCGAGGTCGCCCGCGAGCAGCCCGGCTGGGAGGACGCCTGGCGGCGGTTCCACCGCCCGCACGTCATCGGACGCCTGTACGTGCGCCCGCCGTGGTACCCGGCCCGCGACGACCTGCTCGACATCGCCGTGGAGGCCGGCCTCGCGTTCGGCACCGGCGGGCACGCGAGCACGCGCCAGTGCCTCGAGTTCGTCCAGGCCGTCACCCCGGGCTCGCTCCTCGACCTCGGGTCGGGCTCCGGCGTGGTCTCCTTCGCGGCCCTGCGGCTCGGGTTCGCGCCCGTCACCGGCATCGACATCGACCCTGTCGCCGTGCACGCCGCCGCCGGCAACGCGGCCATGAACGGCCTCGCGCCGACGTTTCTGGTGGGCGACGCCACCGACCCCTCGTACCCGCTGCCCGGCGCCGACGTCGTGGTGGCCAACATCGCGCTCCGCCCGATCCTGCGGCTGGCGGAGCGCTGGCGTGCGCGCGGCACCGCCCCGCCGGCGGAGTTGCTGCTCTCGGGCCTGCTCGTCGAGCAGGCGGAGGAGGCGCTCGCCGCGCACCCCGGCTTCACAGAGAGCGCGCGCGCCGACGACGGCACCTGGTTGACGCTGCGGCTCACGAGGCGGGCGTGACCAGGGTCGCCGCGAGCTTCGTGGGCTGCAAGGTGAGCCAGGCCGACGGGGAAGAGGCCCCGGCGGGGCTCGCCGCCGCCGGGCTCGAGCCGGTGACGGCTCGGGACGCGGCCGACGTGGTCGTGGTGCACACCTGCTGCGTGACCGCCGAGGCCGAGCGCAAGTCCCGCCGGCTCGTCCGGCGCGCGGGCGCCGGCGGCAGGCGCGTGGTGGTGGCCGGGTGCGCGGCTGCGCTTCGCCCGGAACAGTTCGAGGGCGAGGGCGTGACCGTGGCGGCTCGCCCGGACTGGGCGGAGCTGGCCGGGCGGCTGGCCGGGGAAGACGTGCGCCGCCGCGCCGCCGGGGCCGCGGGTGGTGCGACCGAGACTGGCGCCACCCATGACGCCGCCCATGACGCCGCCCATGACGCCGCCAGTGATGCCACTCCCTGCGCGACACAGGACACCCCGGCTCGGGACACTGCAGGCTCCGCCGCGGCTCGGGACACTGCAGTTGCCCCCGCGGCTCGGGATCTGGCGGCGCCTCGGGCGACCCCGGGCGCACGCACGCGCCTCGTGCTCAAGGTCCAGGACGGCTGCTCCGGCGCCTGCGCGTACTGCGTCGTGCGGCTGGTGCGCGGGCGGCCGCGCAGCCTGCCGCTCGCGCGGGCGCTCACGAAGGCCCGCGCGGGACTGGACGCGGGCGGCGGCGAGGTGGTGCTGAGTGGCATCGACCTCGGCGCCTGGAGGGACGGCGCGGCACGGCTGCCCGACCTGGTCGCCGCGGTCGCGGACCTCGACGGGGTGCGGCGCGTGCGCCTGTCCTCGGTCGAGCCGCGGCACGTCGACGCCGCGCTGCTCGAGCAGCTCGCGCACCCGCGCGTGGCGCGGCACCTGCACGTGCCGTTGCAGTCGGCCGACGACGGCGTGCTCGCGGCGATGCGCCGTCCCTATACCTGGGAGAGGTATCTGCGCGCGGTCGACGGCCTCCGGGACGTGCCCGGTGGGGCGATGCTGAGCACAGACGTCATCGTCGGGTACCCGACGGAGGACGAGGCAGCGTTCGCGCGCACGCTGGA
>DASUMX010000088.1:0-11449 GCA_036277455.1 Thermoleophilia bacterium
GCGGCCGCGGTCGCGGGGCTCCTGGCGCGCGCCGACGTCTACCTGGTCTCGGAGTTCCCCGACGCCGTTGTGCGCAGCATGTGCATGACGCCGTTCGCGAGCGTCGACGGCGCGGTCCGCGCCGCCCTCGACCGCACCGGCCCCGGCGCCCGCTGCCTGGTGGTGCCGCACGGGAGCCGCGTGACCGCCGCGGGCTCCGGCCTTCCGGAGTAGGTCGGCGGGAGTCCGCCGGCCGGGCTGAGCGCTCCCGGCTGCCGTCAGCGGGCTGCCTCCCGGACCGGGTTGCGCAGCACGCCGACGCCCTCCACCTCGACCTCGACGACGTCGCCGTGCTGCAGCGAGAGCTTGGGGTCGCGGAACACGCCCACGCCCTCGGGGGTGCCCGTCATGATGAGGTCGCCGGGCAGCAGCGTGAGCGCGTGAGAGATGAACGCCACCAGGGTGCGCACGTCGAAGATGAGGCTGCCGGTGCGCGAGTCCTGGAGCGTCTGGCCGTTCAGTCGCTGCATCACGCGCAGGTCGCCGGCGTCGCCGAGCTCGGCGACCGGCACGATGCCCGGTCCGATGGGGCAGAAGGTGTCCTGGCTCTTGCCCCGGAACCACTGCTTGTCGCCGAACTGCAGGTCGCGCGCGCTCACGTCGTTGCCGCACAGGTAGCCGTGGATGACGTCCAGCGCGTCGTCCGCCGGCACGTCGCGCGCCTCGCGGCCGATGACGACGCACAGCTCCGCCTCGGCGTCCACGTGGCCGATGCCGGGGGGCAGGATGATGTCGCCGCCGTCGCCGCAGAGCGCGTTGGCGAACTTGGCGAAGAGCATGGGGTTCGCCGGCAGCCTGGCGCCCTGCTCGGCGGCGTGGTCCGTGTAGTTGAGGCCGACGCACACGATCTTGGGCTCGGTGCGCCCGAAGCGAGTCTGCCAGTCTGCGCGCCAGTCGTACATGCGAGGTCCTCCGTCGGCGGTCGCGGGAAACTGACCTCATGGTATGCGAAAGGGCGGGCGCGCCGCTCTCGCGTCGCGCCCGCCCCGTGCGCTGGACGCCGCCCCCCGACGGCGGCCGGCGCTCCCCCCGTCCTTGAGCGTCGGACGGCCGTAGGCTCCCGGGCCTAGGCCTTCGCGCCCGGCCGGACGGCCATGTCGCGGTAGACCTGCTCCATGTCCTCGGGCGTGAACTTGCGCGGGTTGTTGTTCCACAGGCGCGCCTGCGTCTTGGCGCCCTCCACGAGGTCGGGGATCGCCGACTCGGGGATGTCCACGTCGCTGAGGTACTGCGGCACGCCCAGGTCGTCGGCGAGCAGACGCAGCGCGGCGACCGTCTTGTCGGCCGCCTCGCGGTCGGAGAGGCCTTCCATGTTCTCGCCCATGGCCTCGCCGAACTGGCGGAACCAGCGCAGGCAGGCGAGCTTGTTGAAGTCCATCGCCCACGGCAGGACCATGGTGTTGGCGACGCCGTGCGGCACGTGGAACATGCCGCCGATGGGATACGAGAGCGCGTGCACGGCGCCGACGCCGGCGTTGCCGAAGGCGATGCCGCCCATCATGGAGCCCATCGCCATGTTGTCCCGCGCCCACATGTTGGTGCCGTCGTACACGGCCGTGCGGATGCTCTGGCTGATGAGCTTGATGCCCTCGTAGGCGAGCGAGTCGGTGTGCATCGTGGCGTTGACGGAGATGTAGGCCTCGATGTTGTGGATGAGGGCGTCCATGCCCGAGGCGGCGGTGACGTTCGGCGGGCAGGTGAGCGTGAGCGCCGGGTCGATGAGCGCGACGTTCGGCATGAGGAACGGGCTGACGAGGCCCTGCTTCACGTTGAGCTTCTCGTTCGCGAAGATGGCGATCGCGGTGCACTCGGAGCCGGTGCCGGAAGTGGTGGGGATGGCGATGATCGGCAGGCCCTTCTTCTTGACCTGGTCGATGCCCACGTAGTCGTACACGGTGTCGCCCGTGTGCGGCAGCACGGCGGCGGCCTTGGCGACGTCGATCGGCGAGCCGCCGCCGAAGCCGACGATGAGGTCGTAGCCACCCTTCTCGACGATCCGGACGATCTCCTCGATCGTGCTCATGGGCGGCTCGGGCACGGCCTTGTCGTAGAAGTCGACCTCGAGGCCGGCCTCGGCCAACGGCCGCTCGACGTCGATGCACATGCCGCACTCGCTGACGCCCTGGTCGGTGATGACAAGCACCTTGCTGCCGTTGAGCTTCTTGGCCTCGACGCCGAGCTGGTCGACCGCGCCGACCCCGGTGATGAGCGTCTTGGGCTGGCGATGGATGCGCATCTTGCGCTCGACGCGGCGCAGCTCGGCCGGCTGGCCGCTGGCGGACGAGATGACGCGCGGTTCGGGTTCGTTGTGGACGTGGTCCATGGCTCTCAGCTCTCCTTGGTGAGCGGTTGGCGGGGCAGGCGGCCGACCCCGTAGACCTCGGCCGCCTCCTCCCGGATCTGGTCGCGGAACGCCGGGTCGGCGATCTCGATGAGCGCCTCGGCGCGCTCGCGCAGCCCGAGCCCGCGCAGGTGCGCGGCCCCGTGCTCGGTGACGATGTAGTCGACGTCGGCGCGCATCGTCGTGACCGCGGTACCCGGCGCGAGCGCGGCCACGATGCGGGAGACGCTGCCCTTCTTCGCCGTGGACGGCAAGGCGATGATCGCCTTGCCGTCGCGGCTGCGCGCGGCGCCGCGCACGAAGTCGACCTGGCCGCCGATACCGGTGAACTGCGCGGCGCCCATGGAGTCGGCGACGACCTGGCCCATCAGGTCGACCTGGATGGCCGAGTTGATGGCGACGACCCGGTCGTTCTGCCCGATGACGAACGGGTCGTTGACGATGTTGACCGGCAGCATGTTGACGACCGGGTTGTCGTCGACGAAGTCGTAGAGGCGCCGCGTGCCCATGAGGAACGTGGCGACCATCTTGCCGGGGTGGTACGCCTTGCGGGCGTTGGTGATCACGCCCTCGTTGTAGAGGTCGACGACGCCCTCGCTGAACATCTCGCTGTGGATGCCGAGGTCGTTCTTCTCGTGCAGGAACAGAAGGACGGCGTCGGGGATGCCGCCGATGCCGAGCTGGAGGCAGGAGCCGTCGTCCACGAGGCCGGCGATGTGCTTGCCGATGGCCTCCTCGACGGGGCCGATCCTCGGCGGCTGCAGCTCGATGATGTCCTGGTCGCTCTCGACGAACGCGTCGATGTCCGAGACGTGGAGGAACGAGTCGCCGTGGGTGCGCGGCATCTTGGGATTGACCTGCGCGATCACCCGCCCGGCGACCTGGGCGGCCGGCTTGGTGTAGTCGACGGAGATGCCGCAGGAGCAGAAGCCGTGCTTGTCCGGCGGAGAGACCTGGATGAGGACCACGTCCGGCGTGAGGTACCCCTCGCAGAAGAGCTTGGGGATCTCGCTGAAGAAGACGGGTACGTAGTCGCCGCGGCCGTCCTTGACCGCCTCCCGGGAGGAGGCGCCGACGAACAGCGACTTGTGGTAGAAGCTGTCGGCGTACTCGGGCCGGCAGTACTCGCCCCTGCCCATCGCGACCATGTGGTTGATCTCGACGCGCTCGAGCTCGCCGGACCGGGCCACGAGCGCGTCGACCAGGTCGAGCGGCTCGCCACAGGCGTGCGCGAACACGACCCGGTCGCCGGACTTGACGCACGCCAGGGCTTCGGCGGCCGTGGTGCGCTTGCCGGCGTAGTCGGTCTTCCAGTCCATCCCCTTCACTCCTTGAGCTTGCGCGTCACGGCGGGGACGAGCTCCTCCGACGGCGTGGGCACGCCGTCGACCAGCTCGCCCGCCACCACGACGACGGGTGGTCCGTCAGGGCCGGCGGCGGCGCCCTCCGCGCCGGCTCCGGCCTGCCCGTACAGCGGCGTAGCGGGCTCTTCAAGCGGTGTTCCGTAGGCGCACCGCTTGTCGCCCTCCGCGACGAGCATATGGTCCGAGGCGCAGGCCCGGGGGCAGCCGCTGAGGAGCACGGTGGTCCCCGGACGAACGTCCGGATCGTCTACCGGCAGGCCGGCAGCGACGGCGGCGCGGTCGATGTGCGGATTGCAGCCCCCGCAGTACACGACCGCCACGCGTGCCTCCGCCGGTCTGCCGTCGTCGGTCATGTCACTGAGCTACGGCGGTCGGCGCCTTGACCTTGGTCTTGTCCCACGGCTTGCCGACCTCGGCGATCGCCTTGGCGAGCTCCTTCTTGTGGTTCAGGTTGGACTGCCGCGAGATCATGATGCGCTGCGCCTGCGGCGACCCGGCGCCGTGCATGGACTCGGTGCGGTAGCCGACGGCGCCGGCGCCGATGGTGAGGTTCTCGATGAGGCGCAGCACGCGCATGCGGTCGATGGTCGGCGTGTCGCACTGGCCGGCGAGGAACTTCTCGACGATGGGCCCGAGCTTCTCGGAGGCGAGGTCCTGGGCGGACGGCATGGTGACCATGAGGCCGCCGGCGATGTCCTCGGCCAGGCGCGCGATCTCGTAGGGGAAGCGCGTGACGTTCTGCTTGCAGACGTTGGCCAGCAGCATGTCGATCTGGTAGTTGCCGGCCGGCATCTTGACGCCCTCGTAGGAGCAGGCCAGCCCGCAGCTGAACAGCGTCTCGTTGAGGTGCGTCATCTCGATGAGCTTGTCCTTGATGTGGCTGGCGCGGGCGGCGCCGTTGTAGTCGGCGGCCAGGGCGGCCGCGCCGATGAGCACGTCGCCGACGCCGACCTTGCAGCCGCCGTAGCTCTGGCGATGGAAGCCGGCGAAGCGCTCGACGAGCGCGCCGGAGAACTCGATCTCGCCGCACATGTAGACGCGCTCCCAGGGCACGAACACGTCGTCGAAGACCATCAGCGCTTCCTGGCCGCCGTAGCGCATGTTGCCGACGTCCAGGTCCGACTCCTCGAACTTGCGCGTGTCGCAGCTCTGGCGGCCGTAGATGTAGTAGACGCCCTCGGCGTTGGCGGGGCAGCTGAAGCTGACCGCGTAGTCCTCGTCGCCCTCGCGCATGGCGACGGTGGGCATGACGATGATCTCGTGCGAGTTGCAGGCGCCCGTCTGGTGCGCCTTGGCGCCGCGCACGACGATGCCGTCGTCGCGCTTCTCGACGATGTGCAGGTACACGTCGGGGTCGGGCTGCTGGTGCGGCGGCAGCGAGCGGTCGCCCTTGGGATCGGTCATGGCGCCGTCGGCGACGATGTCCTCGTCCTGCAGGTACTGCACGTACTTCGTGAAGCGCTGGTGGTAGTCGGTGCCCCTGGCCTGGTCGATCTCGTAGGTGACCGAGTAGAGCGCGTTGATGGCGTCCATGCCGACGCAGCGCTGGAAGCACGAGCCCGTCTTCTGGCCGAGCAGGCGCTGCATCTTGACCTTCTTGGAGAGGTCGTCCGTGGACTGGTGGATGTGGGTGAACCGGTTGACCTTCTTGCCGGTGAGGTGGCTCGTGGCGAGCATCAGATCCTCGTACTCCGGCTGCGCCGCCATCTCGTAGGTCGTGGCGATGCAGTTGATGCTCGGCCGGATGAGGGGGTGATTGACGTAGTCGTCGATCTTCTCGCCGAAGAGGTAGATCTGCAGATGCAGGTCGGCGAGGCTCTGGACGAACTCCTCGGGCGTCTTGAGAGCCATGCGGTGCACTCCTTCCTGGCGCCCTCGGGTGCGCGGGCGCGGCGCTGGCCTATCCGGGCGCGGGCGCGCGCAGGTGCGGGAGCGCTCACGCGGTGAGTCGGTGCGGCGGGGGCGGAAGGGTCCGGGGGGTCCTGCGCCCTCGCGTCTCACTATAGGAGGACGTGTTCTCGTAGTCAATGAAGGCGAACGGAGAGCCAATCAGAGTGACCTTTCTTGTACGGAATGTACAAAACGGGATGTCCGGAAGTGGCGGGTTCGGAAGCAAGTCTCGCCACTCGTGGCAGACGCGGCAGAGGAAACCCCTGGCCGGATGGACGACCTGTGCGCCATGGTGTACCAAGTGGCCCACCCCGGCGTCCTAAGTTTGGCCCGTATGGCGACTGCCGCGTGTCCGGGGAGGTCGTATACTGCGGTCGCCTCGCGGCCCGCGCGATCACCATCGCGCGGGCGCGTGCGGAGCCTGAACGCGCGATCATCGCACCCAATTGCCTACGTGGAGGGCACTACATGAGCGCATTCGTTGACGAATTCATGGCCGAACTCACGGCCAAGAACCCCGGCGAGCCGGAGTTCCACCAGGCCGTACTCGAGGTAGCCGAGTCTCTTGAGGTCGTGCTCGACAAGAACCCGATCTACCGCAAGATGAAGGTCCTCGAGCGCATCGCAGAGCCTGAGCGCGTGTTCCTCTTCCGTATCCCGTGGGTCGACGACAGCGGCGAGATCCAGATCAACAAGGGCTACCGCATCCAGATGAACAGCGCCATCGGCCCCTACAAGGGCGGCATGCGGCTCCACCCCAGCGTCAACCTCGGCGTCCTCAAGTTCCTCGCTTTCGAGCAGGTCTTCAAGAACTCGCTGACGACCCTCCCCATGGGCGGCGGCAAGGGTGGCTCCAACTTCGATCCCAAGGGCAAGAGCGACGCCGAAGTCATGCGCTTCTGCCAGAGCCTCATGACGGAACTGTGCAAGTACATCGGCCAGTTCACCGACGTGCCCGCCGGTGACATCGGCGTGGGCGGCCGCGAGATCGGCTTCATGTTCGGTCAGTACAAGCGCATCCGTGGTGAGTTCGTGGGAGTGCTCACCGGCAAGGGCCGCAACTGGGGCGGCTCGCTCATCCGTCCCGAGGCGACGGGCTACGGCGCCGTGTACTTCGCCGCCGAGATGCTCACCACCCGCGGCGAGACGCTGGAAGGCAAGACCTGCCTCGTGAGCGGCTCGGGCAACGTCGCCCAGTACGCGACCGAGAAGATCCTCGACCTGGGCGGCAAGCCCGTCACCCTCAGCGACTCCGGCGGCTACATCTACGACGAGGCCGGCATCGACCGCGAGAAGCTCGCGTTCGTGCTCGAGCTCAAGAACGTGAAGCGCGGCCGCATCAGCGAGTACGCCGACAAGTTCAAGAGCGCGGTCTACACGCCGGTCGACCCGGCGCTCGACCACAACCCGCTCTGGGGCCACAAGGCCGAGTGCGCCTTCCCGTGCGCCACGCAGAACGAGATCAACGCGAAGGACGCCGCGACCCTGGTGGACAACGGCGTCTACGTCGTGTCCGAGGGCGCGAACATGCCGACGGTGCCCGACGGCGTCAACCTCTTCGTCGAGAAGAAGCTGCTCTACGGCCCCGGCAAGGCCGCCAACGCCGGCGGCGTGGCCACCTCCGGCCTCGAGATGAGCCAGAACAGTCTGCGCCTCTCGTGGACGCGCGAGGAAGTCGACGCTCGCCTGCACGGCATCATGAAGGCCATCCACAAGCAGTGCACCGACGCCGCCGAGGCGTACGGCATGAAGGACAACTACGTGGCGGGCGCCAACATCGCCGGCTTCCTGAAGGTCGCCGACACGATGCTCGATCACGGCGTCGTCTGAGCCCGGTACGGGTAGCTACGACGCGAGCACAAGCTGACGATCACTGAGCATCCCTCGCCGCGCCACCGCGCGGCGAGCCGAAAGGAGCGGCGAGCATGAAGAAGATCGAGTGCTACATCCAGCCGTACAACCTCGACGCCGTGGCTGAGGCCCTGGCGGTCGAGGGCGTGGTGGGCATGTCGGTCGCCGAGGTCAAGGGCTTCGGCGTCCAGAAGGGGTTCGTCCGCGGCGAGGACGTCAAGCCGGGGGAGTACCGCTTCCACCCCAAGATGAAGGTCGAGATGGTCGTGCTCGAGAAGGACGTGGAGCGCATCATCACCGCCATCAACGCCTCTCTCAAGAGCAACCAGATCGGCGAGGGCAAGATCTTCGTGCTCCCGATCGACGACGCCGTGCGCACGCGCACCGGCGAGCGCGGGCGCGACGCGATCACCTGAGTCCGCGCGGCCGCGCAGGCCGCGCGCGAAGACATGAAGCACGAGGGGCCCGGCTGCGCCGGGCCCCTCGTGCGACGGGGGCGGCCGTGAGGCCGCCCCCTTCTTCGCCCACCGGCACGGGCCGCGCGCCTCTCCCGGCGGCGCTGCCCGGGCGCTCTTCCGTCAGGCCAGCTCGAACTCCTTGAGGAAGTCTCCCTTGGAGCGTGCGCCGATGACCTTCTTGGCCGGCTCGCCGTCCTTGAACAGGATGATCGTGGGGATGCTCATGATGCCGTACTTCTGCGCCGTCGCCGGGTTCTCGTCGACGTTGAGCTTGCCGACGCTCACCTTGTCGCCGTGCTCCTGGGCGATCTCGTCGATGACCGGGCCGACCATGCGGCACGGGCCGCACCACGGGGCCCAGAAGTCCACGATCAGAGGCGTGCCGGCGTCCTTCACTTCGGTGTCGAACGTCGCGTCGGTCAGGGTCTTCACATCAGCCACGTGCTCTCTCCTCCTTGGCGCGGCAGGTCCTGGCCCTGCCCGTTTGTCGCGATTGTGTCACAGACTGCCCAGCACTCTGTCGAGACGCTCCTGGACCTGGACCGCGATGGGCTCCAGGTCCTTGTTGCCCACCATGCCGAGCATGGCGCCGGCGTTGACGGCGGTGACGCGTGTTCCCTGGTCGGTCGCGTAGACGACGACGTTGCACGGGAGCAGCACGCCGAGGTCGGGCTCCACCTCGAGCGCGGCGTGCGCCAGCTTGGGGTTGCAGGCGCCGAGGATCGTGTGCGGCGGGACGTCGACGTCGAGCTTGTCCTTCATCGTCTGCCGGACGTCGATCTCGGTGATGACGCCGAATCCTTCGGCCTTGAGCGCCTCCACGACGCGCGGGAGCGCCGACTCGTACGGTTCATCGAGATACCGGCCTACGCCGTACTCCACACTCTCCATGGCGAACCTCCTCGCTGGACGGGGGACCGCGACGCTTATACCCAGGGGGGTATTTGACTATGCCTCGGCCCCTCCGCGATGCACACGAGCAAGATGCCCGTCCTGCGCGGACGCCAATCCGGTATCATTCCAGGTTCATGGCCGCCACCCGCAGGCGAGCGGCTGATCCGCCGGTGACGAGGAGAGACTGCCGTGAGAAGCGACGAGATCAAGCAGGGCCTGGCGCGCGCGCCTCATCGCTCGCTGTTGCGCGCCCTGGGCGTGAGCGACGCCGAGATGGAGAGGCCGTTCGTCGGCGTCGTCAACGCCTTCAGCGAGGTCGTCCCCGGGCACCTGCACCTGCGCAGCGTCGTCGATGCGGTCAAGGGCGGCGTGCGCGCGGGCGGCGGCGTGCCCATGGAGTTCGGCGTCATGGGCATCTGCGACGGGCTCGCGATGAACCACCGCGGCATGCTGTACTCGCTGCCCAGCCGCGAGCTCATCGCCGACACGGTCGAGTCCATGACCATCGCCCACGCGTTCGACGCGCTCGTCCTCGTGCCGTGCTGCGACAAGATCGTCCCGGGGATGCTCATGGCCGCGATGCGGCTCAACGTGCCCGCGATCATGGTGGGCGGCGGCGCCATGCTGGCCGGCCATCTCGAGGGCCGCACCCTCGATCTCAACAGCGTCTTCGAGGCCGTCGGCCGGCACCAGGCCGGCGAGCTCGACGACGAGAGCCTCAAGGCGATCGAGTGCAACGCCTGCCCGACCTGCGGCTCGTGTTCCGGCATGTTCACCGCCAACTCGATGAACTGCCTCGCGGAGGTCATCGGCATGGCGCTGCCGGGCAACGGCACCATCCCGGCCGTGTACAGCGAGCGCATCCGCTTCGCCAAGGACAGCGGCGAGCAGGTCATGCGGGTCCTCGCCGCCGACCGCAAGCCGCGGGACATCCTCACGGAGGCGGCGGTCGGCAACGCCCTCGCCGCCGACGCCAGCCTCGGCTGCAGCACCAACACGGTGCTCCACCTCGCGGCCATCGCCACCGAGGCGGGCCTGGACTTCGACCTGCGGCGCATCAACGAGGTGGCGGCGAAGGTGCCTCACATCTGCAAGATCGCTCCGGCCGGCACGCACCACATGGAAGACCTGTACCACGCCGGCGGCATCCAGGCGGTCATGAACCGCCTCATCGGCGCCGGCCTCATGGACGGCTCGGCGCTCAGCGTGGCCGGCGGCACCGTCGGCGAGGCCGTCGCCAAGGCGCGCGTCCTCGACGACGCCGTCATCCGGCCGGTCGACGACCCGTGGCACGCCACCGGCGGGCTCGCCGTGCTCTTCGGCAACCTCGCGCCGGCCGGCGCCGTGGTCAAGGAGGGCGCCGTGGCCGACGAGATGCTCGTGCACAGCGGCCCGGCGCGCGTCTTCGAGAGCGAGGCCGACGCCGTGGCGGCGATCGCCGCGCGCGACATCGCCGACGGCTCCGTCGTCGTCATCCGCAGCGAAGGCCCCAAGGGCGCGCCCGGCATGCCCGAGATGCTGAGCGCCACCTCCATGCTCGCCGGCCAGGGCCGGGACAAGGACGTGGCGCTCATCACCGACGGCCGCTTCAGCGGCGCCACGCGCGGCGCGGCCGTCGGCCACGTGTCACCGGAGGCGCACGCCGGCGGCCCCATCGCCGCCGTGCGCGACGGCGACACCATCAGCATCGACATCCCTGCCCGCACCATCACGCTCGAGCTCCCCGAGGAGGAGATCGCGCGGCGGCTCGCCGACTGGCGGCCTGCGCCGCGCGACGGCGTAACCGGCTATCTCGCCCGTTACGTCAAACTCGTCTCCGGCGCGGAGAAGGGAGCTGTGCTGCAATGACACCAGACAGACGCGTGAAGGGCTCGCAAGCCCTTGTCGCCGCCCTCGAACACGAGGGCTGCAAGGTCCTGTTCGGGTACCCCGGCGGGGTGGCGATCCCGTTCTACGACGCGCTCTACGACGCCAAGGAGCTGCGCCACGTGCTCGTGCGCCACGAGCAGGGCGCCGCGCACGCGGCCGACGGCTACGCCCGCTCGACCGGCAAGGTGGGCGTCTGCACGGCCACCAGCGGTCCCGGCGCCACCAATCTCGTCACCGGCATCGCCACGGCGTACCTGGACTCGTCGCCGCTGGTCGCCATCACCTGGCAGGTGCGCAGCGACCTCATCGGGACCGACGCCTTCCAGGAGGCCGACATCACCGGCATCACGCTGCCGATCGTCAAGCACTCCTATCTGGTCAAGGACCCGGCGGAGCTGCCGCAGACCGTCCACGAGGCGTTCCACATCGCCTCCACCGGCAGGCCCGGCCCCGTCGTCATCGACATCCCCGTCGACATCGCGCTGGGCGAGCTCGCCTACCGTGACGCCGACACCCTCGACCTGCCCGGCTACAAGCCCACGTTCAAGGGCCACATCAAGCAGATCCGCGCCGCCGCCAGGGCCATCAACGAGGCCCAGCGGCCGGTGCTGTACCTGGGCGGGGGCGCCATCACCTCCGACGCGGCGCCCGAGATCCTCAAGCTCGCGGAGCTCCGCCGCATTCCGGTGGCGACCACGCTCATGGCGCTCGGCGCCTTCCCCGAGACGCATGATCTGTCCATG
>DASUMX010000089.1:0-6724 GCA_036277455.1 Thermoleophilia bacterium
GGCGAGGAGGGCGGCCACCGCGACGATCGCCCCGGCGACCGCGATCCAGACGAAGAACGCGTCGAGGCTCCGGACCGCGGAGCTCAAAACGGAGCGCGCCACCGCTGCCCCGCCCCCGGTCTCCACCGCGTCCACGACGGCCTGCTCCAGCCGCGCCGCGATCACGCGTGCCACGACGAAGGCAAGCAGCGACCCGAGGCCGAGCCAGAACGCCGTCCGCAGGCGCCGCACGGAGACGAGCAGCGCCGCCACGATGAGCGCTACGGTGAGCGCGACCACGAGGATCACGAGGTCGTTGAACAGGCTGAGCGTCCGCTTCGCCTCGCGCGCCTGGGTCCCCCTGAGCAGCGTGACGGAGCCGAGGTCCGCCGGCAGTCCGCGACCGAGGGCGTCCTGCAGCAGCGTCCTGATCTCGCCGGGCGCGCGGTCGGGCTCGATCTCCGGGAGGGTGACGTCGCGCCCGAGGATCCCGGGGACCCGTGCCTCCAGTCTCTGCAGGGCCACGGCGACGAGCGGCAGGAGGTCGAGCCGCACGTCGTCCTCACCCGCCGTCACGGCTCCGTTCTCGTCCTGCAGCGTCGTGACGAGCTGCCGGTGGGCGAGGCGGTTGCCTTCCGCCCAGAGGCGCCGGGCGGGCTCGGTGCCGAGGAACCGGTCGATCTCGCCGGCGAGGAAGGCCTGCAGCGAGCTGGTGAGCGCGGGCGCGAGCACCGCGGCGTCGGAGGGCAGCGCGGCCTCGATGCGCGCGTCCAGGTCCACGGCCCGGACGGCCGTGGAGGCCGCGTACTCGCCGAGCGCCTTCCGGGCATCCGGGTCATCGAGCACGGGGACGACCACGCCGACGTAGGTGTCGGTGTCGAAGACGAGGCCGTGCGTCCACAGGGCGAGGGCGCTCACCAGCACGGCGAGCACCGAGGCCGCCACGAGGAAGGCGGCGACGCCCGTGCGGAGGCGGGGCGCGCGCCGGGAAGTCAGGGCGCGCGTCACTCGCGAGCCGCGACCGGTCACGCAGCGCCGCCTGCAGCCTCGGTCACGGCGGCGCCGAGCCGGCGGGCGCCCTCGGCGAGGCTCGCCTCGTCGTAGAGGCTGAAGGCGAGCCGCAGGCTGCGGTCGTCGCCGTCGGCGCAGAACCGCCCGCCCGGAGCGAACGCGACGCGGTGGCGCTCGGCCACCGGCAGCAGGCGTGACGCGGCCAGGCCCGGCGGCAGCGTGACCCAGAGGAAGAAGCCGCCGGCGGGCACGGTGAAGGCGCATCCCGCCGGCAGGTGGTCGCGCAGCGCGGCGGCCAGCGCGTCGCGGCGGGACGCGTAGGCGTGGCGCAGCGCGGCGACGTGGGCGGTGTAGGCGCCCGCCGCCAGCAGCGCCGCCACGACGTGGGCGGAGAACTGGCTCACGCAGCCGCCACTCTCGAGCGTGCCGTAGGCCGCCAGCCGCTCGCGCAGGGCGGCCGGGGCGTCGATCCAGCCCAGCCTGAGGCCCGGCGCCAGCGACTTGGAGAACGAGCCGAGCCGGATGACGGGCGCCGCCGGGTCCAGGGCGCGGAGCGCCGGCGGCGCCTCGCCTTCGTACACGAGCTCGCGGTAGACGTCGTCCTCGACGAGCAGGAGATCCTCGCGCCGGGCGAGCTCGAGCAGCTGCTTGCGCCGAGGCGCCGAGAGGCTGACGCCCGCAGGGTTGTGGAAGGTCGGGATCGTGTAGAGGAGCCGGGGGCGGCGGCCTGACGCGCGCGCCTCGCGCACCGCCGCGGCCAGCGCATCCACGTCGATCCCCTCTGCGTCCAGGGGCACGCCGACCACGTCGACGGGGTGGTCGGCGATGATCCCCAGGGCCAGGTTGTAGGTGGGGCACTCGACGAAGACCACGTCGCCGGGCGCGGCGAGCACGGTCAGCACCTGGTCGACGGCCTGTGAGATCCCGCCGCTGACGAGCACGTCGCTCTCGGCCAGGAGGAGGCCTTCGCGCGCGGCGGTGCGCTGCGCGATCGCCGCGCGCAGCGCCGCCGGGCCGGCGCTGGATCCGTAGGCGAGCGCCGCTGCGCCCTCGGCGCCGAGCGCCCTCGCGGCGGCCTCCCGGACGAGCCCGACCGGCAGCAGCGCCGGGTCGGGCTCCCCGAAGGCGAACTCGACGAAGCCCTCGCGCAGGGCGTTCTGGGTGAAGACGGGAGGCTGGCTCACGGCGTCATGATACGCGATGCGCCTCGCGCCGGCGCGGCATGCGGTGCCTGCGAACCCCGGCTGGCTACCCGCCGTCCCTTTCCCTAGACTGGGGGACCAGAACCGCCGCATGCTGTTCCCGACCATCACATTCGCCGTCTTCTTCCTGCTCGTCTTCGTCGGGAACTGGCTGCTCATGCCCAGGCAGCGCGTGTGGAAGCCGTTCATGCTCGTCGTCAGCCTGGTGTTCTACGGGTGGTGGGACTGGCGCTTCGTCCTTCTCCTCGCGCTCAGCGCCGTGGCCAACCAGTTCTTCGCGCTCTGGATCGCGGGGCTGCCGGAGCACGGCCCGCGGCGCAGGTGGGCGCTGGCCGCGGCCGTCGCCGCCAACCTCGGCGTGCTCGGCTGGTTCAAGTACTACGGCTTCTTCGTCACCTCCGCCGCCGACGCCCTCGAGGCGCTCCACCTGAACGCCGACCTGCCGCTGCTGCGCATCGTCCTGCCGCTCGGCATCTCGTTCCTCACGTTCCGCGTGCTGAGCTACGTCATCGACGTGGAGCGCGGCACCCTGCGGCCGGCGTCGCTGCTCGACTTCTCCGTGTACGTCGCCTTCTTCCCGTACCTCGCCGCCGGTCCCATCGCCCGTGCCTCGGAGTTCCTGCCGCAGCTGCGCGGCCCGCGCGATCCACGCAAGGTGGACACGGCGCGGGCCTTCTTCCTCATCTTCGGCGGCCTGGTCAAGAAGATGCTGATCGCCGACTACCTCGCCACCCACATCGTCAACGGGGTGTTCACCACGCCGGGCCAGTACTCGTCGCTCGAGGTGCTGGTCGGCATCATCGGCTACTCGGTGCAGATCTACTGCGACTTCAGCGCCTACGCCGACATCGCCATCGGCATCTCACTGCTGCTCGGCTTCGAGCTGCCGGACAACTTCGACGCCCCCTACACGGCGCGCTCGGTGCAGGAGTTCTGGCGCCGCTGGCACATGACGCTCTCGCGCTGGCTGCGCGACTACCTGTACATCCCGCTGGGCGGCAACCGCAGGGGCCGCGCGCGCACGTACGTCAACATCATGCTGACGATGCTGCTCGGCGGCCTCTGGCACGGCGCCGGGTGGACGTTCGTCTTCTGGGGCTTCCTGTACGGCGCCGCGCTGGTCGTCGAGCACCTGCGGCTGGACGGCCGCAAGGAGCGGGCGCTGCTCGTCCGGCGCCAGCGGCTCGACCTGGCGGCGGCGTCCGAAGGCCTCGCCGCCGCGCCGGCCGCCGCAGGGGCGCCGGCGCCCGGGGGCGCGACGGCGGGCTCGCCGCCGGGCGCGCCGCTCGAGTACGACCGGCAGCCGTGGCCCGGCGTGTGGGGACCGCGCATCGGCGTCTTCGCCTTCGTCACCTTCGCCTGGATCTTCTTCCGCTCCGACAGCTTCGCGGCGGCGCTGGACGTCATCGCCCGGCTCTTCCAGAGCTGGGGGACGATCGGCGCCGCCGTGACGCCGGGCGTGTTCCTGGCCATCGCCGTCGGGATCGGCGTGCAGTACGTGCCGCGCTCGCTCTGGCAGCGCGGTGAGGCCAGGCTCTCCGCGCTCAACCCGGTGCTCCAAGGGGTCGCCCTGGCGGTCGCCTTCATGCTCCTCGACATCCTCGGGCCCACGGGACCCGCGGCCTTCCTCTACTTCAAGTTCTGATGGCCGGCGACCAGACACCTCGCGACGAGCGCAGCGGCGGGACCGATCCCGGGGATGAGCGCCGCCGCTCCGGGCTGCCGTTCGGCCGCCGCCGCCGCACCGCCGCCAGCGCCCTGGTGGCGATGCTCGTGGCGCTGGCGCTCGGCGCGCTGCTCAACGCGCCGGCGATGCAGAAGACCGCGCTCGCGCTGCCCTTCGGCGCCGAGCGCAGCTTCCGCCTCGCCCTCGTCGACCCCCTGGCGACGGTGAGCCACTGGCTGTTCCTCGACCGCCCGGCGAAGCTCACGGCGGTCGCGCTCGGCAAGCCCGACCCCGGCCCCACCGGCACCTCGGTCGTGGTGGTCAGGCCCACTCCCGGTCCGACCGCGGGGGGCAAGCCGGGGGACGACGGCGACAAGCCACGCAAGACGCTGCAGGAGCGCGCGCTGCCCAAGCCGTACAAGGGCCACCCGATGCACCTGTACATCGCCGGCGACTCGATGCTGGGCCTGCCCGGCATGGCGCTGACCAACCTCTCCATCAAGACCCGGCTGATCAAGCCGCTGCTGGATTACCGCATCTCCACCGGCCTGGTGCGCCCGGACGCCTTCAACTGGCCGGCGCAGCTCCAGCGGCAGGTCAGGGCGTTCCGCCCGGGCGCCGTGGCGGTGATGTTCGGCGCCAACGACAACCAGCCGCTCCAGGCCGCCTCCGGCGAGATCCACCAGTTCGGCTCCGACGGCTGGAAGCGGGAGTACCGCAGGCGCGTCCAGGACGTGGTCGGCCTGCTGTTCCAGAACGGTGTGCGGCGCGTGTACTGGATCGGCCAGCCGGTCATGCCTGAGGCCTCCTTCAACGGCCAGATCAGGCTGATGAACGAGATCTACCGCGGCGTCGCCGAGCAGACCTTCGGGGTGCGCTACATCGACGCGTACAGCCTGCTCGCCGACGGCCGCGGAGAGTACGCGCAGTACCTGCCCGACGAGCACGGCGAGCTGCAGCAGGTGCGCGAGCAGGACGGCGAGCACCTCACGTACGCCGGCGGCCTGCGCATCGCCGGCGCCGTGCTCGACGAGATCGGGAGGGAGTGGCTCCCGAAGAAGGGCGAGGGAGACGAGCCGCCGCCCGGGCCGGGCGCGTCCGCGACGCCGGCTCCCTGACGCCGGGCGCGTCCGCAACGCCGGCTCACCGGCGCGGCGCGCGGGTGCTTCGCCGCCCGCGACCTCTGGTATAGCATCCGCAACCAGCAGGCGGGGCCGCCGGCGCGGCCACGCGCACCCGGGTGATCGACAGGCGGCGGCGTGCTCTTCCCGACCATCACGTTCGCGATCTTCTTCCTCGTCGTCTACGTGCTCAACTGGCTGCTGATGCCGCGGCTGCGGCTGTGGAAGTGGTTCATCATCGCCGCCGGCTACGTGTTCTACGGGTGGTGGGACTGGCGGCTGGTCTTCCTGCTCCTCGGGGCGACGCTGGTGAACCAGGCGCTCGGCGTGCAGGTGCACCGCGCGCTCGGGCGGCGCGGCTCGCGGGCCGCCGCCCGCCCCTGGGTCGTCCTCGCCGTCGCCGTCAATCTGGTCACGCTCGGCGTCTTCAAGTACTTCGACTTCTTCGTCGTGAACCTCAACGACGTGCTCGGCGTCGTCGGCCTGGGCGCGCCGCTGCCGCTGTTGCGCATCATCCTGCCGGTCGGCATCTCGTTCCTCGTCTTCCGCATGCTGACCTACGTGATCGACATCTACCGCGGCCAGCTCGCGCCGGCGCCGGCGCTGGACTTCGCCGTGTACACGGCCTTCTTCCCGTACCTCCTCGCGGGCCCCATCGCCCGCGCCCGCGAGTTCCTGCCGCAGCTCACCTCGCCGAGGGACCCGCGCACGGTGGACTCCTCGCGCGCCTTCGTGCTCATCCTCGGGGGTCTGGTCAAGAAGCTGCTCATCGCCGACTACCTCTCGACGCACATCGTCAACGGGCTGTTCGCGTCGCCGCAGACGTACTCGTCGTGGGAGACCCTCTGGGGCATCGTCGCCTACTCGGTGCAGATCTACTGCGACTTCAGCGCCTACGCCGACATCGCCATCGGCGCCTCGCTGCTGCTCGGGTTCAAGCTGCCTGCCAACTTCGACGCGCCGTACACGGCGCGCACCATCCAGGACTTCTGGCGCCGCTGGCACATCACCCTCTCGAGCTGGCTGCGCGACTACCTGTACATACCGCTGGGGGGTAACCGCAAGGGCCGCGGCCGCACCTACGTCAACCTGGTGCTCACGTTCCTCCTCGGCGGACTCTGGCACGGCGCGGGCTGGACGTTCGTGTTCTGGGGGCTCCTGCACGGCGCCGGGCTCGCGTTCGAACGCGCGCGGATGGACGTGCGTCACACGGCGGGCCTGCCCGAGCCGGGCGCGACCGCCGGCGCGAGGGCGCTCCAGCGTCTCGGGGTGTTCGCGTTCGTCAGCGTGGCCTGGGTGTTCTTCCGCGCCGAGTCGATGGGCAACGCGTTCACGGTGCTCTGGCGGCTCATCGCCGGGATCGGGTCGCTGGGCACGGCGGTCACGCTCCCGGTGGTGGGCCTGGCGGTGCTCGGCATCGCCATCCAGTACGTGCCGAGGCGGACGATCGAGGGTCTGGAGGCCGGCTTCAGCCGCATCGGCTGGGTGGGCCAGGGTCTGGTGCTGGCGGCGGCCCTGTTCCTGATCGACGTGCTGGGGCCGGCCGGGCCGGCCGAGTTCCTGTACTTCAAGTTCTGAGCGACCGAGGGCGACGGGCGGACGAGACGATGACCGACGACAGGCCATACGAGGACGAGCGCCCGGACCGGCGCCCGCCCGGGTACCCCACGGGGCCGGGCCGGCCACGTCGCGAGGGGCCGCGGCGGCGCCGCCGCTCGGCCGGCGCGGTGCTCCTCGCCATGCTG
>DASUMX010000090.1:0-13406 GCA_036277455.1 Thermoleophilia bacterium
CGGCGTGCCGCTCTGGGCGTCGGTCCTGGCCTACGGCACCGGCGCCTACGCCGCCGCCGTGGACCACTGCGTGGTCACGGCCGAGTACGCCGCGGAGCGGATCGCCGGGACGTCCGGGCTCGAGCTCGTGATCGAGCCGGCGTTCACGGTGCTCCTTGTGCGCCGGCCCGGCTGGGCGCCGGACGACTACGCCGCGTGGTGCGGGGATGCGCTGGCGCGCGGCGTCGCCATGCTCATGCCGACCAGGCACGCCGGCGAGACCGTCCTGCGCTTCTGCTTCGTCAATCCACTGACGACCCGCGAGGACGTGGACGTCGTGCTCAGCGACCTGGCGGCTTCCAGCCCATCACCGCCTTGACCTCGAGGAAGTCCTCGAGCCCAAAGCGGCCCCACTCGCGTCCGTTGCCGGACTGCTTGTAGCCGCCGAAGGGAGCGCGGCTGTCGGTCGGCGCGCCGTTGACGTGCACCATGCCGGTGCGCATGCGGCCGGCCACGCGCCGCGCCCGCTCCAGGTCCGCCGACCATACGTAGCCGGAGAGGCCGAAGTCCGTGGCGTTGGCCAGCTCGATCGCGTGCTCCTCGTCGCGGAACGGCGTGATGCAGAGTACGGGACCGAAGATCTCCTCGCGGAAGATGCGCATGTCGGGCGCGACGTCGGCGAACACCGTGGGCCGCACGAAGAACCCCCTGTCGAGGCCTTCCGGGCGCTCGGGGCCGCCGGCGACCAGCCGTGCTCCCTCGGCGGCGCCGACGTCGATGTAGTTGCGCACCGTGTCGAACTGCTTGCGCCCCGCCACCGGGCCCATGAAGGTCGCCTGATCGAGAGGATCGCCGACGGCGACGCCGTCGGCGGCGCGCGCGGCGACCGCGACGGCCTCCTCGTAGATCTCCTCCGCGACGAGCATCCGCGTAGGCGCGTTGCACGTCTGCCCGGAGTTGTGCATGCAGCCGAGCGTGCCGGAGCGCACGACCCTCTCCACGTTCACGTCGCCGAACACGATGTTGGCGGACTTGCCGCCGAGTTCCTGGGAGACGCGCTTGATCGTCGGCGCTGCGGCCGCGGCCACCAGACCGCCCACGGCGGTGGAGCCCGTGATCGACACCATGTCGACGAGCGGATGCGTCGCGAACGCGTCGCCCAGCGCCGCGCCGGCGCCGTTCACCATGTTGAACACGCCCGGTGGCAGCCCGGCCTCGTCGGCCGCCTCGGCGAACAGCAGCGCCGACAGCGGCGAGAGCTGGCTCGGCTTGAGCACCATGGTGCAGCCGGCCGCCAGCGCCGGCCCGACCTTGGCCGTGACCTGGTTCATGGGCCAGTTCCACGGCGCCAGCAGAGCGCAGACGCCGACCGGCTCGCGGACGATGCGCGTCGAGCCCCAGTCCTGCTCCAGCGGGTAGTCGCGGAGCGCCTCCATGGCCTCTTTGAGGTGACGCGCGCCGGCCAGCACCTGGCCGCCCTGGGCGAGGCCGAGCGGGATGCCGACCTCGGTCGTCATCGCGGCGGCGATCGCGGGGATGCGGCGCTTGTACGCCTCGCGCAGCCGCGTCAGCAGCTCGATGCGCTCCTCTCGCGTCGTCTGCGAGTAACCCGCGAAGGCCCGGTGGGCGGCCTGCACCGCCGCATCCACGTCGGCGGGAGAGGCGGCCGCTATCCTGGCAGCCACCTCCTCCGTCGCCGGGTTGACGACGACGATCTCGTCACCGGGGTGGGCCGGCTCGACCCACTGCCCGTCGATGTAGAACCTGGATCCGTCAGTCACGCGGCCTCCCAGTCGATCGAGCGCGCCGGAGCCGGTCAGGCGTCCGGCGGGCGATAGCACATCCTGGTCCGCGGCCTACTATCCACCCGTCGCGCTCGGGAGTCCATCGAGCGCTCCGGGCTCACCGCCTCTTGCTGTACGCTTGCCGCGATGCACGAGACGGGGCGATAGATGCTGGCGGCACTGCTCGCGCTGGCCGCGAGCTTCACCTGGGGGACCTCCAACTACCTCGCCGGCGTCGAGACGCGGACGCGCTCCGTGTGGCACGTCGCGGCGCTGAGCCAGCTCGCCGCCGCCGCCGCGGCGGCCTTCGGTCTCGTGGCGGCGACGCAGCCGCCACCCGGCGGCTGGGACCTCTTCCTCCTCGTCGTCACCGGGATCGTCACTGCGGCCGGGCTGGTGATGTTCTACAAGGCCCTGGCCATCGGGACGATGAGCGTGGTGGCGCCCATCATCGCCGCGCAGGTGCTGATCCCGGTGGCGGCCGGGATCCTGCTCGGCGAGCGTCCCGGTCCGCACGCCTACGTGGGCATGGTGGTCACGGTCGCCGGGGTGCTGCTCGTGTCCTGGGCGCGCCGGGGGACGCGCGACCGCGTCGCCCGCAAGGCGGTGGTCCTCGCTGCGCTCACGGCCGTCGCCTGGGGCTTCATGCTGCTCATCTACGGCACCACCGGTAAGGAGAACCCGGTGTGGACCGTGTTCGACACGCGGGTGGCGTCCGCGGTGGTGCTCGCCGGCTACGTGCTCCTCACCGGCCGCGGCCTCTCGCTCAAGGGCCAGAACCTGCTGGTGCTGGCGGCCATCGGCATCCTGCTGGCGGCCGCGAACTTCCTGTTCATCGTCGCGACCGGCCTCGGGTACCTCAGCGTCACGAGCATCCTCGGCTCGCTGTCACCGGTCGTCGTGACGGCGTACGCCCAGGTGCTGTTGCACGAGCGCCTGGCGCCGCGCCAGTGGGCGGGATTCGTGGCGGTGTTCGCGGGAATCGTGCTGCTGTCGGTGTGAGGGCAGTGGGCGCTCTACGAGGCGAAGCCCGAGGTTCGGGACCGGCGCGGTGCCTGAGGACGCCGGTTTCAATGTCACCTTGGTGTGAGGCGACGCGGCCATCTGACTCGCCGGCACCGTGCTACAGTTGGACGAGGAGGTCACGTCATGCAACTGAAGTTGACTGCGGTGTTCGAACAGGTGCCTGAGGGCTACATCGGCTACGTTGAGGAGCTCCCGGGGGCGAACACGCAGGGAGCCACTCTCGATGAGACGCGTGAGAACCTGGTTGAGGCCGTCGAGCTCGTTCTCGATGCCAACCGGCTGCTCGCCGAAGAGCGACTCGGAGACCGAGACGTGATTCGCGAACCGCTGCGCATCTCAGCATGAAGCGCGCGGACCTCGTCCGCCACCTCGAAAGCCACGGCTGCGAACTGCTCCGCGAAGGCGGGCGGCACTCGGTCTACGCGAACCGGGCTGCAGGCAAGGCGACCGCCGTGCCGAGACATCGCGAGATCAACGACTTCCTCGCCCGGAAGATCTGCCGGGATATCGAGGTCGTGGAGCCCTGAGGTCCGCAGGCCGGGGCCGGCCATCGAGCGGCGGGCCGGTGGGCGTCAGGCCTCCGCGCCGCGCTTCTCGAACTTCTTGCGCTGCTCGGTGCTGAGGATGTGCTTGCGTACGCGCACGGTCTTGGGCGTCACCTCGACGAGCTCGTCGTCGGCGATCCACTCGAGCGCGCTCTCCAGGGTGATCGGACGAGGCACCTTGAGACCGGCGTCGATGTCCTTGGTCGACGACCGGTAGTTGCCGAGTTGCTTGCGCTTGGTGGGGTTGCAGAGCATGTCGTCGCTGCGTGAGTTCTCGCCCACGATCATGCCCTCGTAGACCGGGGTCATGTTGCCGACGAACAGCGTGGCGCGCTGCTGCAGGTTCTCGAGCGAGTAGCCGGCGGCCTCACCCGCGGTCTGGCTGACGAGCGAGCCGCGCTCGCGCCCGGGGAGCTCGCCCTTCCACGGGCCGTAGCCCGTGAAGCGCGAGCTCATCACGCCGAGGCCGCGCGTCTCGGTGAGGAAGTCGTTGCGGTAGCCGATCAGGCCGCGCGTCGAGATGGTGAACTCGAGGCGCACGAGGCCGGTGCCGGTGGACTCGACGCCCACCAGCTCGCCCTTGCGCAAGCTGAGCTCCTGGATGATCGCGCCCTGGTACTCCTCCGGCACGTCGATGATCAGCTGCTCCATCGGCTCGAGCAGCTTGCCGTGGCCGTCGCGGTGGGTGATGACCTCGGGGCGCGAGACGCACAGCTCGAGGCCCTCGCGGCGCATCTCCTCGATGAGGATCGCGAGGTGCAGCTCGCCGCGGCCGCTCACCTTGACGCCGTCGGGGCGGCCGAGGTCCTCGACGCGCAGCGCGACGTTGACGCGCAGCTCGCGCTCCAGCCGGTCCTTGATCTGCCGCAGCGTCGCCGCCTTGCCGTCCTGGCCGGCGAACGGGCCGTTGTTGACGAGGAAGAACATGCTGACCGTCGGCTCCTCGATCTCCAGCGGCGGAAGCGCGGCGGCGGCGGCCTTGAGCTCCGGTGAGGCGAGGGTGTCGCCGAGCGTGATGTCGGCGGGGCCGGCGAGCCAGACGATGTCGCCGGCCGAGGCCTCCTCGACCTCGCGGTTCTCGAGGCCGCGCGTGACCCAGAGGTGCGTCACGCGCGCGGCCTCCGTGCCCGTCATCTCCCAGCCCGCCTCGGGGTCGCCGATCTCGAGGTGCCGCGTGGTGATGCGCTGCAGCTCGTCGCCGACCTTGAGCCCGCCGGCGAGCACGCGCCCGCAGCCGATGCGGCCGATGTAGTCGCTCCAGGCCAGCGTGCTTACCTGCATGAGGAAGGGCGCGTCCTGGTCGACTTTGGGCGCGGGGACACTCTCGATGATGGTCTCGAAGAGGTCGTTCATGCCGGCGTCGGCGAGCTCCCGCAACAGCGCCGGCGACAGGCCCCCGCCGTCGTGCAGATGCTCTTCGCGCTCGTGCTCTTCTTTCTTGTACTCGTCGATGTCGTTGACGATCCAGCCCTCGAGGCCGGAGCCGTACAGCACCGGGAAGTCGAGTTGCTCGTTGTTGGCGCCGAGCTCGACGAAGAGGTCGAAGGTCTTGTCCAGCGCGCCCGACGGATCGGCGTTCGGCCGGTCGGCCTTGTTCACGATCACGATCGGCCGCAGCCCGAAGCTCAGCGCGCGCATGAGCACGTAGCGCGTCTGCGGCATGGGGCCCTCGTTGGCGTCCACCAGCAGCAGGACGGAGTCCACCATGCTCAGCACCCGCTCGACCTCGCCGCTGAAGTCGGCGTGGCCGGGGGTGTCGATGATGTTGATGAGGTAGTCCTTCCACTCCACGGTGCAGTGCTTGGAGCGGATGGTGATGCCGCGCTCGCGCTCGAGATCGTTGCTGTCCATCACGCGCTCGTCGACGTGGGCGTTCTCGCGGAACACGTGCGCAGCGCGGAAGATGCTGTCGATCAGCGTCGTCTTGCCGTGGTCGATGTGGGCGATGATGGCGAGATTGCGGATCTGGGAGGCGGCGTGCACGGGGGATTCTCTCTGTCGGGGTGGCTGGTGATGGAGGCGGGGCTGCGGCTGCGGCCTGACGCCCGAACGCCCGGCAGGGCTGCGCCGGCCGGGCGGACCTTTCTAGTGTACACGCGCGGAACGGCTTCGTCGCCCGCGCCCTCGTGCGAGGACCATGGCCATGCGCGTGCACACGCACACTCACTCACGGGCGCCGCGGCAGTATCATGGGCGCAGAGGTGTGCGCGGGACCACACGCCGAGCGCCGGACAGCGAGGGCAGCGATGGGCGAGGAACCCACGATCCGCATCGCGCAGTCATGCGCCGCAGAGCCTCGCGTGGCCGTTCGGGAGTTGTACGCCGGCCTGGCGCAGCCCGAGCTGTCGCTCGTGCTGTTCTTCTGCTCGAGCGACTACGACCGCGGGGCGCTCGCGGAAGAGTTGCGCACACGGTTCGGCCGCACGCTGGTGGTGGGATGCACCACCGCCGGCGAGATAGGGCCGCTGGGGTGCCGTGACCGCAGCCTGACAGGCGTGAGTTTCGCCCCATCGGCCGGCACCGCGGTCATGGGGCATCTCGACGATCTCCGGGGGTTCAGCATCCCGGAGGGCGTCGAGTTCGCGCGTAGCCTGCGGCGGCGGCTCGAGGACGAGGCGCAGCAGGCGGACGCGCACAACACCTTCGCCCTGCTGCTCGTCGACGGGCTCTTCGGGCACGAGGAGCAGCTGGCCCACGCCCTCCAGGAGGGACTGGGAGAGATCCTGCTGGTCGGAGGTTCGGCCGGCGACAGCATGAGCTTCGCGAACACGTACACCTACCGCGACGGCGACTTCGTGAGCGGCTCCGCCGTCCTCGTCCTGATCACCACGCCGCTTCCGTTCATCGAGTTCAAGACGCAGCACTTCGAGCCGACGGACGAACGGTTCGTGGTGACCGAGGCGGACCCCGACCTACGCGTGGTCAGCGAGATCGACGGCCTGCCGGCGGCTGAGGAGTACGCACGGATGCTCGGCGTGGATCCGCGGGACCTCGGCCCCGCGCACTTCGCCGCATCGCCCGTCGTCGTCCTCATCGACGGCGGCAACTACGTGCGCTCGATCCAGAAGGTGAACCCCGACGGCAGCCTCAAGTTCTACTGCGCTATCGAGCGCGGAGTCGTGCTGCGCGGGGCCAAGGGCGTCGACCTCGTCCGCAACCTCGAGGCGGCCCTCGCACAGGTGCGCGCCCGGATCGGCCCGCCGCAGGTCGTGCTCGCCTTCGACTGCATCCTGCGCAGGCTGGAGATCTTGCAGACGGGGGTGGAGCAACCCGTCGCCGACCTCCTGAGAGCCAACAACGCCGTCGGGTTCAACACCTACGGCGAGCAGTACTGCGGTCTCCACATGAACCAGACGTTGACGGCCGTCGCCATCGGATCGCGCCGGGCGGCCGGAGGCGCGCGCAATGGCTGACGCGCCCGACACCCGTGACGTCGCGACGCTGCAGGCGGAGGTCGCCCGGCTCAACAAGATCGTCGACGCACTGATGGACCGCTCGGAAGCCGGGATGGACGTCAAGGAGTCGGACTTCGGGCTGTTCCAGACCACGGTCAGACTGCAAGACCAGGTGCGCCGCCACACCGAAGAGCTCGAGGCGGCGCTGCGCGAGCACGAAGCGGGCCCCGGAGAAGCCGATGCGTCCGCGGCGCGCGACATGCAGACGCTGCGGCGGACGGCCGCGCTCCAGATCCAGCTGCTGGAGCTCGTCGTGCAGGAGAAGGACGTCGGAGAGCTGGTCGACCGGGTCGCCTCCATCCTCGAGGTCCCCGTCGTCCTCTTCGACACGCAGGGGCAGGTGGTCTGCGCCTCGGGCCGCGACTTGAAGGACGACGGCCTCGTCCGCGGCCTGTGGGAGGCCTACGAGCGCCTGCGCGGCCTGCCCGGCCCGCACGCCGTCGTCGACCGTGAAGACGACCGGGTGTACTTCCGCGAGGTCTTCATCATGGACCGCGTCGAGCGGGTCCTCGCGGCGGTCGTCTCGCGGCGGCAGCCGAGCGACTTCGCCGCCGCGTCGCTGCTGTACCTGCAGCAGCTCGTCACGCTCGAACTGCTGCGCAAGCGCGACGAGCTGAAGATGCGACGACGGGTGCGGCGCGGCCTGCTCCGCGACATCCTCGCGGGCCGCAGCCCCACCCGGGACCTGCGGATCCGACTCGAGGAGCAGGGTTTCAGCGCGACCAGCGTGCTGCGCCTGGCGGTCGTCGAGCCCGCGGCGCTTCGCCCATCGTCCGCCGGCACCCTTGCCGGCAAGACCGCGGACAAGTCCACCGGCGGAGTGCTGCGCGCCCTTGACGCCCGGCTCAGCCAGCGCCGCATCCCCTTCCTCAGCCTGTCCAACGGGCCCTCCGTGGTGGTGCTCACGGCGCTTCCCGACGCGGGGACCGGCCCCGCCCGAGACCTGCTCGACGACCTGCGAGCCGCAGCGACCGCTGCGACCGCCGCCCCGGAGCGACTCGTCGCCGGCTGTTCCGCGCCGCTCGCCGGCGTCGAGAGCGCGCCCCGCTGCCTGCAGCAGGCGCGCGCGGCGTGCATGGCCGCCCGGCGCTCGTCGGAGCCGGTCAAAGGCGCGGTCTTCGATGAGCTCAGCGGCCACCTCATCCTGCTCGACGGGCTCGACCAGAAGGCGCTGTCCGACATCGTCCAGCGCACGTTCGGGCCCCTCCTCGAGTACGACGCCGCGCACCGCACCAGTCTCTACAAGACGCTGTACACCCTCTTCGAGAACCACCTGGCCGTGCAGCAGACCGCCGACGAGCTGCACATCCACCGCAACACGCTGCAGAAGCGGACAGCGCACGTCGAGGAACTGCTCGGCATCGACCTCAGCGAGCTCGACGACATCGTCGACGTCCGCCTCGGGCTGCAGGCTGCTGTACTCCTGGGCCAGCAGCCCAGCTGACCGGCGGGTGTGCACGCGCCCTGCCTTTTCGCGCAAAGAGTAGTCACGCAGCGAATCGACCCCGGCGGCGATCCGTCCCATGCTCCTCCTGTACCCGCGACGAGCCGCGGACGGGCGACCGTGCTCGCGGCCCCGCTCCCAGAGGAGGAGGCCATGGCGAAAGTGCTGATGATCCACCCGGACAAGTGCACCGGGTGCCGGAACTGCGAGCTCGCGTGCTCGTTCGAGCACGAGCGGCGGTTCCGCCCGTCTGCATCCCGGGTCCAGGCCTTCACGTGGGAGCGTGAAGGCATCTCGGTACCGATGATGTGCCAGCAGTGCGACGACGCCGCGTGCGTCACCGTCTGCCCCACCGGCGCCATGCACAAGAGCTCGACCACCCAGGCGATGATCGACTGGGACGACGACAAGTGCATCCGCTGTCGCATGTGCGTCATTGCGTGCCCCTTCGGCAACGCGCGCTACGACGCCATGACCAGCAGCATCTTCAAATGCGACAACTGCGACGGCGCGCCGCAGTGCGCCGCCTTCTGCCCCACCGCAGCCCTCGAGTACGTGGACGACACGGCGCAGGTCAAAGCGCGCAAGAAGGCCTACGCGGCCAAGTTCAAGGACGCTTTCCAGGAGGTGAGCTGAGATGTACGGCTGGACGGGCACCCTCCTGCGCGTGGACCTCGGCTCCGGCAAGGTCACACGTGAGGCGCTCGACCCGCGGGTCGCGCGCGAGTACATCGGGGCGCGCGGCCTCGGCGGCTACATCATCCGCTCCGAGGTCGACCCCAAGGTCGACGCGCTGTCGCCGGCCAACAAGCTCGTGTTCGCGGCCGGCCCGCTCACGGGCACCTTCGCGCCGTCGGCAGGGCGCTACAACGTCTGCACGAAGAGCCCGCTCAACGAGTCGCTGGCGGCGTCCAACTCCGGCGGCGCCTTCGGCCCCGAACTCAAGTACGCCGGCTTCGACGCCGTGATCGTCGAGGGCAAGGCCGCCAAGCCGGTCTACCTCTGGATCAACGACGCCGAGGTCGAGATCCGCGACGCGGCCGGCGTCTGGGGCATGAACGTGCCGGACGCCACGGACGCGATCCGCGCGGCCACCGACGACGAGGCCAAGGTGGCCTGCATCGGCCCGGCCGGCGAGCACCTCTCGCTGATCGCCAACATCATGAACGAGATGCACCGCGCCGCAGGGCGCACCGGCGTCGGCGCGGTGATGGGCTCCAAGAACCTCAAGGCCGTGGCCGTGGTCGGCAACGGCCCCGTCGAGGTCGCGGATCCCGACGCGTTCCTCGAAGAGGTCCTCAAGGGCCGCAAGATGATCTTCGACGACCCGGTCGGCGGCACCGGCCTGCCCGCCTACGGCACCGAGGTGCTGGTCAACATCCTGAACACGGTCGGCGGCCTGCCGACGCGCAACTGGCAGGACGGCCACTTCGCCAACGCGGACAAGACCGGCGGCGAAGCGCTGGCGGCCAAGCAGCTGGTGCGCAAGAAGGGCTGCTTCAGCTGCATCATCAGCTGCGGCCGTGTGACCAAGGTCGACGCCCCCGGCTTCGAGGGCATCGGCGAGGGGCCGGAGTACGAGACCGCCTGGGCCTACGGCGCCGACTGCGGCGTGGACAACCTCGACGCGATCACCAAGGCCAACTACCTCTGCAACGAGTACGGCATGGACACCATCGCCGCGGGCTCCTCGATCGCCTGCGCCATGGAGCTCTATCAGCGCGGCATCATCACGAGCAAGGACACCGACGGTGTGGACCTCACCTGGGGCAACGCCGAGGCGATAGTCGAGATGACGCGCAAGATGGGCGAGGGCGAGGGCTTCGGCGCCAAGGCGGCGCAGGGCTCGTACCGTCTCGCCGACGGCTACGGCCATCCCGAGTACTCGATGACCACCAAGAAGCAGGAGATGCCGGCCTACGACGGCCGCGCCATCCAAGGCATCGGGCTCAACTACGCCACCAGCAACCGCGGCGGCTGCCACGTGCGCGGGTACACCATCTCGCACGAGGTGCTGGGCAGCGGCGGCAACGCCGACCCGCACGTCACCGAGGGCAAAGCCGGCCTGGGCATCGCCTTCCAGAACCTCACGGCGGCGCTCGACGCCACGGGGAGCTGCCTGTTCGCGACCTTCGGACTCACCGGCGAGCAGCTCGTCAAGACGCTGGCCACGCTGACCGGCTACGACTACACGCTGGAGGAGTTCCTGCAGGTGGGCGACCGCATCTGGACGCAGGAGCGGCTGTGGAACATCGCGGCGGGCTACACGAGCGCCGACGACACGCTGCCCAGGCGCCTGCTCGAGGAGCCGCTCAAGACCGGCGCCTCCAAGGGTCACGTCAACAAGCTTGGCGAGATGCTGCCCGAGTACTACGAGCAGCGCGGGTACGACGAGCACGGCGTGCCGACCAAGGCGAAGCTCAAGGAGCTCTCGCTCAAGGCATGACCGTCAAGTACTTCGCCACCATCCGCGACCTGACGCGGGAGACGGAGCGCCGGGTCGACGGCCGGCCGGGCGACCTCCGCGAGCTGCTCACGGAGCTCGCGGAGCGCTACGGCCGGCCGTTCCGGCGGGCCGTGCTGGACGGCGACGACCTGCACGGGGAGATCATCGTCTTCGTCAACGGGCGCAACGTGCGGCATCTCCAGATGCTGGACACGCCGCTTGCGGACGAGGACGAGATCGCGATCTTCCCGATGATCGCCGGCGGCTGACGCAGGAGAAGACCACAGGCCGTGCGGGTGAGGCGCGGAAGGACGAATGGCCGGCGACGAGGCTCCGCGCCGGCCGGGAAGGCCCGATCGTGAGCGACACCCGGACCATAGACACGAGCCGAGTGACGGCCGTGCTGCGGCGTTACCCCCGGCACGACCCCGGCGAGCTCGTCAACGTCCTGCACGACCTGCAGGCCGAGTTCCGCTACCTGCCGGAGGAGGCGCTGCGGGCGGCCGCCGCCCACCTCGGCCTGTCGCGCACCCAGGTCTACGGGGTCGCCAGCTTCTACCACGGCTTCCACACCGAGCCGCGCGGCGAGCACACCTGCACCGTGTGCGTGGGCACCGCCTGCCACGTGCGCGGCGCCCCGCGCCTGCTCGAGCAGCTCGAGCGCGACACCGGCATCGCCGCCGGCGGCACCACGCCGGACCTGTCGCTCTCGATCGAGGAGGTCGGCTGCGTCGGCGCCTGCGCGATCGGGCCGCTGGTGCTGCTGGACGGCGAGCACCACGGGCACATGACGCCCGCGCGGCTCTCGCGCATGGTTGCCAAGACCGTCGCCGGTAAGGACGAGCCGTGAGCGCCCGGCTCGCGGACCCGGCGGCGCTGGAGGACCGCCGCGAGGCGCTCGGCGCCGGGCGGGACGCCCGGCGCCGGGTCCTCGCCGTGTGCGCCGGCACCGGCTGCCGCGCCCAGGGCGCGCTCGGCGTCGTGGACGCGCTCCGCGCCGAGGTCGAGGCGCGCGGCGTGGCCGGCGAGGTGGAGGTGCGCGCCACCGGCTGCCTCGGCTTCTGCCAGGCCAGCCCGCTGGTGCTGCTCGTGCCCGACGGCGTCGCCTACCGGCACGTCGAGCCGGCCGACGCCGCCGACCTCGTCGCGGCCACCGCGGCCGGCGAGCTCGTCCACCGCCTGCTCTGCATCGACGCGGACGGCTCCTGCACCCTGCAGGACGAGATCCCCTTCTACCGCGCCCAGCAGCGCCTGCTGCTGGGCGCCAGCGCGCTGCTCGACCCGACCTCCATCGACGCCTACATCACGCTCGGCGGCTACGCGGCGCTGGCCAAGGCTCTCGACATGGGCCCCGAGGCCGTGCTCGAGGAGGTCAAGGCCTCCGGCCTGCGCGGCCGCGGCGGCGCCGGCTTCCCCACGGGGCGCAAGTGGGAGGCCTGCCGCCGCGCCGAGGGCGAGCTCAAGTACGTGGTCTGCAACGCCGACGAGGGCGACCCCGGGGCGTTCATGGACGACGCCCTGCTCGAGGGCAACCCGCACGGCGTGCTCGAGGGCATGGTCATCGGCGCCTACGCCATCGGCGCCCGCGAGGGCCACGTCTACGTGCGCCAGGAGTACCCGGTCGCCGTGGAGCGCATCACGCGCGCCATCGAGCAGGCGCGCGCGCTGGGCCTGCTCGGCGAGCGCATCCTCGGCAGCGACTTCTCCTTCGAGCTGCGCGTCAGCCGCGGCGGCGGCGCCTTCGTCTGCGGCGAGGCGAGCGCGATGATGGCCTCGCTCGAGGGCCGCCGCGGGGTGCCGCGGCGGCGCCTCATCCACCTCAGCGAGCGCGGCCTCTGGGGGCGCCCCACCAACCTCAACAACGTCGAGACCTGGGCGAACGTGCCGCAGATCGTCCTGAACGGCGCCGACTGGTACCGCGCCATCGGCACCGCCGGCTCCCCGGGCACCAAGATCTTCTCGCTCGTCGGCAAGGTGGCGCGCACCGGCCTCGTCGAGGTCCCCATGGGCACCACCCTGCGCGAGATCGTCTTCGGCGCCGGCGGCGGCGTGCCGAACGGCAAGCAGTTCAAGGCGGTGCAGACCGGCGGCCCCTCCGGCGGCTGCCTGCCGGCGGACAAGCTCGACCTGCCGGTCGACTTCGACACGCTCGCCGCCGAGGGCTCGATGATGGGCTCCGGCGGCATGATCGTGATGGACGAAGGCACCTGCATGGTCGACGTCGCCCGGTACTTCCTGCGCTTCCTGGCGTCCGAGTCGTGCGGCAACTGCACCTCGTGCCGCGACGGGCTCGCCCTGCTGCGCGACCTGCTCGGCGACGTCAGCGAGGGCCGCGGCACGCGGGAGACGATCACGCTGATCGAGCAGCTCGCCGACGCGGTGGAGGCGACCTCGCTCTGCGCCCTCGGCACGAGCGGCGTGAACCCGGTGCTCTCCACCCTGCGCCACTTCCGCGACGAGTACCTCGCGCACGTGGACGAGAAGCGCTGCCCGGCGGGCGTGTGCAAGGCGCTGATCAGCTTCAGCATCCTCGAGGAGCGCTGCACCGGCTGCCGGGCGTGCGCGCTCGGGTGCCCGCAGGGCTGCATCAGCGGCGAGAAGAAGCAGCTGCACGTGATCGACGCGGAGGACTGCATCAAGTGCGGCATCTGCCGCGACGTCTGCCGGTTCGACGCCGTGCTGGTGCAGTAGGAGGCCGTCGTGGACGCAGAGCTCATCATCGACGGC
>DASUMX010000091.1:0-4159 GCA_036277455.1 Thermoleophilia bacterium
TTCACGGAACGCCTGCTCGTAGGTCTCGAGCCCGGTGGTCGCCCGGAAGAGCAGGGCGACGTCGCCCCAACGCGGCGAGCGCCACGCCTCGCCGTCACCGCCGGCGCCCGGGGCGCGATCCTGCACGGTCCAGCGGTGCTGTTCCTCGCCGTGCATGGCGAGGAGCAGCGCGGCCAGCGCCCGCGCCTCGGCCTGCCGCGCCGCGTCCGCGGCCCCTGCGGCCGTGCCGAGGTCCTCGCCGAGGAGCACGGCCACACGCGGTCCCTCCGCGGCCGGGCGGTACGGCTCCACCCACTGGTAGCCCGGCTGGCGGCCCTGCTCCTGGTCCTGTTCGAACACGTCCGCGAACACGTTGTTGACCCACTGCACCACCGCCGGCGTGGTGCGGAAGTTCTGGCGGATAGCCTCGACCGCCCCCGCGCCGCCCGGCTGCCCCGCGACCAGGAGCTTCACCTGGTCGTACATGCCGATGTCCGCGCGGCGGAAGCGGTAGATGGACTGCTTGGGATCGCCGACCACGAACAGCTTGCCCGGCTCGAGGACCACGTCGCGCCAGTCCTGCGCGTCCGGCGAGCGCTCGCAGAGGAAGAAGACGATCTCCGCCTGCAGCGGGTCGGTATCCTGGAACTCGTCGACCAGCAGGTAACGGAAGCGGGCCTGCAGCGCCGCCCGGGCGGCCGGGTCGCGCTTGAGCAGGTCGCGCAGGCACCCGAGCAGATCGGTGAAGTCGAGGCGGCCGAGCGCCAGCTGCGTCGCGGCCGCCCAGCGCGAGAACGCGTCGGCGACGGCGACGGCGAGCGTGGTGAGGAAGGCGGCGTAGGCCTCCCGGGCGGCCAGCACCTCCGCGACCGCCTCGCGGTACCGGGCGAGGAGCTCGTCCTTGCCCCCGCGGGCCTGGTCCCAGTTGCCCTTGTTGCCGCCGGGCGCCGTGGCCGTGGCCTTGGCCGGCAGTGCGTAGACCGCGGCCGCGATCTGGTCGACGTCCGCCGGCGGCCGCTCCAGGAGGGCGCGGCCGGCGTCGACGAGGCTCATCGCGGCGATGCAGCCCTTGTCGCCGGTGTTGGAGCAGGCGACGGAGCAGTGCTCGGCCAGCCTGTCCAGTGGGACCGCCAAACCCGCCAGTGCGCAGAGGAGGTCCGGCTCCGGAAGCAGCTCGACCTGAGGGTCGAGGTCGTAGCGCTCGCCGAACACGCCCTTGGGACCCACGGCGAGCGTCCGCAGCCAGTCGAGCCGCACGCCGGCCCGCAGGAGGCGAGCGAGCTTCTGCCGGGTCGATCCCGCGGCGGGATCGGCGGCGGCGAGCTCGCCGAGCCACTCCTCCCAAAGACGGCCGCGCTCGAGGTCAGACCCGAGGGCGTCGAGCTGCTCGAACGCCGGGTCCACGCGAGCCTCGACGGGGAACTCGCGCAGCAGGCGGCCGGCGAACCCGTGGATGGTGCTGATTGGCGCGTCGTCGAGCGCGTCGAGCGCGCCCTGGATGACCGCCGCGCGGGCGGCGTCTCCGGCGGCCTGCCCCGCCAACCGCTCGAACTCCTCGCGGACGCGCTGGCGGAGCTCACCGGCTGCCTTCTCCGTGAACGTGATGGCCGCGACCGTGCGCACGTCGCCGGTGCCCTGTGCGGGGTCGAGGACGCAGTTCACGTAGCGGTCGACGAGCACCCGGGTCTTCCCGGTGCCGGCGCCCGCCTCCAGGAGGAAGGACGTGCCGAGGTCGGCGGTCACCCGTCGGCGGACGTCCTGGTCGCAGACCGGCCGCTCAGCCGGCATCGGGGTCCTCCTCGCACGGGGCTGACTGGAGTGCGCACACGGGCTCCAGAAGGTCGTGCTCGCGCTTGCGCGCCCTGGCCCAGGCGGAGACGCCGCAGGCGTAGCGCACGTCGCAGAAGTCGCAGCGCTGCCGCGTAGTGCGCGGGAACAGTCCTTCGTCGACCAGCGCCAGCGAGCTCGTGACGAGGTCGCGCAGGCGACGCTCGGACGCTTCTTCCGACTGTGGCAGGTCGAGGTCCTCGAAGCCGCCACGGCGCGTGACGAGCCGGTACAGGCAGGTGATGGCGCCGTAGTCCTTGTCCCCGGCCTGGCGCAGCGCGAGTCGGTAGACCGGGAGCTGCACGCTCAGGCCCTCCTTGATGCGGGCGCGCTCGGTCCCGCCGGCGCCGGACTTGTAGTCGATGACACGGGCTCCGGACGGGGTCTCGTCGACGCGATCGAGCCTGCCGGCGAAGCGCACCGAGCGGCCGAGCGGAAGATCGACGGCGACCGGCCGCGCTACCGCCTCGCCGAAGCGCCATTCCACGGCGACGGGCCGGCTCCCCGGATCCGAGAACACCGGGTCGAGGCGCACCGTCTCGAGCAGGTCCTCCAGCAGCAGCTCGCGCCGGACCTCCCAGGAGAGCGCGGCCCCGGTGACGCCGCGGCCTTCGGCCTCGGCGCAGCACGTCTCCCACGCCGCGCGCACCGCGGTCAGGGCCTCGTCCCGGCGTAACTCGCCGGCGATCACCTGCTCGTAGGCGCGCTGGAGGATGTCGTGCGCCAGCGTCCCGAACTCCCTGGCGTCCATCTCGAGCGCGTCGCCCGGCTCGTCGGGCACCTGGAGCCCGAACACGTCGCGCAGCAGGAAGGAGAAGGGACAGCTGACGTAGCGCTCGAGGCGCGTGGGGTGCATCTCGCCGTCGAACGGGTGGGTGGCGGCGAGCGCGGTGCGGGCTGGTGCGCCGAGCAGGCCGTCCCAAGGGCTCGGCACGACGCTCCTCGCCGAGCGCCAGGCGCCGAAGCGGCGGCTCGCCGCCTCCGCGTCGCCCAGCACCTCGGCGGTGTACGCGCGCGCGATGCCGTGGCTGCCCGCAGCCGAGAGCGCGAGCAGGAGCGCGACGTCGCGCTCGCGTTCGTCCACCCAGACCGCGTCGTCGGAGAAGGCCGGCGAGCCGGCGAGCCGACGCCAGACCGGGCGCAGCGGCTCGCCGTCCAGGAACTCGTCCATCCCGACGGGCCGGCCGGCCGCGGAGGAAGCCAGCCGCAGCAGCAGTCGGGAGGGCAGCCGCGGCCGTCCGTCTGCCGCGCCCGAACGCGGCGCCAGCAGGATCAGCCGCTCGCGGGCAGCCTCGCAGCCGAACGCGAACAGCTGGAGCGACTCGGCATCGCGCTGCTCCGCCAGCGGCAGCCGGACGCCGAGCGCGGCGCCGATGCGGCGGCGCTCGGCGTCGCCCAGCAGAGGATCCGGCCGGCCCCGCGCCGGGAAGCCACCTTCGGCGAGCGCGGTGAAGACCACGGTGTGAAAGCTGAGGCCGCGCAACTCGAGCGGCGTGAGCACGGCGACGCCGTCGCGACCGGGGCGGCCGCGCGGGACGCGCGCAGCGCCCAGCATGTCGCGCAGCACGGCCGCCGCCTCGCTGAGGTCGACCGTCTCTTCCAGGACGGTCAGCGCCTGGAGACGGGAGGCGGCGTCGCTCGCCTCGACCGCGGCCGCCGGCGCGAAGACGGCGTCGACCGCGCCCGAAAAAAGGGCGGCCCACTCGCCCCAGGAGGCGTGCGCCGGCGGCCGGCCGCACACCTCCACGAGGGCGCGCGCCGCAGCCTCGAGCCCGCGTACCGCCGAGAGGCGCTGCCGCACCGCCTCCACCTTGCCGCTCACCTCGTCGTCGTCGTCGACCGCCACGACGCCCCTGGCCTCGAGGTCCGCAAGCCGCCGCTCCAGGCCGCGACGGCGACGCGCCAGTCGGGTCGTCCACTGCTCGGCCCCGGACACCACCCCGGCCTGCCGGGCCTCGTCCAGCCAGATCGCCGTCTCGCCCGCCCCAACGCCTTCGCGGAGCGGCCCGGCCGTGACCAGGTCGATGAGCGCGCGCCGCGCGAAGGGCTCTCCGGCAGGCGGCGCGATGCAGTCCAGGAGGCGCGTGAGGATGCGCGTGCCCGCCGAGCGGTCCGGCACGCGGCACGCGATGGGAAGCCCCGCCTCCTGCAGAGCGGCCGCCGCGAGCTCGACCGCATCGCTGTGCGGGACCACCAGCGCGCAGTCCCAGGCAGCGGCGCCTCCCTCGACCGCTCCGAGAACGGCACGCACCGCCTCGCGCAGCTCGGCGCGCTCGTCGGAGACGGAGACCACCGCCAGTGACCCGTCGCCGGCGAACGCCGGCCGCTCGGCCTCGGACGTCTCCCGCCACAC
>DASUMX010000092.1:0-4120 GCA_036277455.1 Thermoleophilia bacterium
AGCGAGTCGAACGGCTTCTGGAACCCGGGAAGGTCCAGGAGCACCAGCTGGCAGTCGTCCAGCGTGACGACCCCGGTGATGCGCCGCCGCGTGGTCTGGGGATGGTCGCTGACGATGCTGACCTTGCGCCCCACGAGTGCGTTGACCAGCGTCGATTTGCCGACGTTGGGACGCCCGAAGACGGCGACGAAGCCGCTGCGGAACTCAGTCATCGCCGCCTCCCTGCGGCGCGCCCGCCTCGGGCAGCGCGAACGGCGTCGCGAGCAGCTCGCTCAGGCGCACGACGCGCAGCTCGCCGCCGGCGCGGGCGACGATCTCCGGGTCGCCGAACTCCGCCAGCGTCTGCAGGCAGAGGCCGCAGGGAAGGCAGTCGGAGCCGTCCCGGGCGGCGACGGCGACGGAGCGCAGCTCGCGCTCGCCGTGGGTGACGAGCGCGGCGAGCGCCGCCCGCTCCGCGCAGAGACCCGCCGGGTAGGCGGCGTTCTCGACGTTGGCGCCGTGGTGGCTGCGGCCCGACGGGCCCACGGCCACGGCGCCCACCGCGTATCCCGAGTACGGCGCGTAGGCGTTCGCGGCGACGGCCAGTGCCTCCCGGAAGAGGAGGCGCTCCGCCGGCTCCGGGGCGCGGCTCACAGGGGGTACCAGACCCGAAAGAGAAGCGCGGTGATGGCGATGCCGAGCGCCGCGCCGACCGCCACCTCGGTGACCGTGTGGATCTTGGCCTGCACGCGGCTCTGTGCCACGAGCGCCGCGAGGAACAGCGTGATCGCCGAGATCGGCAGCGCGAACGTGGTGTTCGAGGCCACGAACGTGACCGCCACCCAGGCGGCGAAGGCGAGCGCCGCGTGCACCGACGGCAGGCCTCCGTGAAAGGCGGTGCCGCGGTGCGTCAACGCCTTGAGCGCGATCGCCGCGAGGATGACGATGAACAGGGCGATCACGGTCACGTCGATCGGCGACCCGCGCAGCTTGCTGAGGATCGTGTACGGGACGCTGGTGATCTTGTCGTAGAAGACGAGGTAGGCGACGGCCACGGCGTTGACGGCGGCGACCAGGACGGCGCCGGCGGCCACGTCCTTGGCGATGCGGGCGCGCGGGTCGTCCTCGTCGGTGACGAGGTCCACCGTGTGCTCGATCGCCGTGTTGAACATCTCGGTGATGAGCACGAACGAGATGGCCACGAGCAGCGCGATGACCTCCACGCGGGTGAGCGCGAAGAACAGCCCGGCGATGAGGACCAGCCCGGCGATGCCGAAGTGGATCCACATGTTGCGCTCGTGGCGCAGCGCGTGGACGATGCCGTCGAACGCGTAGTTGAAGCTGGTGAGCAGGTTACCGCGACGGCGCGACAACGATGCCCTCCCAGTCGACGAGCTCCAGCACCTCGGCCTGGCGCAGCGCCATCTGGCCGGCGTCGGTCTCGTGGTCGTAGCCGAGCAGGTGCAGCGTGCCGTGCGCCAGGAGCACGGCGACCTCGAGGGACGGCGGCAGGCCGTCGCCCCGGGCCTGTTCGAGGGCGCGGCGCGCGCAGACGACGATGTCGCCGAGGAGCAGGGGCGGCCCGCCCGTGCCGGAGACGGCCGCTTCGGCCACGTCGCCGAGGTCGGGCGCACCCGAGGCTGCGCCGGCAGCAGGCGACTCCCACTCCTCCAGAGGGAAGCTCAGCACGTCGGTCACCTCGTCCAGGCCGCGGTGCTCGCGGTTCAGGGCGCGGATGCGCGCCTCGCCGACGAAGGCGACGGCGACCTCGGCGCCGCGCACGCCCTCGGCTTCGAGCACCCTGGCCACGAGGCGGGCGACGAGCTCCTCGTCCACCGCCGTGCGCGTGCCGTTGACGACCTCGACGACGTTCACGAGCCCGGCCCCTCCCGACGCGGGCCGGACGGCGCCTGGCGCTGCGCCCGCGCCGCCCCCACCTCGTCGTCGTGCGCCTTGTAGGCGTTGACGATGCGCTGCACCAGCTTGTGGCGCACCACGTCGTGGCCGTCGAACTGCACGATGCTGATGTCCTCGATGTCGTCGAGGACCTCGGACACGGTGACGAGCCCCGAGGTCCGGCTGTGCGGCAGGTCGATCTGGGTCACGTCGCCGGTGACGACCATCTTGCTGCCGAACCCGAGGCGTGTGAGGAACATCTTCATCTGCTCCGGCGAGGTGTTCTGCGCCTCGTCGAGGATGATGAACGAGTCGTTGAGCGTGCGCCCGCGCATGAACGCGAGGGGCGCAACCTCGATCTCGCCCTTCTCGATGAGGACCGCCAGCTTCTCGCCGTCGATCATGTCGTACAGGGCGTCGAACAGCGGCCGGAAGTACGGGTCGACCTTCTCGCTGACCGTCCCCGGCAGGAAGCCGAGGCTCTCCCCCGCCTCCACCGCCGGGCGCGTGAGGATGATGCGCCCGACCTGCTTGCCGAAGAACGCCTGCACGGCCATGGCCGTGGCGAGGTACGTCTTGCCCGTGCCCGCCGGCCCGATGCCGAAGGTGATCGTGTTGCCGCGGATGGCGTCGACGTACAGCTTCTGGTTGACGGTCCGCGGGCCCACCTGACGGCCGCGGTGCGTCCACACCACGTCGCCGTAGACCTCGGAGGGCTTGCCCGACGAGTTGACGGCGATGTCCATGAGCGACTCCACCATCGCCGGGTTCAGCGGCCGCCCCCCGTGGATGACGGTGAGCAGCTCGTCGACCGCGGCGCGCGCCTTGTCCACGTCGCAGGTCTCGCCCTCGAGGATCAGCACGTTGCCGCGCAGGGTGAGCGTGCAGTCGAGGCGCTGCTCGAGGACCTTCAGATGCGCGTCGTGCTCGCCCGCGAGCGTCAGCGCCTCGCTGTTGCTGTCCAGGTCGATGACCGTGCGCGAGACCGGCGCCACTTCAACCCCCCAGGCGGCCGCGGACCAGGTCGCTGAGCTTCTTGCCGTCGGCGCGGCCGGCGACCTTGGGTTTGAGCCAGCCCATCACCTTGCCCATGTCCTTGGGCGTGACGGCGTCCGTGGCGGCGATGCCCTCGTCCACCAGCACCTCGAGCTCGGCGTCGGTGAGCTCCTCCGGCATGAAGCCCTTGAGGAGCTCCTCCTCGTACCGCTCCTGGTCGGCGAGGTCCGTGCGCCCGGCCCCGTCGTAGAGCTCGATCGCCTCGGCGCGCCGCTTGCGCTCGCGCTTGAGGACCGTGAGCTCGTCGGCCTCGGTGGGCTGCTTACGGCTGTCGATACGCTCCTTCTTGAGCGCCGCGACGAACGAGTTGCAGGCCTCGCGGCGCCGCTTGTCGCCCGCCTTGAGCGCCGCGGTGGCGTCGTCCTTGATGCGCTGTTCGATAGCGCCGAGCTCTCTCATGCCATGCCTCCCAGCCGTGTCCCGCCGATGACGTGCCAGTGCAGGTGCATGACCTCCTGGCCGGCGTCGGGACCCGTGTTCGTGATGACCCTGTAGCCGCTCTCCGCCACGCCGGCGGAGCGGGCCGTGGCGGCGATGAACGCGAGCGCGCGGGCCGAGGCGCCGCCGTCCAGGGCCTCGGCCTCGTCCAGCGAGCCGACGTGCTCGCGCGGGATGACCAGCAGGTGCACGGGCGCGAGCGGCCGCACGTCGCGGAAGGCGACGAACTGGTCGTCCTCGCGCACGACGTCGGCGGGGATCTCGCCCGCGGCGATCCTGCAGAAGATGCACTCACTCATTCGGTGACTCCTTGACGCTGCCGGCCACGCCGTCGCCCGTCAGCTCGTCGGCGACGGCGCGCACCAGGTCGCCGCGCCGGGCGCGGCCGCGCAGCGCGTAGCGCACGTAGTCTGAACTGTACCCCTTCCAGAGGCCCTCGCGCCGCTCCTCGACCAGGACCTCCGCCTCGCGCCCGAGCGCGGCGCGGCGCGCGGCGAGGGCGGCGGCCTCCGCCGCCGCCAGCGCGCGCCCCATGCGCTCCTTGACCGCAGGGGCCGGCAGGGGCGGCAGTCCCGCCGCCGCCGTCCCCGGCCGCGGCGAGTAGGCGAACACGTGCACGCGCCCGAAGAGGCCGCTGCGCAGCGCCTCCAGCGTGCGCGCGAACGCTGCCTCGTCCTCCGTCGGGTACCCGACGATGACGTCTGTGCTCAGCATCGCCCCACCGGGCACGTCCCGGAGGCCGTCGACCGCG